>JAADGO010000113.1 GCA_013152355.1 Chlorobiota bacterium
ATCAAGGTTTTTGATAATATCTGACCTGAAAAGTTTATAGCAGGTTTCCATGTCGGTCAGGTTCAGGTTGGTGAATATGTTTGATATTGTTGTAAGTAATTTATTCCCGATAGAGTGCCAGAAAAACAGGATACGGTGCGGGTTGCCACCCATGAAACGTGAGCCGTAAACCACATCGGCAAAACCCTCGGCAACAGGCTTTAGTAAATCGTTGTATTCACGCGGGTCATATTCAAGGTCAGCATCCTGGATAACCAGGTATTCGCCCCCGGCTTCTTTTATCCCCCGGTGCAAAGCTGCCCCTTTTCCCATATTCTCATGCTGCTGGAAAAATTTTATGTCGGCTTCCGGGTGCCCGGCTATATATTTGTTAATTATTTCCTCTGAGCGGTCTTCGCTACAATCATTCACGATGATTAATTCTTTTTTGAACCCGCCAATCAGTTCAACTTCAATTACTTTATCGAGTATCCTGGTAATTGTCCTTTCTTCGTTGTAAACCGGGATGACTACTGATAGTATTTTATTTTCCATATCTGGTTTATTAGTTTCTAAGGGTTGTTGGAATATCGGGGCAATGGGGAATATAACAGAGTACAACAAATAAATTTACCACTCCGTCATCCTGCCTCCCCTTTTCCTGACAATACCTTATCAAAGTACTCAATGGTTTTTTTCAACCCGTCTTCAAGTTTAATTTTTGGCATCCAGCCACCCAGCTTTTCTTTTGCCAGAGAAATATCCGGTTTCCTTCGTGCCGGGTCGTCTTTTGGAAGCGGCAGGTAGGTAACCTCCGACCTGCTTCCTGTCAGCTCAATGACCCGGGTTGCCAGTTCGAGCATGGAAAATTCATCCGGGTTGCCAAGGTTTACCGGGCCTATAAAATCATCGCCTGTACCCATCATCCGTACCATCCCTTCAATCAGGTCGTCAACATACTGAAAGCTCCGGGTTTGACGCCCGTCTCCATAAATGGTGATATTTTCACCTTTCAAAGCCTGTACAATAAAATTAGACACAACCCTTCCGTCATTTAATTCCATGCGTGTCCCGTAGGTATTAAATATCCTGATAATCTTCACCTTCACATTATTCTGGTGATTGTAATTCACAAATAGTGATTCGGCACACCGCTTGCCTTCATCGTAGCACGACCTGTCGCCAATAGGGTTCACATTCCCCCAATAACTTTCTTCTTGCGGGTGGATGTGAGGGTCGCCATATACCTCGCTGGTCGAAGCCTGGAGAATCTTAGCCCTGGTCCTTTTGGCAATTCCAAGTACATTAATCGCCCCCATTACAGAAGTTTTAATCGTTTTAATGGGGTTATGCTGATAATGTACCGGTGAGGCAGGGCACGCCAGGTTATAAATTTCATCTACCTCAATATAATAAGGCATGGTTACATCGTGCCTTACCATCTCAAAAAAAGGATTATTCAGTAGTTTGAGGACTTTTTGTTTTGAGCCTGTAAAAAAATTATCCAGGCAAATCACTTCATTCCCTTCGTTCAGAAGCCTCTCACACAAATGAGAGCCAATAAAACCTGCTCCCCCGGTTACCAAAATCCGTTTCATATATTTAACATTTGTATGTAATATCTTATTGAAGTTGTTTAAAATTAAATAACCTCATTTTCAACACAAATTTCAAAAAAATAGTGATATTAACCATAATTCAACAAATTAGCAATTATACTAATTATAAGTTCAATAATTTTTATTTTTAGATTGAACCTTTAACTTTGAAAAAAAAGATCAGGTATGGCAAAGTCGCTGGTGAATACAAATGCCCGTTTTGGCACAATGCCGGTTTTTTTAACTGCCCTATCGACAATACTGGGAGCAATATTGTTTTTGCGTTTCGGCTGGGCAGTTGGGCAGGTTGGTTTTTTTGGCGTAATCGGGATTATTATTTTTGGCCATGTGGTTACGATACCTACGGCTTTTGCAGTGGCTGAAATTGCAACCAATCAGCGGGTGCAGGGCGGTGGTGCTTATTACATTATCTCACGGTCGTTCGGATTGAATGTCGGAGGCGCTATCGGAATCGCCCTTTACTTATCACAGGCTATTAGTGTGGCTTTTTATGTAATAGCGTTCGGCGAAGCTTTCGAACCGCTTGTCAACTGGCTTAGGGAAGCATACAACTTTAATATACCCGACCGCAGGATAATCACTATCCCAACCATGGCCATCCTTGCAGCCGTCATCCTGGTTAAAGGGGCAAAAGTGGGGATCAAAGCACTGTATGTGGTTGTAGCTGTTTTACTTACATCGCTGGCGATGTTCTTCCTTGGCGATTCGCCCATTAAACCGCAGGAGATTAACTTCCATGCACACATAACGGAACATCAAGATTTCTTTTTTGTATTTACAATTATTTTCCCTGCTTTCACAGGTTTAGCTGCAGGGCTGGGGTTATCAGGCGACCTGAAAGACCCAAAAAAATCAATACCCAGGGGTACTCTGTGGGCCACTGTTGTCGGAATGATTGTTTATGTTGCCATTGCCTATAAATTTGCTATTTCGGCAACACCCGAAGATTTGGTTGGCGACCAGCTGATTATGAGCAGGATTGCGTTGTGGGGCCCGATAATCCCGATTGGGTTGGCAGCGGCTTCGTTAAGCTCGGCACTGGGGTCTATTATGGTTGCCCCCCGCACATTGCAGGCCATCGGATTTGATGAGATACTTCCTCAGAAAACAGTAAATTCATGGTTTGCAAAAGGTGTAAAAAGAGATAATGAGCCCGTTAATAGTTCTATTATTACTATTGTGATCGCCTTCTTTTTTGTTTTTATTGGCGATGTGAATTTTGTGGCTCAAATAATTTCCATGTTTTTTATGGTAACCTATGCCGCTATTTGCCTGATCTCATTACTTGAACACTTTGCCGCCGACCCGGCTTACCGGCCAACATTCCGTTCAAAATGGTACATTTCGTTAATCGGCACACTTTTTTCTTTTTGGCTGATGTTTAAGATGAATGCCCCTTATGCAGCATTTTCATTGCTTATCATGGCCATGATTTATTATACGATCAACAATACACAAAAGGAGAAACAGGGGGTCAATAAATTATTGCGTGGCGTTATATTTCAGTTAAACAGGCAGTTGCAAATAATCCTCCAACGGGCAGACCAGAATGAAAAAGACGTTAGCTGGCGTCCGTTCGGCGTATGTATTTCGTACGATACATTTAAGCGCAGGTCGGCTTTCGATATTATGCGGTGGTTGTCTTACAAATATGGCTTTGGCACATACATCCACTTTATAAAGGGTTACCTGAACCAGGAGACAACGGCGCAATCGAAAGAGGTATTGGAACGCCTGATCCACCTGGCACATGGAAGTAAAAACAAGGTTTACCTCGACACCATAATTTCCCCCTCGTACACATCGGCAATTGCCCAGGTGGTACAGCTTTCAGGTATTTCGGGAAAAGGGAACAACCTTATCTTGTTCGAATATTCGCGCACCGACCCCAGTAACCTGAAAGAGATTGTAGCAAATTATGAAATTGTAGACTCCGCAGGGTTTGATATTTGTATCCTCAACACATCGTACAAAGGTTTTGGATACAAAAAAGAGCTGCATATATGGATTAAACCTGACGATTACCGGAATGCAAACCTGATGATATTACTTGGTTATATTATCCTTGGCCATCCCGACTGGAAAAAAGGGTTAATTAAAATATTTGCCCTCTACCCTGAGAAATTAATGGAAGAAAAAAGGAATCAGTTGATGGAGTTGATCAAAACCGGGAGGTTACCGATAAGCCCGTCAAACATTTTGATGGTACCTTTCGAACAGGCAAACAAAAAAGAGGTTATTACAAAGTACTCTGCAGATGCCGACCTCACAATCATTGGGTTCAATGTAGAAATGCTGAAAAACATAAATGAATTTGTAGAGGGGTACAGCGACATTGGAAATATTTTGTTTGTAAATGCCAATAAAGTGAAGATTATAAACTAAAAAAGCCCAACTTTACGTTTTTATAGTATTAAAATTACCAGTAAACTCATTTAACCATGGAAAGAGTTGCGATATTCCCCGGATCTTTCGACCCGTTTACAATAGGGCATGAATCTGTTGTATGCAGGGCAATGCCAATGTTCGATAAGATTGTTATTATGATAGGTTATAACTCAAATAAAAAATCATTTTTCCCTCTCAGTAAACGGGTGAAGTGGATCAACCAGGTATTCTCGAACAATAAAAAAATAAGCGTACAAACCCATGAAGGGCTTACCGTTGACTTTTGTAAGCATGTAAATGCCAAATATATACTCAGGGGGCTGCGGACGTCATCCGATTTTGAATACGAACGGGCTATTGCCCAGGTAAACAAGCAGATGTACCCCGATATAGAAACAGTGTTCCTGTTGACCATGCCGGAACATACGCCGGTTAATTCTTCTATTATCAGGGATATTATTTTACATGGAGGCGATGCCAGCAGATTTCTCCCCAAAGGCTTAAACATGGACGAATTCAGGTTGGAATAATTGATTAATGAGGTAGTTAAATGAAGAGGAGCTACAGTAAAAATAAAATTTAGAGATGACTCAGAAGTTAATTATCCTACTATTTTTAATTATCCCTTTTTATTCAACCCAGGGCACAGAAATTAAAGGTTTTGAGCCGGACTATGCAGGCAAAACACTCACCTTTAATACCTACGTTGACCCAATTACAAAAACCGAAAAGAAAGTCTTCAGCATAAAGATTGATTCGAAGGGCTACTTTTCAACCAATATAAAAATTGATAAAACCACTTTTTGTTTTAGTAATTTTGATGTTTACAGGGGGATGCTGGTTCTTGAACCGGAGGAGCAATTACATATTCAACTTCCGGCTTACCGTGCAAAAACCTTCGTTGAAGAGAAAAACCCATATTTCAAGCCCCTAGTGGTGTGGATAAAAGTTGATTCACCCGATGAAGATGAACTGAATAAATTGGCCTCAAGATTTGAACTCCGCTTTAACCAGCTAACTGATAAATATTTCAACCAGCTCTATTTCAGGCAATCAAAAACAACCCTTAAATTGGTAGAAGACACACTCAAAGAAGAATTTGGCGGATATGAAAACCCCTTTTTCAGAGACCAGATGAAGTTTAAACTGCTCATCCTGCAATATGAAGCAGGCAGAGCCAACCAGGAAAAGCTTCTTAGCGGGGCCGATATACACACAACCACATTCTTCACCCCTTCTTTTATTGATTTAATAGATCGCATATATTCGAATAAACTGGTATTTGAAACAAATTCGATTAAAGGGAGGGAACTACAAACAGCTGTTTCGAGAGGCAACCTGCCATTCATCATAAAATATTTTCATGAAAAATACCAGACAGGCACGTTACTTACCGATTTTATTGTATTAAAATTATTGCACGATGCTTTTTTCTCCGGGAAGTTCCCAACTACCCCCATTCTTAACATGGTAACCTCGCAGCATTATACAGGAAACCCCGACAAGGAAATCAGGCTTTTTGCGAAAATGGTTAAACAAAAACTTTTACACCTGAGGCCTGGCACTTTAGCACCGGTTATTTGCCTGAAGAATATGGAAGGGCTTCAGAAATGCTCCAACGAGTCTTCAAAATATAAGTACCTTGTATTTGCCGACCTGGAAATAAAGGTGGACAGGGAACAGCTAAAATACCTGACGGTGCTTGATGAAAAATATAAAGGGCAGCTTCAGCTTTTTATTGTATTATCCAATGGGTACACAGCCCGTGTAACCAGGTTCCTTTTGGAAAATAAAATCCCGGGGGAGATTGTTTCCGACACGACTAAAAGGTATGCAAATGAGTACAGGGTGAAATCGTTCCCTACCTGCTTCCTTTTAGGCCGGAAACATGAGGTTATCCTGGCTCCTGCAAAATCGCCTCTTGATGGATTTGAGCACCAGTTTGGGGCATTCCTGAAAAATGAGTTTTTCAAACAACGAAAGAGTCAGCAATAAAGCCGGATGATTGATTCCAGGTTCGGATATGTATTACCAAGGACTTCAGCAAGATCCCCTGGGTTTAACCACCGTGCTTCAACAATATCTTCTTCGGTTTGAGGCGTTAACCGTTCTCCTCCGTTGTAGGACATTTCAAACCATGCCGTTTTTTTTAGTATCCACCTGCCCTTAGATTCGGGGTACGGCGACTGGTAAATATGCCATGTCGGGGGTAGTTTCCGGGTAATCTGAGGACCCGAGATCCCACACTCTTCTTCAACTTCACGAACCGCAGCCTCTTCCGGCGATTCACCTTTGTCAATTTTACCCTTAGGCAAATCCCATTTCCCCCGCCTGTAAATAAATAAAATCCTGCCTTTATTCAATACAAAACCACCTGCTGCCTTAATTACTTTAAAATGTTGTTTGATACCGGCCCATGTCCCCTTAACATCCCCTGCAATAAGCACCACCTCTTTGTGCCCGCCTTTTAAGAAATGATTAACTAAACGAATAATATCCCCCGGCTCATTTACTTCAACCAACTGCCTGTCAGAGGCTTTCGCCGGAATCTCTTTTTCGTGGGCGACAATAAGCACCTTATCTTTAAAAAAAACTTTATACATTTGTTCTTTGAATTCAGATTAACAAATAACAATTATGGAATCCATGCAAATTGAAGTAGCCCGAAGGCTATTACAAATTAACACAATAAAAATTCAACCATCAAGCCCATTTACATGGGCCTCGGGGTGGAAAGCCCCGATTTATTGCGATAACCGTAAAATATTGTCTTACCCCGAAATAAGGACTTTTATATGTAGCCAGTTTGTAAAAATTATTAAAGAGAAGTACCCTGAAGCTGACGTAATTGCAGGTGTTGCCACAGGTGCGATTGCCCATGGGGTGTTGGTTGCCGAAAAGCTTGGGTTGCCTTTCATCTATGTAAGGTCGAAACCCAAAGGGCATGGATTAGAAAACCTTGTCGAAGGCGATTTAAAACCGGGGCAAAAAGTTGTAATTATCGAAGACCTCGTTTCAACAGGCACCAGCAGCCTCAAAGCAGCCGAAGCAGTCGATAATTTTGGGGGAGATGTTTTGGGGATGGTTGCCATTTTTACATATAATTTCCCTCTTGCAAAAGAAAATTTTAAAACTGCAGGCATTGAACTAACAGCATTAAGCCGTTACCAGAATTTAATCGACCTCGCATTAAAGGATGGTGAAATTACTGAGAGTGAAGTGAAAAACCTTAATAGCTGGAGGGAGGATCCCGCCAATTGGGGTAAATAATTGTTTTCAATAAAAAATATACAATGGCCCCTGCTTATTTTTGGGGCATATTTTGTAAGCATACAAACCTATTATGGCTATAAGTAAATACGTTAGCGACATTAAATATATTTATAAAGACCCTGAGAAAGTGTTTAATTACCTGTCGGACTTTGAAAACCTTTCTAAATACCTCAACGAAGGTATGTTGCAAAAAATTTCAGAACAAATCCCACAGGTAAATGTTTCCGACTTTGAATCTGACCATGACTCCTGCCGCTTTAAGATCTCCGGATTTGGAATGGCCGAGATTAAAATTGTAAACCGAGAGCCGTTTAAAACCATCAAAATAGAAAGCGCAGGCAAACTGCCTCTGTCGTTTACTTTTTGGATTCAATTGCTGCCATACGGCGAATTCCAGTCTAAAATAAGGCTCACCCTCCATGCCGACATGAGCATGATGATAAAAATGGTTGCCGGGAATAAACTGGATGCAGGAATTAACCAACTGGCTGATACGCTGGCCGGGCTGCAATATTAGTGTCAAGTCAAGTAAACTATGTCGCATCCCCTCGATACCCCTAGCCCCCAGAGGGGAAACCCTTCGCGCCTGGGTTGTTCCCTTTAGGGAATTTAAGAGCGATGGCAATTTTAAGTAGTCTTTTTATGTTTGACTTGACACGACACTAGAGGCCTTGAAAAATCAGGCTTCCGTTCCCAGGATCAGCCATACGGTACATATTCTACTTCTTTAAAATTAAAAGTGGAAATCTTTCCTGTCTCCTTTTCAATTAACAACCTGCCTGTTTCATCAATCCCGGTAATTTTCCCTTTAAACATTTGCCCATCGCTTTTGTAACCGGCCCATAACCCCCGGCGGTACAGGTTTGAGGTATACCTGTCGTTCAATTCGGCATAATGCCCGTTTTTTAGTTTCTCATACCACTCCGAGATAGTTGAACATAGCATTAAAAGGCATTCTTCCAAATTAAAATCAACACCCTTTACCAATTTTAACGAAACAGGATTTGGTATCCACCCGCTGAACTCAGACTGGTTAATATTCAACCCTATTCCAACAACTGAACTTGAAAACCGGCTTCCTAAAATCGAATTTTCAATTAATATCCCCCCGATTTTTTTGTTGCCTATATATATATCGTTAGGCCACTTTATTGATGCAGAATCGGTTTTTCCCATTATAAAATCGAGGATACCTAATGAGGCCATCTGCGACAAGGCAAACTGCCTGGCCGGATCTAAAAACTCGGGGTACAGTATAATGCTGAAGGTAAGGTTCATACCCGGCTCACTCTCCCATGTATTTTGTAGATGCCCACGCCCCTGGTTTTGGGAATATGCCAAAACGACAGAGCCCTCTTCAACTTTGTCTTTTAATATGCCTCTGGCATAGTTGTTGGTAGAATCAACCTCATTTAGATGGATAATATTTTCACCTATCATAAGTTAATTAAGTAATAATTGCTAAACTATTTTATAAAAATACAGTTTATAACTGTAATACAATGTTTTGGATATTAACAGCAAGAAAAATGGGAATAATTATAAAATCAAAGATACTATAAACCAATGAAGTACGTCAAAAACATTATCTTTGTATTTCTAAAATAAATATATGGGTAAAAAGCAGGAATCAATTGAAAACAGAATTAATACAATAGTTGAGGGTATTGACAGATTAAAAGGGAAAGATATTTTACAAATAGACCTTACAACAATAGACCATTCAGAATGTAATTATTTTATTATATGCCATGGCACATCAAATACACAGGTAAGCTCTATAGCACAATCGGTTGAAGAAACAATGGAGGAGATGGCCGGCGAATCGGCCTGGCACAAAGATGGCTATAGGAATGCTATATGGATTTTACTGGACTATGGCGATATAATGGTACATATTTTTCAGGAAGAAACGCGCAGTTTTTACAATCTGGAAGGGTTGTGGGCAGATGCAAAAATTACCAAGATTCAAGGTAAAAGTTAATTTTTTAATTATGGCAGAAAAAGACAAAAAAGAAAATAAAGATAACCAGCCAAAATTCAACTCTCCTTTTGGAGGACTGGGAGGGAACAATAAAAAGCCAAAATTCAACCCTTATTGGTTTTATGGATTAATAGCTGTTGTATTCATCATTGCGAATTTTTTCTTCAGCACCAGCTATGGCCCGGTTGAAACGAACTGGAGCAAAGTAAAAACGACAATGCTTGCTAACCACGACATCAAAAAGATTGTGGTAATCAATGATGAACGGGCAGAGATTTACCTGAAAAGCGACAGGCTTGATAAATACGAACAGGAATTTAGCGGCCGCTTCACAAAACCTTCCCCGGAAGGGCCTCATTTCTATTTCACCATTGGCTCGGTAGAAACATTTGAAAGGAACCTGGCTGATGCCCAGAAAGGTTCTACGCAAGAAATACTTCCTGAATATAAAAAAGAACGGAACTGGGCGGGAGAGATACTTTGGACAATTGGCCCTTTCGTTTTAATTATTTTATTGTGGTGGTGGATATTCCGCCGCATGAGCAAAGGTGCAGGCGGTGGTGGCGCAGCCGGGATTTTCAATGTTGGTAAATCGCAGGCTAAAATATTCGATAAAGATTCAAAAGTATCGACCAGTTTTAAAGATGTTGCCGGCTTAGCTGAAGCAAAACAAGAGGTTGAAGAGATTGTAGAATTTTTGAGAAGCCCTGATAAGTACACAAAGCTGGGGGGGAAAATCCCTAAAGGCGCGCTTTTGGTAGGCCCTCCGGGAACAGGGAAAACACTGCTTGCCAAAGCGGTTGCCGGAGAAGCAAACGTTCCGTTTTTTTCCATGTCAGGGTCTGATTTTGTAGAGATGTTCGTAGGCGTGGGGGCATCGCGTGTCCGCGACCTGTTTAAACAGGCTAAAGAAAAGGCTCCGTGCATCGTGTTTATCGATGAGATTGACGCAATTGGCCGTGCCAGGGGGAAGAATCCGAATATAGGGTCAAACGATGAGCGGGAAAATACCCTCAACCAACTGCTAACCGAAATGGATGGTTTCGATACAAACAGCGGTGTTATTATTTTAGCGGCTACAAACCGCCCCGATATTTTAGACCGCGCCCTGATGCGTGCAGGCAGGTTCGACAGGCAGATTCATGTAGAGCTGCCAGACCTTAACGAACGTAAGGAGATATTCCAGGTACACCTTAAGCCGATAAAGATTGATAAAAATATGAACGTTGACTTCCTGGCGAAACAGACTCCCGGTTTTTCAGGAGCCGACATTGCCAATGTATGTAACGAAGCTGCTTTAATCGCCGCCAGGAAAAACAGGGAATCGGTAGGTAAACAAGACTTCCTTGACGCTGTTGACCGGATTATCGGAGGGCTCGAAAAGAAAAATAAAATAATATCAAGCGAAGAGAAAAAAACCATTGCTTACCACGAAGCTGGACATGCTACAATTAGCTGGCTACTCGAATATGCCCACCCATTGATTAAGGTTACTATTGTTCCGCGTGGGAAAGCTTTGGGGGCTGCATGGTACTTACCCGAAGAAAGGTCGATTACAACCAAAGAACAGTTGCTTGATGAAATGTGTTCGGCTTTAGGCGGGCGGGCTGCCGAGGAATTAACTTTTGGAAGAATTTCATCGGGGGCACAAAACGACCTGGAAAAGATCACCAAACAAGCTTATGCCATGGTCAGTATCCTGGGGATGAGCAAAAGGGTCGGGAATGTAAGTTATTACGATTCAACAGGGCAAAGCGACTACAATTTCACTAAACCTTACAGTGAAAAAACAGCTGAACTGATTGACGAAGAGGCAAACCTCCTGATTAATACACAATACAAAAGGGCATTAAAAATATTAAAAGAAAATGCCGAAGGGCACAAAAAATTAGCAAAGCTTTTATTACGCAAAGAGGTTATCTTTAGTGAAAACCTGGAAGAAATATTTGGGCCGCGCCCCTGGGATGAGAAAAAAAAGGAGATGGAAGCATCTGAAGAAAATGGTAACGGTTCAAAAGAAGGCCTGGAAATAAAAGCAAAAGAGGATAAAGGCAACGACTCCGGCAAGGACGTAAAATCAGCATAGGATGACTTCGGCACGGCAGGAAATCCTTGATAAGTTGAAAAAAGCAACTCTGAGCAAGGCACAGCCCTGCCCTCCTGACTTTAAACAGCCTGTATACCATCCTTTATACGGAGGCTTAGCTGAAATATTTAAGCAAAACCTTGAACTTTTACAAGGAAAAGCCCATATTTGCGATGACGAACAACAACTGTTTGCAGCATTGAAACAACGAATTGATGAAAGTGGATGGAAACAGGTTTGTTGCAGGGAAAAGTCGCTTCAGGAGAGGCTTGGGGAGTATAATATCCCTGTCAATAATTGTTTGAAAATACCCGATGATATTGAAGTTGGCATTACAAGCTGCGAATACCTTGTGGCGCACCTGGGTTCGGTAATGGTCAGTTCTGCACAAGGTTCAGGGCGCGAAATGTTCGTCTTCCCACCGGTTCATATTATCATTGCTAAAGAAAGCCAATTGGTTGATTACCTTGAAAATGGATATGAAAAATTAACAGGTAAGTATGAAAATAACCTCCCTTCAATGATTTCCGTAATATCAGGGCCCAGCCGTACTGCCGATATTGAGAAAACACTGGTGCTGGGAGCACACGGGCCCAGGTCTCTGATTGTATTCATACAGAATAATATCTAGTATCGTGTCATGTATGAAATGTCGGTTAAGTCGAAGTTATTTTTGGTTCTGGCAATGCAAAAAATCTGCGCATAGCAGCGTTCTGTAAAAATTTTTTCAAGCAGCAAGGAGCAAAAAGAACAGGACTTGGACTGGCAGAACATGCGTGACACGACACTAGCCATTTCAAATTTCAACAGGCATCTTTCTAAATAAAAATAATTCCGTACTTTTGTCGCCATGGAAAAAGGATGGAAAGAAGTATTTATGACTGCCGAAAGCCACCAGGCTTCAATTGCAAAAAGCATATTGGAAGAAAACGGGATCAAGGCGGTAATTTTAAACCAACATGATTCAAGTTACGCAACCTTCGGCGAATACAGGGTATATATTGAAGAACACGATGAAGCAAAAGCCATAGATTTACTTAAAGAATTAAGAAATTGACTGATTTAGTAAGAAGATCTTTAACGGGCGTAGCTTTTGTAATAGTTATTGTTGCAGGGATTATTCTCCATCCCATTGCCTTTGCCCTTGTTTTTGCGGGAATGCAGTTTTTGATGTTAAAAGAATTTTACTCAATAACACAGGGAGAAGGCATACAGCCTCAGAAAGTTACCGGGTATATTATCGGGTTGGTACTTTTTGCAACCCTTTTTAGTTATGCAAACGGGTTAGTACCGATGAACCTGCTGTTTCTAATATTCCCGATCTTATTTTTGGTTTTTATTGCAGAATTGTACCGGGGAAAGGGAAATTCGATAGCCAATATTGCAATAACAATAATGGGGATTATCTATATTGCTTTGCCGTTTAGCCTCCTAAACTTCCTTGTTTTCCGGGGGGTACCAGGCAACAGTGAGTTCTCCCCAAAATTACTTTTAGGTATATTCTTTATCCTTTGGACGTATGACACCATTGCCTACCTGTTTGGTATGTGGCTTGGCAAACACCGGCTGTTCGAGCGTATCTCGCCAAAAAAATCGTGGGAAGGCGTAATAGGCGGAGGTATTTTTGCCATGGTCACAGGAATCCTGAATTCAGTAATATTTCAATCGCTGGGATTAGTAAGCTGGATGGGTATCGCACTGATTATTGTTATATTTGGCACTTTTGGCGACCTTGTTGAATCACTTATGAAAAGAAGTCTGAATATTAAAGACTCTGGAGCACTCTTGCCGGGCCATGGTGGTATCCTGGACCGGTTCGACAGTTTATTAATGGCTATACCCTTTATTATTGCCTGGCTTCTAATTTTTAATCATTAAAAAACTGACTTTACGAGAATTAACGAATGAGAATACATCAAGAAGGCAAGAAGATAATACCTGTAGCAATATTAATTATCACAGGAATAGCAGTATTATTATACCTCCTTTTAAAACAATACCTGATTGTTTATTTCCTGCTGGCCGGATTACTATTCCTGGCCGGGGTAGTCGTCTGGTTCTTCAGAGACCCGGGAATTAATGTTTCATGCAGTATAAAAAATATTCTTTCGGTTGCCGATGGAGAAGTGGTTACAATAGAACCTGCCTTTGAACGTGAATACTTTAAGGAAGAGAGGATTCAGGTTTCTGTTTTCATGTCGATATTTAATGCCCACATCAACCGTGTGCCTGTTGAAGGAGAGGTTGTTTACCGTGCACATAGGAATGGGCGGTTCTTGCCGGCATTTGTAGCAAAATCTTCCGAAGAGAATGAACGTTGTACCACCGTAATCAGGATGAAAGACGGCGCAGAGGTAATGGTAAGGCAGATTGCCGGGTTACTGGCCCGAAGGGTAATCACCTACGCCAATGAAGGCGAAACTGTTACACAAAAGCAGCAACTTGGATTTATCAGGTTTGGCTCCCGTGTCGATTTGTTTTTACCCAAAAATGCTGTCGTAAAAGTAAAAATACACCAAAAAACTATAGGTGGGAAAACCGTAATTGCTACACTCAACTAATTATGACTGCCAATAAAAATATAATCAGCTGGATACCCAATTTTATTACCTCGCTAAATATCTTTTCCGGGATGCTGGCAACCATATTTGCCATTGACGGGCAGTTGGGCTGGGCAGGGCTTTTTATCTGTGTTGCTGCAGTTTTTGATTTTCTTGATGGTTTTTCGGCCCGTTTGCTAAAAGCTTATTCGCAAATGGGGAAAGAACTGGATTCGCTGGCCGATGTTATTTCATTTGGCATTGCCCCGGGGGCTATCCTTTTCACCCTCCTCGAATACGCATTATTCGGCATAAACAGGCCTATCCAGGAAATTACAGCAAGCTGGGGCCAATGGCTGGTACTCTCTGCTGCTGCATTAATACCAATATTTTCGGCATTGCGCTTGGCAAAGTTCAATATTGACACCACCCAGGCAAAAAATTTTACGGGCCTGCCTACCCCTGCCAATGCAATCCTGTGGGCTTCTTTTGGGTTGATGCTCGAATACCGTGAATACATTGATTTAATAAAACTGGTATTCACTACTAAAAATTTGTTGATTATAGCTTTTATAACCTCGTTTTTATTGATCTCGGGTATCCCGATGTTTTCACTTAAATTCAGTAATTATTCAATAAAAGGGAATTGGTACCGGTACCTCTTTTTAATGGCCAGTACCGTGCTTCTTCTATTGCTGAAAGTATATGCCATCCCGATTATTATTACTCTTTACATCGCCTCTTCTTTTATTTTCTATTTGATCAAATACGATCTTGAATAAACCGTTTTTTACCCTCCTTTATTGTTGCCCGTAAAGGAAAAGTGGTGCAGCACACACCAGTACACAGGCAGCGAATAAATAAATTGTAATTCTTACTCATATTGTATATATTTGATTAATAATCTGAGTAGTATACTTCCTTTTACATCCATGCTCGGAAGCTATCCTCCACAAAGGGGTTTTTACTCATAAAATAAGTACAAAATGAAAAAAACAAAGTTATTAATATTTATGCTTGGTTTTTTTTTAGTCTTTAGCACCAATGCACAAGAAAAATTCACAGTACAAATAGAGCCTTTAACAATAAATAAAGCCCCAAATGTACATTCATTCTCCTGGGGGAAAACCAGCGATGGGAAATGGTTAATTATCGGAGGCAGAATTGATGGTTTACATCAGCGTCAAGCCAACTCTTCTTTTCCAGAGAGCAATAATAATAAAGATGTTTATGTGATAGGCCCAAATAATAATCAGGTTTGGAATACTTCTTTAAGTACATTGCCTGCATCAATTTATGAACAGTTGCAATCTACCAATCAGGAATTTTACCAAAGAGGGAATATATTGTATATAATTGGTGGATATGGTTATAGTGCAACACAAAACGACCATGTGACTTTCCCATATTTAACTGCTGTAAATGTAGATGGCTTAGCTAACGCTGTTATCAATAACTCTGGTATTGTACCTTACTTCCGGCAAATAACGGATACTAATTTTGCTGTTACAGGAGGGCAATTAGGTTTTTTAGACAATATGTTCTACTTATGTGGAGGACAATATTTTAAAGGCAGGTACAATCCTATGGGCCCTAACAGTGGAGCTGGGTTTATTCAAAAATACACTAACGAAATCAGGAAATTTGAAATTGTTGATGATGGTACTACTATTACTTTAAACAACTATACTGCATATAATGATACTAATAACCTTCACAGAAGAGATTACAATATGTCTCCTCAGATTTTTCCGAATGGAGTCCACGGCTTTACTATGTTTAGTGGGGTATTTCAATACATTGCTAATATCCC
Source organism: Chlorobiota bacterium (assembly GCA_013152355.1). Taxonomy (GTDB): domain Bacteria; phylum Bacteroidota; class Bacteroidia; order Bacteroidales; family Prolixibacteraceae; genus JABMQB01. The sequence continues at coordinate 15,683 of JAADGO010000113.1, forward strand.
ATGGCTGAATTCTGTCGATATTACAAATACTGGCTATACTGTGAACAATGATTTCACTCAATACTTAAGCCAATACCATAGTGCCAAAATGCCTGTTTATGATGCTGCTAATAATACTATGCATACAATATTTTTTGGCGGAATGAGTCAGTATACTTTAGACAGTGACAATAATTTAGTGCAAGACGACAATGTCCCTTTTGTAAAAACTATTAGTAAAGTTACGAGGTTCAATGATGGTTCGATGATCGAAAGTAAACTTGATGTCGAGATGCCTGGCTTATTAGGTTCCGGTGCTGAATTTATCCCTATAACTGACGATAATCTCTTTATTGATAATGAGATAATAAACTTAAACAAGTTACCTCAAGAAAACATACTGGTCGGATATATTTATGGGGGGATAGAGAGTTCACAAGATAATATCTTTTTTATTAATGATGGTACACAAAGTAGTGCAAGCAACCAGATTTTTAAAGTTTATATTAACAAGAGCGTTCTTGGTATAGGTGAAATAGCAATCGAAGGGGATAATATTTATAACATTGAAGTATACCCAAATCCATCAAAAGACATTTTTTCGGTAGTTTTTTTTATCCCAAACACAAATAGGTCTTTTTTAGAGGTTTTTGATATGTCGGGGCTACAAATAAGAAATATTGAAATAAATAAACCAATCGGCAGGCATACCATTAATCTAGATTTATCAGACGTCCCTTCCGGAGGATATATATTGTCTATAAAAAGTAACAACTACATCTCTAAAAAGAAAATTTTGAAACACTAAATAACATTCAAATTCTTACCCACTTTTATAAATGCATTAACAGTTTTATCGATCTGTTCAAATGTGTGGGCCGCCGAAAGCTGCACCCGGATACGGGCTTTGCCTCTGGGTACTACCGGAAAGCAAAAACCAATAACATAAACGCCTTCTTTTAGTAATTCGTCCGCAAATTTAATGGCAAGTGGCTCATCATAAATCATTACCGGGACAATAGCTGTGCCCCCTTTTACAATGTCGAAACCAGCTGCCTCCATTTTCGACCTGAACCGGTCGGCGTTAGCCATGGTTTTAGCAGGAAGTTCTGATGAACCCGACAACATCTCAATCACTTTCAACGTTGCGCCAACAGTTGCAGGGGCCAGGGTATTGGAAAATAAATACGGGCGGGAACGCTGCCTCAGCATGTCAATAATTTCTTTCCGTCCCGAGGTACACCCTCCGTTGCCGCCTCCCATGGCTTTCCCAAAAGTGGTAGTTATGATATCAATTTTACCCAGCACCCCGAAATGTTCGGCTGTCCCCCTGCCGGTTTTGCCAATATAGCCGGTTGCGTGCGAGTCGTCAACCATCACAAGTGAATCGTATTTTTCGGCCAGGGCAACAATTTCGGGGAGCTTCGCCATGTCGCCATCCATTGAGAACACGCCATCGGTTACAATGATACGGTATGTAGCTTCGTGCGCATCTTTCAGGCATTGCTCCAACTCTTCCATATTTGAATGTTTGTAACGGAAACGTTGTGCTTTACACAAGCGTACGCCATCAATAATAGATGCATGGTTCAATTCGTCAGAAATAATAGCACTGTCCGGGCCAAGCAGAGGTTCAAATACTCCCCCGTTGGCATCGAAACAGGCGCAATAAAGAATAGTATCTTCCGTCCCAAGGAACTCCGAAACTTTCTCTTCCAGCTCTTTATGAATTTGTTGTGTCCCGCAAATAAACCGTACCGATGAAAGCCCAAAGCCCCATTTATTCATAACATCCTGAGCAGCTTTTACTACATCGGGATGGTTGGCCAGCCCTAAATAATTGTTGCTGCAAAAATTAAACACTGTTTCACCGGTCGAAATACTGATTGCCGAGCTTTGCGATGAAGTAATTATCCTTTCGGTTTTATATAGCCCCTGCTCTTTTAATTTTTTTAACGTAACCTGAAGGTCATTTTTTATTTTCCCGTACATGTTTACAATAATTTATATCCTGACTCTAAAAATCCAAATGATTATGATGTGACTAAAATAATTAATAAAAAGGTCAATTTATAGTGATAATTTATAAAAATCAAATAATTTTTAGCCCCTCCGGCCTTTCATTCCATCAAACCTTAATTTATTATACCTTTGCAGCAATCAAAAAAGATATAAAATGAGCGATCGGAAAATACGGGTGCGTTTTGCCCCCAGCCCAACAGGGCCTTTACATATAGGAGGTGTACGTACCGCTTTGTTTAATTACCTTTTTGCCAAACAAAACGGTGGCGATTTCATACTACGGATTGAAGATACAGACCAGGCAAGGTATGTACCCGGAGCCGAGGAATATATTATTGAAAGTTTAAAGTGGTGCGGGCTTGAATTCGATGAAGGTCCCGGCATCGGTGGCGATGTTGGCCCTTACCGCCAGAGCGAACGGAAAGAATTGTATAAACAGTATGCCAACCTGTTGGTTGAAACAGGCCGGGCATATATTGCTTTCGACACACCTGAGGAAATTGACCGGCTCAGGAGGTCTGCTGAAGAAAAAAAGGAGTCCTTTGCTTATGGGATTGGCACACGTGAAAAGCTAAACAACTCACTTTCCTTGTCTGCGGAAGAAGTCAAAAAAAAGATAGGTGCGGGAGAAGCTTATGTAATCCGTTTCAAGATGCCCGAAGATGTTGATGTAACGGAAGACGATTTGATTCGGGGAAGCGTTACGTTTAACACCACCAAAAGCCTTGACGACAAAGTTTTGTTCAAGTCGGACGGGATGCCAACCTACCACCTTGCCAATGTGGTTGACGACCACCTGATGGGGGTCACACACGTAATAAGGGGCGAAGAATGGTTGCCCTCAATGCCACTACACGTATTGCTATACCGCGCCCTGGGGTGGGAAAACACTAAACCCTGTTTTGCACACCTCCCCCTTATTATGAAGCCTCATGGCAAAGGGAAACTGAGCAAACGCGATGGAGACAAACTGGGGTTCCCGGTTTTCCCACTTGAATGGAAAGACCCAAAAACAGGGGAGGTTTCAAGAGGGTACCGCGAAGACGGTTATTTTGCCGAAGCATTCATTAACCTGCTTGCACTGCTTGGCTGGAATCCCGGTACAGAACAGGAATTTTTCTCACTCGAAGAACTTGTAAAAAATTTCAGCCTTGAACGGGTTGTAAAATCAGGGTCGCGTTTCGACCCCGAAAAAGCAAGATGGTTCAACAAACACTATCTCCAGGAAAAACAGGAAAGCGAATTAGCCGGCTTATTCAGGCCAATCCTGGAATCAAAAGGCGTTTCCGCATCTGATGAAAAAATTTGTAAAGTTGTATCAATAATAAAAGAGCGTTGCGAATTTATCCCCGATTTATGGGAGCAAAGCTGTTATTTCTTTATAGCCCCGACAGACTATGATGCCAAAACCATAAAAAAACGGTGGAAAGAAGATACTCCCGAAAAATTATCGGCAATCGTAAATTTGTTCCAATCGGTAGAAAACTGGAATGCCGAATCAATAAAGGAAGCTTTTTCAGCATTTATGAATGAAAAAGGATGGGGCTTTGGTATGGTGATGAATCCGTTACGCCTGTGCCTCGTTGGTGGCAACATGGGGCCCGACCTTTTTGTAATTTGTGAATTGTTGGGGAAAGAAGAAGCAATAAAAAGAATTAATGACGGGATAGAAAGAATTTCATGAAAATCAGAGAACCGTTCTTTTCAGAAAGAAGAACGATTCTTAAATATCTTTTCATTATACACTGAATTTCTCCTGTTTACTCACAACCCCTTTCCCGAAACTTCAGGTAAAAATTTCCAGTAACGGCGGGGCATATGCTGCCGTTGTACTTTTAGGTTTTTTCGCTCTTTAATATTGATATGGTTAAAATAATCCCTCCAAAGGGTTTTATATTCCTCTTCCTGTTCCTGGAGGATGTCGGGGGCTACTTTCCCATTGATGGGATTAAACTGTTTTGTTGAAAGGGTAACCTCTTCTACCTCTTTCAGGTTGTAAAAAATGCCATAATCCCTTTTCAGGTCATAAATAAGCCACTGCTGGCTGGCGAAACGCGATTTGAAATGGCTGATAATAAGAGGAATGACATCGAATTGTGGCTCAATTACGGCAAAAAAGATGTTGTCTTTGGTTTTCTGGAAACGCACAAACTGCAACATGCGCATGGCCTCAAAGGAGACTTTCTTATCCAGTTTCCTCAGGCTCAGTACTGACGGGTCGCTAAAATCATTTTCAACACACGCCTCCGAATCAAAAAGCCTTCGGAAAAACCTGAATAAATTCATCTCCACTTCCGGGGATTCGGACAGGAATGCCCTGTATGGCAATTGTAACGAGCGGCGCGACAACCTTTTCTGGACACCCTGCCAAACCCTGCCCGCTTTCCCATGTTGGGTAGCGATATATTCAGATTCAGTAAAAAGTACCTCCTGCGAGCCACTTACCCGGATAATATTGTATGGTTCAAGTTTACGCCTGTAACACTCAAAAACCACTGTCAGGAAACCCTCAAAAGTACCATCGTATTTCAGGACTATCATGTTATAAATTTTGCAGTAGCTGGCTTTATAACCGGCATAAAATCGGTAAACAAACTCAATTGTGTGTCTGAGGGGTGGCGCCGTTTGCCCAAATTCTCAGATAAAATCTGGCGCTTGAGGGTTTCGGGAAGCAAATTGCCGGTGTAGGCAGGCAATTCATTACAGGTGATGAAATATTTTGCCCGTTTCATTACCGTTTCATTACTACGCCTATCTTTTTCAGGTGCAGCGAGTTCAATTTTTGGTATCGCCGGCTCATAATAATCCTTTGGGCCGATTGAACCCCGATACCGGGCACACGTAAAATCATTTCATAATCAGCCGTGTTGACATTAACCGGGTATAACTGGAGATTCCGCAAAGCATAAGCCAGCTTAGGGTCCACGTCTGGATCAAGGAACGGCTGGTCTTTGCTTAGTATCTCCTCTGCTTTGAATTTATAAAACCGCATCAGCCAATCACTTTGATACAGGCGGTTTTCACGTAGCAAAGGAGGCTTGTTTATTGCCGGAAGCCGCTGGTCGTATGTATTTACCGTTTACCGGGAGGTAGGCAGAATAATATACCCGTTTCAGGTTCTTTTTGCTGTATAATCCCGATGCCAGCAACAATATTTGCCGGTCGCTTTCGGGAGTTGCACCAACAATCAGTTGTGTACTTTGCCCGGCCGGGGCAAACAAAGGTGCTTTCCGGAACTTCTTCCTCTCCTCTTTATTCTGAATGATACCTTGTTGTATCAAACCCATAGGTTGCAATATCCCCTTAAAATTTTTTTCGGGAGCCAGCTTTTTTAATTGAACCTCTGTGGGAATCTCAATATTTACACTCAACCTGTCGGCAAACAACCCTGCCTGCCGGATTAACTCTTCATTTGCACCCGGGATCGCTTTTAAATGGATATACCCGTTGTAATTCTCTTCCAGCCGTAACTTTTTAGCAACCAGCATCAGCCGTTCCATTGTAAAATCGGGGCTTTTTACCACCCCCGAACTCAGGAATAAACCTTCAATATAATTCCTTTTATAAAAATTAATAGTTAAGTCGGTAATCTCACGCACGGTAAAGGTCGCTCTTTGCCTGTCGTTGCTTCTGCGATTGATGCAGTAAGCGCAATCGTATATGCAATGATTGCTCATTAAAATTTTGAGTAAACTGATACACCTCCCATCCTGTGTAAAACTGTGGCATATTCCGGCAGCAACACCTGTGCCCAGCCCGTTTGTCAGATTCTTCCTCCTGCTGCCACTCGATGCGCATGAAACATCGTATTTGGCTGCATCGGCTAAAATTTTTAGTTTATCCCGGACAGATTGGCTCATAATAAATTACTTTTATGTGTTGAAAAGGATGGGGCAAACCTCTTCTGAGAATGAAGTTGTTTAAAGCTAAACAAAAACATTATAAAAATACTAATATTTTTAGTAAAATCTAATTTTATTAGTATATTGTTGTGAAATGAATTATCTAAATCAAAATATCAGGTATTTACGGAAAGAAAATAGGCTTACTCAGGAAGAAATGGCTGCCACCCTGGATGTAAAGCGGTCGATGATAGGTAGCTACGAAGAGGGGCGTGCTGTTCCGAAGATTGCGGTTATACAGAAGATTTCAGCTTTTTTTAATGTAAGTATTGACGAGTTGGTCAACCATGACTTATCAGAAGGCTATGCCTCTACAAAAAGGGCAAAAGGTACTCAACTACGGGTATTAAGTACGGTGGTCGGCCAGGAAAACAATGAGTTGGTTACATTGATTCCCGTGAAAGCATCGGCGGGCTACCTGTACGGCTACTCCGACCCGGAATACATTGAGTCGATGCCCCGGTTTTCGATGCCTTTTCCCGAATTGAGCCGTGAACGGACCTACCGTGTATTTCAGATAAAGGGTGAAAGTATGTTGCCAGTTCCTTCCGGGGCATACATTTTCTGCGAATATGTGCAGGACTGGACAGGACTGAAAGACGGTAAGACATACATTGTAATTACGTCAGGCGAAGGGATCGTTTACAAAAGGGTGTTTAACCAGATTGATGAAAAAAGGAGTTTACTGCTAAAGTCGGACAATCCTGATTATGAGCCATACGAAGTTCCCGTAGAGTCGGTTTTGGAAGTATGGAGGGCTTTGGGCTACCTTAGTTTCGACCTGCCGGATGCTGCAATGGCCAATGTACAGAGCCTGTCGAATATGATACTGGGTATGCGGGAAGAGATTGCAAAACTAAGGAAAACCTCCCCTCTCACCTCTGGTGGAAGTTAGGGATTACATGGAAAAGTGGGGGGTATCTTTAATGATAAATAATCTGCTGGCCGACCTACGAGGGGTTTTTATCAAAAGCATCGTCAGCCTTGACCTTTTTGTGATCTTATTCAGCAGGTGGCTCAAAGTCACCTGCCGAATCTAAATATTTAAGGGCAT
>JAADGO010000030.1 GCA_013152355.1 Chlorobiota bacterium
TTTTAGAGAATTAATAAAGAAGTTGTTTAAACTAAAAAAACAAAAATTCACAAGCCCCTCAATTAAAATATTAACTATCTTAGTACCCTGATTATCAACCCAACATAGAAATGGTCGCCCCTCTGCTAAAATATAAACAACAATTGCTGCGTGCCTCGGTGGTTATTTCGGCAGTACTATTTATACCTGTTTATTTTCTGTTCCCCGACTTTTCTAAATACCAACTAAATTTCATCTCAGAATCAAATTGTACCCCAAGAAATATTGAAATTTATAATGACTTAAACCAAGATGGGTCTTTTGAAAAAATTAGTTTTGATAAGGACTTCCTTGGTACTCCGGCAATACTTACCGAAGAAAAAGGAAAAATCCTTTACCAATGGAACCTAACCGGGAAATTCATAAATAACCCCTTTTACCATTTTGCCGATTACAACCATGATGGGCAAAAAGAGATTTATGTGTTAACCCGGCAAAACGATTCAATTTTTTTACATGTAGCCGAAGGAATAACTGGTAAAATAATTGCCCGTAAAGTTTTTATCTCAACATTTGGAAGGCATGCGGGTAAGCCCGATTTTACAACAAATACGCTTGCCTCAGAAGATTTAAACAACGATGGTATTAATGAATTTATTATTCCGATAATGTGCGGTTTTTCATACACCACCCGAAAGTTATGTATTTATGATTTTGCAAAGAAAGAGCTTAAAACCTCTCCCGTTTCAGGCGTTACAACCTATGCCGGGCTCTTCTTTTATGATATCAATAATGATGGGGATAAAGAGGTTTTCGGTACTATCTCAGCATTCGGGAATTGCCGGGAAGAGTACCCTTATTCAGACACATGCTGCTGGCTACAGGTATTAAACAGTAATTCCGATTATATTTTTAAACCATTTAAACTTGGACATTCCCCAAGTGTTGCTATAACCCGTCCAATCATTCACAACGGCAAAAGCAGCATAGCCGTATTTTTCAAACATACCGGTACCAGAAATGATTCTACGTTTTTAGCTTTATATACACCTGAAGGTCAATTATTAAAAAAACGTATTATCCCTTACAGGCAAAACCTTAGAAACGAAACCCTTTTTACTCATTATCCTGAGAAAGTCCCTAATCGGTTAATTTTATATCGTGAAGATGGATTATTGGAAACCTACAACTCCAACCTCGAGCTTCTTTCTTCAAAAAAATCGGTCCCTTTCACAGGAAATATAAAATCAACTGATCTTGATAATGATGGAGAAAAAGAACATATTTTACATAATCAATACAACGGGGATATAATAGTTACCAGGAATAATTTCAAATCTCCGGTAAAAATAAAAACAAGCCTGCTTCTAGTCTAGGAGCTTTTTATTGTTCACTTTCGGGAAACCGCCTGATGTCTTTTACGCAAAAAAACAAAACTTACACTTACGAGTATAAAAAAAGCCTGCTTTACCCCTTCCGGTTTTTACTTTATTTCTCTGCCTTGCTGGGCACATTCCTTATTGTATTCTTAATTGGTACATATTTTCAACACCTTGCACGCCGGAGGTACGAAGCCGAAAAAAGCATTGCAGAAATGCAAATTACAGCCATCGAGAATCAACTAAACCCGCACTTTACTTTAAACGTGTTGAACTCAATAGGCAGCCTGTACGAAAGCCACGAGGTAAAAAAAGCACAATATTATTTTGGGAAATACAGCAAACTGTTAAGGCAATCACTTTTCATGTCGGGGCAGATTGCTGTTTCAATTCACGATGAACTGGAGTTTGTAAAAAACTACCTCGAACTGGAAAAACTGCGGATGAATAACTCATTTGAATATTTCATAAAAGGCAACAGCGGTTTACCTGAAGTAAGAATCCCAAAAATGCTAATCCACACTTTTGCAGAGAATGCAGTCAAACACGGGTTAAAACATTTTAAGGGAGACGGGGAATTAATCATCGAATTTTTAAAACAAAAAACACACCTGGAGATTACCATTTCCGACAATGGCGTGGGGAGGGAAAAAGCAAGGCAATACTCATTAATGAGTACAGGCAAGGGGCTGGAAATAATAAATAAAACCCTGAAACTTTATTCTGAATTAGAAGCAGTTAATATTACATATAAAATAACCGGCCTTTATAGTGAGGAAGGAAACCCGGCAGGGACAAAAGTAACTATTAATGTGCCGGTATAAGTTAGTTTTAGAGTGCCTAGAGTTTAGAGTGCCTAAAATTTAGAAATAACAAAAATTAAAAAAATGGACAATAAGGAATTTAGCAAGCAATTAGAAATAAGGGCTAAAAAGTTTGTCATTAATATTATTAAATTAAAACTTTAGTCAATTTAGGCACTCAAGACACTTCAAATTTATAATATGGAAAAAATAACCGCCATCCTCGTTGACGATGAAAAACAGGCTCTCAACCGCATGGGCAACCTGTTGAAACTATTTGAAGAGGTTCAGGTACTGCACAAAGAATCTGAACCCGAATCAGCCATTGATAAAATTGTTAAAACAAAGCCCGACATTGTCTTTGTTGATGTTGAAATGCCCCGGATTGGAGGATTCGGGCTGGTAAAGGCAGTGCGCCAAAAGTTTGTTTTCCCTACTTTTATTTTTGTGACAGCTTATAACCAATACGCAATAAAAGCAATAAAAGCCGAAGCTTTCGACTATATCCTGAAACCCATTGATATTGACGACCTGCGCGAATGCCTCGAACGATATGACCACAAATGTAACCACTTCCCACACATTGAAAATTCATGCCTCAGCGAACGCGAGAAAGAAGTAGCACGCCTGCTTTGCAAAGGGAAAACCTCTAAAGAAATTGCCGAGGCCCTTTTTATTAGTAAGCATACGGTTGATACACACCGCCGGAGTATCCTTGAAAAACTGGGGGTAAAAACTACTGCAGAGCTGATGGCGATTAACAGGTAAACATCTAAAGGCTTAGCAGATTTTTGGAATCAGGTTATTTAGTTTAAGAGTAGGCTAACTTCAGGATTTTTTCAAACAATTTGTTTTTCGATGAGAATATGGGTATCTTAATGCCCAAATTTATATAAATTCAGGCATCGTGATACCCAGGATTATAAAAAACCAGTTAATGGGCGACTTAAAACCCAACCACGTTACCGGCTTATTTGGGGCAAGGCGTACAGGTAAAACATTCTTAATGAACCAGGTAAAAGAAGAACTGGATAACCATCAAGTGCTGTTTGTCCAGGGGGATGACCTTGACGCTGCCGACATCCTCTCTTCCCGCCGCTCATCGGTTTTAAGTAATTTTGTAAAAGGTTAGTTACGACTATTTATTTATCGATGAAGCCCAGAAAATCCCGAATATCGGAAGTAGTTTAAAACTCATGGTTGACACTATTCCTGGACTTATGATTTTTATTACCGGCTCTTCGGCACTGGAATTGTCGGAAAGAACCGGGGAGCCGCTAACAGGCAGAAGCAACTTCTTTTATCTTTTCCCCATTGCCCAGGCCGAATTAAGCCAAGATTTCCTGGAAGCAAAAAAAACATTGCACGATAAATTAATTTACGGGCTATACCCCCAGGTTGTTAATGCCGGTACCCAAACTGATAAAAATAATGTGCTTACTTCAATCAAAAATGGTTATTTACTGAAAGACATTTTAGTACTCGACAACCAAAAAGATTCTGTATTTATCTTAAACCTCCTGCGGTTAATCGCATTTCAGATTGGCAACGATATATCTTACAACGAGTTGGCCTCCACCCTAAACGTGAATAAAAAAACAGTGCAGCGCTATTTATACCTCCTTGAAAAAGCGTTTGTTTTGTTCTCATTGCCCGGTTTTAGCAGAAACCTCCGCAAAGAATACTCCAAAACCCCACGTTATTATTTTTGGGACAACGGAATAAGAAATATTTTAATCAATAACCTGAATCCGGTAAATTCAAGGGAAGACATTGGGAAAATTTGGGAAAATTTCTGCATTTCGGAACGGTTGAAAATAAGTTATTATCAGAGGCAGGTTGCAGCCCACTATTTTTGGAGGACTTACGACCAACAGGAAATTGATTTAATTGAAGAAAAAGGAGGGAAAATTTCTGGGTTTGAATTTAAATGGGCAAAACCCGGCGGAAAAATACCGGCAGCCTTTGCTAAAGCCTACCCAAACACTGAGGTGAACACAATCAACCAGGATAATTTCCTGAATTTTGTTACTGCGTTGTAGTTCATTTTATTAGTAAGCATACGGTTGATACACACTTTAACAACTTCAAAAAAAATAATTGCTCATTATGAGTAGAATGAATACTCATTATAAAGAATCTGGCTGTAATCAATAATTGCTATTATCGTTTAGTCGTTGCGCTGTTGGGGAGATTGGGGGTGAAATCCACTGCTGAATTGATGGTAAGTGAAAGGAGGATTATTACAAAATATTTCATGAAAATTTATAATCCCGAATTTTCAAAAACAGAAAAG
>JAADGO010000162.1 GCA_013152355.1 Chlorobiota bacterium
GCTCCGCAGGTGAAGGCTTTGCCCGACCCGCAAGTGGCCTTTGCTTACTTTACCAGCCCTGCTGAAACACGGGTAGGGCCACAGCGCTTTAAATTCTCAGCATCGCAAATGTTTCCATGGTTTGGCACATTACAAGCCAGAGAAAATGTTGCTGTGCAAGCCGCAAAAGCAAAATATGAACTCTTCAGAGAATCAAAATCGAAACTGTTCAACGATGTGAAAGCAGCATATTACAACCTCTATTTCAACCAAAAAGCGGAAGTAATTACACTCGAAAATATCGATATACTGAATACATTCCAAAGACTGGCCAACATAAAAATTGAGACTGGCCTGGTATCGATGGTTGATGAATACCGTATTGAAATGGAGATAAATGAATTGGAAAACCAGTTGGCACTTTTAAAAGACAAAGAACGGTTTTTAAGAACCGCGTTCAATAATCTTTTAGACGTAGGAAGCAACGATGTAGTCCTGCTTCCGGAAGACCTATGGACAACAGATTTTTCTTATTCAAAACAAGCTGCCCTCGACTCTATCGCCCAATTTAACCACCAGTTGCTAAGTATCGATTTCCAGCAGGCAGCACTTGGTTATAAACGCGAAGTGGCAGCCCTCATGGGGAAACCCAATATTAAACTTGGGCTAGATTACACATTTATTGGCAAAGGGCGAAACAACCTGGCCGGGAAAGATGCTTTTGTTTTCCCAATGGTAGGTGTTACCATTCCTCTTTACCGCAATAAGTACAAAGCCATGGTACAAGAAGTGGTTTACCTGGAAGCAGCGAAAACCAATGAGAAAGTGGACAAAACAAATATGCTCGAAACACTTTTTGAAAAAGCGTGGAAAGACTACCTTGATGGCGACAGGAGAATTGACCTTTATAGAACACAACTCATACTTGCTAAAAAGGCACTAAGTTTATTGGCAACAGAATATGCAACAGAGAGCAAAAATTTTGAGGAGATCCTCCGCATGGAACGCAAAGTACTTAAGTACGATCTGGAACTGGAAAAAGCAAAAGCCGACAAACAGGCAGCAGTTGCATTTATGGTTTATCTAATGGGGAAATAATAATGTGGGGATATTAAGATTTACGAAAAAAATCATTTCAATATCAAAAAAAATAAGAATTATGAAACAAATAATAAAACAAATAACTGAAAAGTATAAGTTAGTACTTGTGGTTACATTCATAGCATTACTGGTGGGTTACCTAATCGGTTCATCAACAAACCAACAAATAAGCGAATCAGCAAATCAGCAGACCGGTGAATCAGCAGGCCAACACGCCAAAGAACCAGTAAATCAAATATGGACCTGCTCAATGCACCCGCAGATTAAGCAAGACCATCCTGGGAAATGCCCGATTTGCGCCATGGATTTAATTCCGTTGGCAACACTAAGTTCGAACGAGGACGATGTAAATCCAGACGAGATTGTTTTATCTGAATCGGCAATAAAACTGGCAGACATAGAAACGATAATTGTTACCAAAGGTACTCCTGAGAAAACGGTCTTCTTACAAGGCAAAATACAAGCCGATGAACGCAATATTGCAGAACTTACTGCACGGTTTGGAGGACGGATAGAGAAGCTGTTTGTAAACTTCACCGGGCAGGAAGTGAGCAAGGGCGAAAAACTGGCTACAATTTATTCTCCGGGATTAGTTACAGCGCAACGCGAGTTACTCGAAGCCATTTCTTTTAAAAATAGCCGCCCTGCACTTTATACTGCTGCCAAAGCAAAACTGAAATTGTGGGATTTAACCGATGAACAAATTTTGGCTATCGAAGAAAAGGGCGAGCCACAGGTTTATTTCGATGTGCTTTCTCCAATTACCGGAACGGTAACTATGCGCCACGTAGCACTGGGCGATTACATTAAAGAAGGGATGGCACTATTCAGAGTAGTAGATTTAACCAATGTTTGGGGGATGTTTGACGCCTATGAAAGCGACCTCCCCTGGGTGAAACTGGGCGACAAAGTAGAGTTTACCGTCCAGGCACTGCCGGGTAAGAACTTTACGGCAAAGGTTGCCTACATCGACCCGTTTATTAACAGTAAAACACGCATTGCAAAAGTCCGTGTCGAGGTTCCGAACAGAAGTAGGAAACTAAAACCGGAGATGTTCCTGAATGGAATCGTTTTGTCGAGAAAGGCTGCGAAAAGCACGGAGATACTTGTTCCAAAATCATCGATCCTTTGGACCGGCAAACGCGCCGTTGTGTATGTAAAAATACCCAACCGCGATAATCCTTCATTTTTGTACCGCGAGGTGGTGCTTGGTCCCGAAGCCGGAGCCTTTTATGTAATTGCAAGCGGATTGATGGAAGGCGAAGAAATTGCTACCAACGGCGTATTCAAAATTGATGCTGCTGCACAATTGCAGGGTTTGCCAAGTATGATGAACCCCGAAGGAGGTGTCGGCTCAACACCACACGACATGTCGAAAATGGATATGGGCGGCGGTAAAAAAACCATGTCGGAAGAGGAGCATAAAACAATGAATAAAAGCATGGGTAGGATCGATGCTGCCCCGGCCTTTAAAAAACAGTTGGCAGAGGTTTACAATAAATATTTAGTGATGAAAGATGCCTACGTGGCTTCCAATGCAAAAGAAGTAAGTGCTGCAGCAAAAAAGGTGCAAAATGCAATAGAAGCCATTGACATGGGACTGTTAAAAGGCAATGCCCACATGGTGTGGATGGGGCAACTTGGCGCTCTTGAACAACCTATCGGGTCAATCAGTAAATCAAATGATATAGTACAACAACGAATCGATTTTGCAAAATTCAACCTGGCATTATACAAAAGCCTGAAAACTTTTGGGTTAAACGGTGAAACAGCATTTTACCAGTATTGCCCAATGGCAGATGGAGAGAAAGGTGCTTATTGGTTTAGCGACTCTAAAGAAATCAGGAACCCTTATTTTGGCGAAGCAATGTTAGGATGCGGAGAAAACAGGGAAACCCTGAAATAAGGGGGTAATAACCGGTTAGGGGCATCTGCCCCTTCCGGTTTATATTAAATTAAAACCATTGGGTCATGGAAACAGTAAAAAATAATTTCACAATGAACAACAGTAAAGAACTGATCCTTCATTCCTTCATTGGAGTATTAATCGGATATTTCTTTTTACATCCTGTAAGCATGGCTATTCACTGGTTTGAGATGAACAATTCTGATTTTACCCTGGCGGAACTTGGCAGGGTCTTCTCCGAAAGTATTATTCATTCCTTCAGCCTGCACATGATGCCCATGTCGATTGCATTTTCAGTCCTGGGTGCAGTTATTGGTTTCGGGTCCGGGTTATATTACACATCAATCAAAAAAAAGAACCGTGCTTTGTATGGGAAAAAACAGCTTCTTCAACAAAGTATCCCAATTATGATAAATGAAGGCGAAAATGAATTTGTTGAGTTTAAGTCGTCTTTAAGGCATGACTACCGGCAGGTTAAAACGGATAAAAACCTTGAACATGTTATTATAAAGTCAATTGCAGGTTTTTTAAATGCAAAAGGCGGGACATTGTTAATTGGTGTTAATGACTTTGGCGAAATATTAGGGATTGAAAACGATTACATGACACTAAAAAAGAAAAATAGGGACGGATTTTATCAAAGGCTGGTATTATTAGTCTCCAATGCTTTTGGGAAAGATGTTTTTTCAAAAATACACGTTACTTTTCACGAACTTGAAAATAAAGATATATGCAGCCTCTTTATTGAACCTTCTACAAAACCGGCCTTTGTGAAGGAAGGTAACCGTACGGCCTTTTACTTACGAACCGGTAATGTGACAAACCCACTAACTACACTCGAAGTTGTGGAGTATATACAAAGCAGGAATATAAATTAAAATCTTTGACAATCATGGACAATCAAAATAGTCTGAAAATAGTAGAAGTCGAAAAGGCTCTTTCTGAAGATGAACAAAAAGATTACAGGCTTAAACTTGCCGGGCTGGCAAAAGTTGCCGGGGTAATAAGTATCTGCCTTGAATCAGAAGAACTATATCTTGAGTATGACCCGTATAAATGCAGTATTGAATTTATACAAGCTGAATTAGAGAAAATTGGGTTTCCGACTAAAAAAAAGAAGAAACAGAATTTCTTTCAAAAATCAATAACCAGGTTAGCACAAGAGAATCAAGAAAGCTACAGCAATAAGAAACTGGAATGCTGTAATTTAAACAAATAAGAAACTAAAAACTTCAATACATGAAAAAGATTAAAATAATTATTACAGGAAGCATAATCATCCTGGCAGTATTCATATTTGCTTGCTCAAAAAATGAAATACAGGATACTGACAGGATACAGGAAATTACAGGCACTTATGTTGGTTATTATTCTAATGCATCTTTGTCAGCCGTACAAGATTCTACTGCACAGGCCGATATTGCCAAAGCAGGGGATGGCGAAATCTCAGTCCATTGTTATGGAGAGGCACTTGACACTACTTTTATGTTAAACTATTACGAACAGAACGATAGTGTAATGGTATGCCTCACAGGGCAAGAATTTGAAAATATGTATGGGCATACTCTGGGTAACGGGCATACGATGGGCGGCATGATGGGCGACAAGCAAAACAATGAAACTGAATGGATGCACCACCTCAATGATGAACACAAGGAGGGTGACGAACATTATGGCTTATTCGATATGAACCACAATTCATTCGATTTTATATTCTATATGGGAAACGGGGATTCTAATCCCCAAATAGGATTTCATGGAATAAAAAAATAATACAAAAAATGTTTATTAAACTTTTAATTATATCTGTAATCCTGGTAGCATTTGTAATGCTGGCTTTAGGGATAAAAATGTTTTTCGACCCCAAATCTGAATTTTCATCGCATTCGTGTGAGATTGGGAAGGAACAGGCCGATGAATCAGAAGATTGCCTGAATTGCGAAATAAAGGAACTTGCCAATTGTAGCAAGGACGGTAACACCAGGAAAAAAATATAATTAATTAAAAATATATATTATGAAACTAATTAAAGCATTTATACGATACCGTAAAACCGAAGAAGTTTACAGGGCACTTGAGAAAGCAGGGTTCTGCTGCATGACTTTTGTCGAGTGCGAAGGCACAGGGCAATATTCTGACCAGGAAGAAGACCATATTAGCGATAAATACCCATTTGCCAATGCTTTCCGCGTTATTAAAATCGAAATACTTGTTGCCAGCGAACATGTCGAGAAACTGGTTTCTATTATCCGCCAAAGCGGGCGTACCGGTTACAGGGGCGATGGGATGATCCTGATTTCTCCCGTAGACGAGGTCTATAAAGTGAGGACTGATGAAAACGGCGTATTAGCCATATAATATGATACGCATAAACAAATAAGCTGAATTATTATGCAGTGCTGTAACAATGAAGATTGCAATGAGAAGGGGCGCATTTGTATCCCCGAATCCAAGGCTCCAAGGGTGGTAGTCATTGGAGGCGGGTTTGCCGGGCTTAAACTGGTGGAAAAATTAAAGAATAAGAACGTACAGGTCGTTTTAATCGATAAAAATAATTTCCACCAGTTTGTACCCCTTCTTTACCAGGTTGCAACAAGTGGGATTGAACCCGACAATATAGTCTTCCCGTTCCGGAGAATATTAAGCCGCCAGTCAAATGTTGTTTTCCGGATGGCCGAGGCAACAGGTATCGATATGGATAATAATCAATTAAACACCTCTATTGGCAGTGTCCCGTACGATTATCTAGTGCTTGCCCAGGGAAGCGTGGTAAATTTCTTTGGGAATAAAAGCTTCGAATGGGGAGGGCAGGGATTAAAGTCAATTACCGATGCACTCGATATCCGCAGCCTCGTGCTTCAAAACCTTGAAAGGGCGGCAGTAACCTGTACCACACACGAAAAATCAGTATTAAGCACAATTGTAATCGTTGGTGCCGGCCCGGCAGGCGTTGAAATGGCAGGGGCATTTGCCGAATTTAAAAAATACATTATCCCCAATGACTATCCCGAACTATTAACTACCGGGATGACTATCTACCTTATTGAAGCAGGAGACAGGTTGCTTCCGGCAATGCCCGGGAAATTATCGGAAAAAACACTTCGTTACCTTAATGATTTAAACGTTGAAATATTGCTCAATGTAAAAGTAAAATCATACCACGGGTCAGTGGCCAGCCTGGATAATGGCCAGGTGATAAATGCTGCTAATTTTATTTGGACTGCCGGGATTAAAGGGTCATCTGTTAATGGGTTGCCTTCAGCAGTATACAACAGGCAAAACAGGATATGGGTTGACGAGTTTAACCGGGTGGCACAAGCCAAAAATATTTTTGCTATTGGCGATATTGCTTGTATGGTAAACGATAAATTCCCCAATGGGCACCCCATGGTTGCACAGGTGGCTATTCAACAAGGAAGGTTGTTGGCAAAAAATATCGTCAGGCTGATCAATAATAAAGATATAGAATCTTTTGATTACCACGATAAAGGTACCATGGCAACTATTGGCAAACAAAAGGCAGTGGCTTTTATAGGCAACCGGTCGTTTGGAGGGCGTATAGCCTGGGTACTATGGTCGGCAGTACACCTTATGAGCATCATTGGGGTGCGTAATAAATTACTAATTGCCGTTAACTGGTTTTGGAACTACCTGACCTATGATAAAGGCGACCGTGTAATTATAAGGAAATATTCGAGGAAGGGAGATTTGAAGAAAGGGGTAAACCATGAATAAACACAAACTTTGGATGATTGCCGGCTGTATTTTGCCCTTAATCTTAATTTTCCTCGCTCCGCTATTCGGCATTACAAACAACCTGGTACTCCTGCTGTTTATTGTTGTAGTTTTTGCCGGACATCTGATGATGATGAGCAGCCATAACAGCCATGACCATGACAGCCATAACAGCCATAAATGAGGCTCATTATTGAATTTAGAGTAAATATAATTTGTTGAACTATAAAATAATAATCATGGACACTATAAATATAAAAAGATTTGGATTGGCTTTCGGGCTCACAGGCATCATTCTGTATGCCGGATGTATACTTGTAATGTTTACCGTTGGGAGAAATGGGACAATCCTTTTTTTCAACAGCTTACTCCACGGACTGGATACTTCCTCAATTATCAGGATGGATATACAAGTGTCAGAAGTAATTATTGGCATTATAGAAACTTTTATCATTAGTTGGCTGATTGGTGCTTGTATTGCAATGTTTTATAATATCTCTTTGAAAAAGAATAAGAAATGAAGAATATGGTTGTTGAAAGGAGGAACTGTCAATACTGATTATTCCACATCGCACCCGGATATATTTGCTGCAGGCGGTGTTGCCAATGTATTTCGACAAAAGAATAGTTATTACACCCGGGGAAGGAGCAAAGGCTGCACTGGCTGTTTGGAAGCACCTTCTGGGCTATCATAAATAATTTTGAATTAATAGGATCATTATGGAAAAGAAAAAAGAATACCCTGCGTACCAACAAAAACATATCTACATAAAGAATATGGTTTGCCAGCGGTGCATAATGGTTGTAAACGAGATAGTTCAAAAAACCGGTATTGATAACGCAAAGGTGCAATTGGGCAAATTAGAGGCCAGGCAGCCAATCTCAGATGACCAGTTTAAACAAATTGAATCGGAACTAAACAATGTCGGGTTCGAGGTCATTAATAACCG
This sequence comes from Chlorobiota bacterium, assembly GCA_013152355.1. Classification (GTDB taxonomy): domain Bacteria; phylum Bacteroidota; class Bacteroidia; order Bacteroidales; family Prolixibacteraceae; genus JABMQB01. Next base: position 7,672 of record JAADGO010000162.1, read on the forward strand.
GACCGTTCAATTGATTGAGCAAATCAAAACAACCACCATCAATTACATATACAAAAATCAGGAGCATGCCAATGTAAACTATTCAAGTTACCTGGCAGGGCAATTGAACCGCGATTATAACTACCTGAGTTCACTTTTTTCATCAATTGAAGGTATTACCATCGAGAAGTACATGATTAACCTGAAGATTGAACGTGTGAAAGAGTTGCTGGTTTACGATGAAAAAACTTTGAGTGAGATTGCATTTGAAATGGAATATAGTAGTGTTGCACATTTATCGGGGCAGTTTAAAAAAGTAACAGGTTTTACTCCTTCATATTTTAAACAGATTGGGGAGAAAAAACGAAAATCAATTGATATTGTGTAGTACCTGAAAATAATATAAAAGTTTCAAAGAATTATATAACAGAAAGTTAGTGTTAGTGTAGTACATTTGAGTAAATAAAAAAATATACGTTATGAAAAATTTAAAAGGAATATTTAGCGGGTTTGGAGAAAATACCGAACCAAGTGAGTCCCATTCATGCTGTGGAGGCGGTGGGCACTCACATCACCAATCAGGTGGACATTCACATCATCAATCAGATGATCATTCACTTCACCAATCAGGTGGGAACTCACATCACCAATTAGGTGGGCACTCACAACATCACTCAGATGATCATTCATTGGCAAAAAGTTACAAATGCCCTATGAATTGCGAAGGAGGCAAAACCTACGATGCTCCGGGGAATTGCCCTGTTTGCAACATGACCCTGGTGCCGGCCGGCGAAAGCCATCGGCATCATTAATTGAGCTGGCCTGCAAATAACAGGCCAGGCCTGGATACCAATAAGAATATGATCTTAAGCAATGTAAACATTTAAGGATTAACAAGTTTAAATTTATTAATTATGAAAACAATAAAATTAATTTTTTCCATGGTAGTATTTATAGCCTTCAGTGGTTATAGCCAAAATACAGATATAAAAGGGCTTCTTGATAAGCCGGAAACACGCACCGAGATTTTTAATACCATTGTAGGAGACCATGGGCTCATGATGGAATTCATGAAAACAATGAAAGGTAGCGAACATGCCACGATGATGATGAAAGATAATAATCAAATGATGGGGATGATGAAAGATAATCCCGGCATGATGCAAAAAATGATGAGTAATATGATGGATATGTGCGAACAGGATTCTACAATGCGGTGCAACATGGCCAACATGATAAGTAAACACCCCAAAATGATGTCTATGATAACGCAACAAATAGAACCGAAGAAAATGATGGGCAATAGTGGCGGGTGCATGCAAATGATGAACAAAAAGGAAGGTAATGAGCAAGAGCATAACCATCAACATTAAAATTAATTTAAAAGGAGGCTAATCATGCACGGTATTAATGGAATGGGTTGGGGGATGGGTTTTGGCTGGATTATCAGTGCCGTTATTTTAGTTGTTCTGGTATGGTTCTTCATAAGAATAATCAGCTCCGGCAACAACCCGTTACAAAACAATAAAAAATCTGCCCTTGATATTCTAAATGAGCGATATGCCAGGGGAGAAATTGGGAAAGAAGAATACGAAGGGATAAAAAAGAGTCTTTTATAAATACTTCTTTAAACTCTAATTTTGGTTTTTGGAATAAACATAAATTCTGAATTATGAATAATAAAACAGTGAAACAATATGCCTGCCCCATGCACTGCGAGGGCGACAAAGTATACAATGAACCAGGCAACTGCCCCGTTTGCAACATGCACCTCATTCCTGTCGAAAAACATAGTAAAGGGAATCAGATAGACCATGAGTCAAAAATGGATGGGGGAGCCAACCATCACCACCACCAACCACACCATAAGGTAAGCCACCACTCTGCAAACCAGGATAAATATTTCTGTTCTATGCGCTGCGAAGGCGACAAAAGCTACGATAAACCTGGCGATTGCCCCAAATGTGGTATGCATCTGATAAAAGAAGTAAGTGCAGTACCGTCTTCTTCTTCAGGCACAATTTTCACCTGCTCAATGCATCCTGAGATAAAACGGAACAAACCGGGTAATTGCCCGATATGCGGCATGGACCTGATACCAGAGTCAGGAGATGTTGAAAGTGAGGAAGAAAAAGCTTATAAAAAAATGGCGAAAAAATTCTGGATTGCTGTTGTTTTATCTGTCCCCGTCCTTTTTATTGCCATGTCGGATTATGTTTCTTTTGTGAACCTTGAAAGTTTAGCATCAAGAAAAATATGGAGCTGGGTTGAGTTCATTTTGGCAACTCCCGTCCTTTTTTATTCAAGTTGGATTTTCTTTAAACGAGGGTGGAGCTCAATCGTCAGATGGACACCAAATATGTGGACATTAATTTCTATTGGCGTGGGTGCTGCCTATATTTTTAGTGTTTTTGCCATTTTGTTGCCCGAAATATTCCCCCCACAGTTTAAAGATGACCAGGGCAATGTACATATATATTTTGAAGCAGTAGCTGTTATCCTGACACTTGTACTTCTGGGCCAGGTGCTTGAACTCCGGGCTCATAGCAAAACCAATTCGGCCATTAAAGCCTTACTGGGGCTTGTGCCTCCTATAGCGCGGATTATACGTAACGGAGTGGAAGAAGAAATACCTCTGGAAGATGTAAAAGCCGGCGATATTTTAAAAGTTAAGCCCGGAGAAAAAATACCGGTTGACGGTGTGATTGTAAAAGGCACGGCCGTGATTGATGAAAGCATGATCACCGGCGAGCCTATCCCTGATGAAAAATCTACCGGCGACAAAGTAACCGGAGGCACAATTAACGGCAAAACTGCATTTGAGATGAAAGCGGTTAAAGTAGGCAGCGATACTTTATTGGCTCAGATTATCGAGATGGTGAACCAGGCCAGCCGCTCACGCGCACCTATTCAGAAACTTGCCGATACCGTGGCCAAATATTTTGTGCAGATTGTTATTGCAATCGCAATCATCACTTTTGCCGTTTGGGCTATCTGGGGCCCCGAACCTGCTTATGTCTATGCATTTGTAAATGCCGTAGCTGTTTTAATTATTGCATGCCCGTGTGCCCTGGGCCTGGCTACCCCAATGTCGATTATGGTGGGTACCGGACGTGGCGCACAATCGGGTGTATTGGTGAAAGATGCCCGTGCCATTGAGGAAATGAATAAAGTTGACACACTCATTATTGATAAAACGGGTACCATCACTGAAGGGAAACCAAGCCTGAATAGCTTCAAATCCTTTGGGAAACTGAGCGACCGGGGGATCCTGCAACTGGCAGCTTCTGTCGACCTAAACAGTGAGCACCCTCTTGCTGATGCTATTGTTGCCGGCGCAAAGGCCAACAACCTGGAGCTTCTTAAACTTGACAAGTTTGAATCAGTAACAGGGAAAGGTGTCCAGGCTTTTTACGAAGGAGGGAAGATTGGGTTAGGTAACTACAGGTTGATTGAAGACTTTCAGGCATCATTAACCGATGACCAGAAAAAACTTGCCGAAGAATGGCAGCTTGAAGGCCAGACAGTAATGTATTTAATCATCCGGCAAAGAGTAGAAGGCATTGTAAGTGTTTCCGACAAAATTAAAGAGACCTCGGCAAAAGCCATCAAGGCACTTCAAAAAATGAATATGAAAGTATATATGCTTACAGGCGATAATAAGTTCACCGCAAAATCTGTGGCCGAAAAACTCGGATTGGATGGATACCAGGCCGACTGCCTGCCCAATGATAAATACAATAAAGTGAAAGAGTTGCAGGGAGAAGGCCACATTGTTGCAATGGCAGGCGATGGTATCAACGATGCCCCTGCCCTGGAGCAAGCCAATGTTGGCATTGCCATGGGCACAGGAACCGACATTGCCATGCAGAGTGCAGAAATCACCCTGGTAAAAGGAGACCTGACCGGTATTGTCCGGGCAAGAGACCTGAGCATAAAAGTAATGCGGAACATCAAGGAAAACCTGTTCTTCGCATTTATTTACAATGCACTGGGTGTTCCGGTAGCAGCAGGTATTCTATTCCCATTCTTTGGAATATTGTTAAGCCCGATAATTGCAGCAGCAGCTATGAGTTTTAGCTCGGTATCGGTAATTACCAATGCATTACGATTAAGAAAAAAATAAATAATCAATTGTTTAATAATAATTAAAATTAAAAAAGATGAAAACAAAAGTTCTAAGTTTAGTTACACTGTTCCTGGTTGGGGCAATGTCATTGTTTGCACAAAGCAAGACCGAAAAGTTTAAAGTCTATGGTAAATGCGGGATGTGTAAAGCCCGTATCGAAAAAGCCGCCAAATCAGTTGAAGGTGTTTCCTCTGCCGATTGGGACAAAGAGGCAAAACAGCTTGAGGTTGTCTTTGATGATACCAAAACAGATGTCAAGAAAATACAGAAGGCAATTGCCAAGGTAGGGCATGATACTGAAATGTTCAAAGCAGAAGACGAGGCTTACAACAGCCTCCCGGGGTGCTGCCAGTATGAGCGTCCTAAAGCAGAAATGAAAATGAAAGGCCACGAAGGGCATAAACATTAAATTTTCCAAAAGGCCTGTATTTCAAATTACAGGCCTTTTAATTTTTTTTGTTTAGTGAGGGTTTCACTCTAAGTGAAGCCCTCACTCTTTTATACCCATAGCAAAGTGTTTCAACCACCGGTTCCGTCATCCCGATTACTATGACAAAAACAAATTTTAAAAATTCATCAGAGAAAATTTCTACCAATGCACGACTTATTACAAGGTCTTGCTCTACTTGATAGAATTGTTTCCAAGGTGCATGTTTTTGCCATTTTGCTA
>JAADGO010000241.1 GCA_013152355.1 Chlorobiota bacterium
GTGCACGCTCAAGAGTAATTAATATTAATGTTAATAATTTGTACACCGCTAAATTTTATTGACCCCCTATATAAAATTATAGGACAGTCCTAAGAAAATAAGATGTATGAGGCTCTGGTTGCAAATTTTCGATTTTCTCATTAAACCATTTGCCCCCCACAGCTTTTCAATTTGATCCCTTTTTTTAATGCTAAACTCAAAGCTTTTTTAATCTAAAACAAGAGATTGTATAAGAAAAAGGGGTGCCTCTGCACCCCTTTTATAATGTTAACCCCCAAACACACGTTGAAAGAATTCCAACGCAGTTATAAAGTTATATATAAATTTTTATTTTCAAAAGGTTTTTAAGCTTTTTTTAACAACTTCATTGTAATGCATAACAAAAAAGAGGTGAACAAACTGATTCTTTTATGAATCATGTTTCTCACCTCTGTACCCTTTCACTAACCTGTTCTTTCTAATGTAGATTTTTTCTCTAATAAACTTTTAAAAACAAACTCGGTACTCTTTTCCTAAACCTGAAAAACTATGAACAACCTATTCTGCTTATAAAGTTATAGAGGGCAGGGCAAATAACAATGCCTGTTCGATATAAAAATTATTTATTTATTAACAATATGCTGTTAAGAAACAGCAATTATAGGAATTTTATAATATATGCCTGCCTGCTTCCCGTATGGGTAGAGTTAAAACCCACCATATCGCCTTTGGGGCTCCAACGGCAATGGATATCGCAACGCCAGCCCCTTTGGTACTGTTCCGGCTCAACATACCTACCCAACGGAAGTACGGCTTCCGTTTCCATACCCATTAAATATATCTTTTGTTCACGCATTCCTGCACTTGGGTAAGTATCGGTGATCATCCATTTGCCATCCGGAGAAAAAGTCCCGTGCCCATCGTAATCAAGCAGCCCGTTGCCAAGCCTTTTATAATTGTTTTCTCCAACAGTGAATAAAACGTGCCCATATTGCCGGGCATCATATTTTGCAGTAATCATCAACTCATTATCGTTCAACCAGTCGAAATGCGACCCTTCCCAGCCATCAGGGAAGCAGCGTTGCAGGTTTGAGCCATCACGGTTTACAGTAAAGCTGGTTGTATTCCTGTTGGGGGTAGCCCTTGCCAGCCAAAAAATCTTGGTGCCGCCCCGGCTAAACAATGTGTGGTTAAAGTATTCGACCCCCTCTGGTGGCAATTCAGGCACCAACTCTTTTACCTGTGCCATAGAAACGATCAGTTTTGCTTTACCTGTTTCAAGGTCAACCAAAAAGAGCCCATCATCATCAGGGAATTGAATCCCCGTATTTGCATCTTGCCCCTCGCCACCGTAGCCATAATCAGGGCGGGTAACGCGAATCCTTGCAAAATTAATGCTTATGGCCTCTTTCCCATTAGGAGAGACTGCGCTTACAGGGTATGGTATTGTTTTCTGCTCTTTTTTGGTATGCACATTCAGGATAATGGAAACAAACTCCCCATTTCTTAAATCATTATAGATGATAAGCGAATCGGGCGATGTTGCCAGCCAATGTGCCATACATCCCTGTTGGAAATTCCAGGATGCCGTGGTAGCCAGAGGAATAAATTCTTTTGTTTCCAGGTCGGCCAGTCCTAAAGTGGCTTTATCATTCTCTGTTGGGATCCTGCCTTTTACATCGGTCTCCAGTATTGTCGCATATCGTTGCGACCGACTAAATGAATTGATTCCATAATAACTTGCAAAGAAGTGCTCTTTGCCGTTTTTTGTTATTTGTATTGGCCCGCTCACTTCAGGGAATACCACCGTGATACCATTGGGTTTTTTATTACATCCGATGAATAAAACAAAGGCAGCTAAGGCAATCATCCAATTCTTCATCACAAATAGTAATTTGTTTGATTTTAAACAGCTTCTAATATTCAAAAATAATCATTAACGGCAGTGTGTCTAATAACTATTTTAAAGTCTCTGAGAATCGTCTATTTATAAACTTTCAAAGTTACCTGTCCAAATATTTAAATGTGCCTTCATGCTTTTTAGACATAGACAGTCTGACGGTTGGGATATGGGAGGTGCCACATTTTCCTACGTTTAACTTTGTATTCTACAAATATACCCATTTAATACTTAACCACCATATTTACAAGTAATTGCGGCATGAATCATAGCTGATGTTGTAGCACGTAATTTCTATACTTCAATGGATATTTTAACTTTTCCACCTAATCCTTTTTCAACAATGTCAAATAGGGTTTTAAGGGTCAAATTACTTCCATTATTTTCAACTCTTGAAATGTAAGTCCTTTTTTTATCTATAATATTTCCAAGTTCTTGTTGGGTCATTTTTTTTTCTTCCCTTGCTTTTTTTAACAAGAGTCCTATTTTAAAAGATTCGAATTCTCTTTCCAATTCGTCTCTTCTTCCAGTTCCTTTTTCTCCGTAAACGGAGTCTTTTATTTCAGTCCAAGTTTTTGTTTTCATTTTGTTTCCTCCATTTTCTCGTTATAATAATCATTCATTAGTCTTAATGCTTTTTCTATTTCTATTTTTGGCGTCTTTTGCGTTTTTTTAGTAAAGCCATTTAATAGTATTACAAGTTTACCTTTGTCAAAGAAGCAAAATACTCTCCAAATATTTGAGGCTAACGAAATTCTTGCTTCATAAAGCCCTTTTGTCCCTTTAATTTGTTTCAAGTAACTTTCCGGTATTCTTTCTAAAGTCTCAATTGCCTCAATAATCTTGAATATTTTGTTTTGAACTTTAATCGGTTGTTTCCTTAAAAAGTTTTCAAAATAATCTTTGTAAGCAATTACTTCTCTAATCTTATCCATCTCGTAAAGGTAACTTAAAAGTTACTAATTTCAAAGTGTTTTCGTCAATTTTTAATGAAACGGGAGATTTTGATTATATGCTACAATGTATGAGTATAAGTATCAGTCAGTAGTTACCAGGACAGCAAACCACCCACTTGAATCGGGCGTTGATATTTCTACATTGGCACCGCCTGTGACAGGGAACTGTCCACCCCATTCCCCCGATTTTATACTGACCCATTTGCAGGTAAAATCTTTGTCGTATTTGCTGAGGTCAATTTTTACGGAACCTCCCTCGGGGAATAGCAATACATATTTACCACCCTTTTTAGCTGTAAGATAAGCCTCGTCTTCTCCCCTCTCGGAAAGTAAGCCCATATTTGGTTCAACTTCCCACATTTTTACCAATGACTCTACTTTCCTTACCGATTTAATCGTTGCCTGTGCTTTTTCATTCAATCCATTCCCAGAGGTCGGTCGGTGATGGCGCACTGCCGCACATCCTCCTATTACATCCCGGCAAAACCGTTCAACACCATCCTCGTTAGAACCTGAACCCCATCCTGAATTATTTCCACCGTACGTTTTTACACAATTTATGGGCCGGATAGAATATTTATTCCGCTCGTTTACAATCCATTGGAGCGTATCCCAATGCGCCTGGTTAAAATTACGGCTATTAATCTGTGACACATCAAGGAACAGGTATTCTTCCGAATTTTGGATAGCATGTTTACACACCTCACATGAATTTGGTTTGAAAAAATGGTCAAACATATCGGTGGTATAAACCTGTTTTTTGCCTGCTTTGTTTTTAATGTACCTCATCCAATACAACCCCCACTCGGGCGGCGTACTTGTTTCATTATCCATGCAATAGAGTACATTCCCATAATCCAGTGAGTAGGAGAGCATTTTATCCACAAATTTTTCCTGGTATCTCCTCACAATTTCCAATGCCGGGGAATATTTAGGCATCCCTTTGACCGTATGGAAAAATGGCTGTAAATCGCTGCTGGGGTGTTTCGGGTA
>JAADGO010000001.1 GCA_013152355.1 Chlorobiota bacterium
ATTAACCTAGAATTTTTCTAAATAACAAAATATTATTGAAAATTAAATTTTATTATATAATTTATTTATCTAAATAACTAGATTTGCATCCCGAAAACGATAGTTATGGGTAGGAAAGATTCAAAGGTGGTTAAGCACCCCGGATTTGTGAAGGAGGTAAGAGATAAATCCCTATTGGTTTCAATAATTAACCAGTCGGCTTGTTCTGCCTGCCACGCAAATAGTGCCTGTACAGTTTCTGATATGGAAGAAAAAGAAATTGAGATTACGGAATTTAGTAAAACCTACATTCCAGGACAGCAAGTCACTATCCTTTTTAAAGAATCCTCAGGATTTAGTGCCTTGTTCCTTGGTTACATACTTCCTTTCATTATTTTATTAGTAACCTTAATCATCTCGCTGGAAATTACCGACAGTGAAGGGATTAGTGGGATTATTTCTTTATTAATTTTAGTACCATACTATATAATATTATATTTTTTCCGTCATTATTTAAAAAAGTTTTTCAAATTCGAAATTGAAGAAATTGGCTGATTTATGAGCACAACGATTATATATACAGTTGTAACACTAAGTACAATTGGTACCCTGGCAGCAGTTATCCTGTATTTTGTAGCACAAAAGTTCAAAGTTTACGAGGATCCGCGGATTGACGATGTAGAAACATCGCTTCCCGGAGCCAACTGTGGCGGTTGTGGCTATGCCGGATGCCGTGCCTTTGCCGAAGCATGTGTTAAACAGAATGAGTTGAGCAACCTTTTTTGCCCTGTAGGCGGGAACGACTGCATGGGTGATGTTGCAAAAATCTTAGGGATAGAAGCGGTTAAACAAGACCCGCGCGTAGCAGTTGTCCGATGCCAGGGAAGTTGCGAATACCGGCCTCGTACGAATAAGTTCGATGGGGTTACAACCTGTGCAATTGCCTCATCGGTATATGGTGGCGAAACCGGGTGCCAGTTTGGCTGCCATGGTTATGGCGATTGCGTTGCAGCCTGCGATTTTGATGCTATACACATCAATCCAGAAACAGGAATCCCTGAAGTTGTTGATGAAAAATGTGTGGCTTGCGGAGCTTGTGTAAAAGCCTGCCCAAAAAACCTGATCGAACTCAGGAAGAAGTTCCCTAAAAAGCGTAAAATATATGTCTCGTGCCGAAACGAAGAAAAAGGAGGGATTGCCCGGAAAGCGTGCAGCGTAGCCTGTATAGGCTGCGGCAAATGCGAAAAGGAATGTAAATTCGATGCCATTACCATTGCAAATAACCTGGCATTTATTGATTCTGATAAATGCAGGTTATGCAGGAAATGCGTTTCGGTTTGCCCGACCAATGCAATTATTGAAGTAGGGTTCCCTCCACGCAAGATTAAGCAGGAAACAAGTGAAGAGAGTAAAGCAAAAACACCGGCAACTGCCGGGAATGAAAAATAACATAGGAGGTACATCGTGTTAAAAACGTTCAAACCCGGTGGAATACATCCGGCAGAAAATAAACTTTCAGCCAAAGAGGCTATTAAAGTACCGGGGATACCCAAAACTGTATTTATCCCGGTAGCTCAGCATATCGGTGCGCCATCTGTCCCGGTGGTTAAAAGAGGTGATTCCGTAAAAGTTGGCCAGCTAATTGCCAAAAGCGGAGGCTTTGTCTCTGCAAATATCCACTCTTCTGTTTCGGGGAAAGTAAAAAAAATTGACACTATCCCCGATAGCTCAGGCTACCGCAAACAAGGCATTATCATTGATGTTGAAGGAGATGAATGGGAAGAATCAATCGACACATCCGAAAACCTTGTCGGGCAATTCAACCTTACTTCCGAAGAAATTATCAATGCAATAACACAGGCAGGGGTAGTAGGGCTTGGAGGAGCCACATTCCCGACACATGTGAAGCTGATGCCCCCAAAGGGGATGAAGGCAGAGATTTTGATTGTCAATGGCGTAGAATGCGAACCATATTTAACATCCGACCACCGGCTGATGCTTGAAAAAGCCGATGAGATACTGGTAGGCACCCGGTTGTTAATGAAGGCCATGAAAGTTGATAAAGCTTATATTGGCATTGAAAATAATAAACCAGATGCAATTCAGCTTCTAAAACAAAAAATACAAGGTGGCAACCATATTGAAATAGTCACGTTAAAAGTAAGGTATCCACAAGGAGGAGAAAAACAGTTGATAAAAGCAGTCACCGGGAAAGAGGTACCCTCAGGGGGGCTGCCAATTGCCGTAGGTGCGGTTGTCAGCAATGTTGGGACTGCTTTTGCTGTATATGAAGCGGTACAGAAAAAAAAGCCATTGGTTGAACGGGTAGTTACCGTTACCGGGAAATCGGTCGGGAAACCATCAAATTTTAAAGTAAGGATCGGGACACCCGTTTCAGTATTGATCAATGCAGCAGGAGGCATGCCGGAAGATACAGGTAAGATTATCAGTGGCGGCCCGATGATGGGGAAAGCAATTACCAACCTGGATGTACCCGTAACAAAAGGCACTTCGGGTATTTTGCTGATGAAAGGCAGCGAATCGAAACGAAAAAAAACAATCAGTTGTATTCGCTGCTCACGATGCGTATCTGTTTGCCCGATGGGGCTGGAGCCCTATTTACTGCAAACTGTTTCGGAGAAGCAAATGTGGGGCCCGGCTGAAGAAGGTAATATAATGGATTGCATAGAGTGCGGCTCATGCAGCTACACCTGCCCTTCAAACCGCCCCCTGCTCGACTACATTCGTTTGGGTAAAGGAAAAGTAGGGCAGATAATGCGTACAAGGAAGAGTTAAAACAGTATATGTAAAGGCATTAAAAGCATTTGAATATTAAAATAAAATTCTGACTAAATACTTACGACTTACTACTATATAAAAATGAGTAATTTATTAATTGTATCACCGTCACCACATATCCATTCTGAGGATTCGGCACAAAAAATCATGTTCCGGGTTGTTTTGGCAATGATGCCTGCTTTAGTGTGGTCTGTTTTTGTTTTTGGGATTGACGGATTGCGGGTTACATTCATCGCGGTTGCAGCCTGCATAGCATTTGAATACCTGATCCAGCGATTCCTAATGAAAGTAGAACCGGTAATTACCGATGGTTCTGCAATTGTGACAGGTATCTTATTAGCATTTAATGTGCCTTCGAACCTGCCATGGTGGATCATCCTTATTGGGGCACTGGTTGCCATTGGCATCGGTAAATTATCGTTTGGCGGCTTAGGGAATAACATTTTCAACCCTGCCCTTGTAGGAAGGGTTTTCCTGTTGATTTCATTCCCTGTGCAAATGACCTCATGGCCTGTAACCATCCAAAGCGGAATAGATGCTGTAACCTCGGCTACACCGCTCAGTTTTCTTAAAGAGGGCATAAAGAATGGTAAATCAATCAGTGAATTAGCAGGTGGGCTACCCAACAATATAGACCTCCTTTTTGGAAACACCGGAGGTTCGTTAGGTGAAGTCTCAGCCATATTACTGATCCTGGGCGGACTATATATGTTGGTGAAGAAAGTTATCACCTGGCATACCCCTGTTGCAGTGCTAGGCTCCGTATTCATATTTTCGGGCATCCTTTGGTTAATCAACCCTGAACTTTATATCAACCCTGTTTTTCAAATCTTAACCGGAGGGGTAATGCTTGGGGCAATATTTATGGCAACCGATATGGTAACCTCTCCGATGACTGGGAAAGGGCAAATTATTTATGGTATCGGCATTGGACTTATAACGATTAGTATCCGTACCTGGGGGGCTTACCCCGAAGGTATTTCATTTGCAATATTGCTGATGAATGCAGTCACTCCGCTGATCAACACTTATGCAAAACCCAAACTATTTGGAGGGTATAAATAATGGCAAAACGTGAATCTACATTTTCGAGTATGGTTGTAACACTCTTCGTGGTTACAATAATTGCTGCCGGCGCTTTGGGGATTGTAAACGACCTGACAAAAGACATAATTGAAGCAGCAAAGCTGAAGGCAAAAAATAAAGCCATCAGGAATGTCCTCCCTGCGTTTGATGAAATAAAAGGCGAATTCAAAATTCAACCGGAAACAGGCGGGGACAGCCTGGAATTCTACCCTGCCTATAAAGAAGGCAAGCTGGTAGGCGTGGCAGTAAAAACCTATACAAAAAAAGGGTTTAGCGGTTTAATCACTATAATGGCCGGGATTGGTGCCGATGGGAATTTTACCGGATACGAAGTGCTTGAACACAAAGAAACCCCGGGGTTAGGCTCTAAAATGGGCGTTTGGTTTAAAAACCCTGAGAAACCCAGGCGGATGGTTATTGGCAAGAACCCAATATCCTCAAAATTTACAGTTTCGAAAGACGGTGGGGATATTGATGCAATTACAGCTTCAACAATTACCTCCAGAGCATTCTTAGATGCTTTGACCAAGGCTTACGATACGTACGAAAAGAAATTTAAAACTACACCCGGAACTGCTCCGGTAAGTGCAAATAATTAAAGGAGGCAACATAATGAACCAGTGGAAAAACTTTTCGAAAGGACTTATCAAGGAGAACCCTGTTTTTATTTTGTTACTGGGCATGTGCCCTACCCTGGGTGTAACATCCTCAGCAATAAACGGATTAGGGATGGGGCTGGCTACAACATTTGTTTTGGTAATGTCGAATATTGTTGTCTCCATGGTGAAAAACCATATTCCTGACAAAGTAAGGATCCCCAGCTTTATCGTAATAATTGCAGCCTTCGTAACCATTGTACAGATGCTTATGCAAGCATACGTCCCTGCCCTTTATAAAAGCCTGGGGCTGTTCATCCCACTTATTGTGGTAAACTGCATAGTTTTAGGCCGTGCCGAAGCTTTTGCCTCAAAAAATACACCTCTTTCATCAACAATTGACGGGCTTGGCATGGGCTTTGGTTTCAGCTTTGCCTTAACCCTGCTGGGGGCTGTACGCGAAATACTCGGAAGCGGTAAAATATTTGACCTGCCAATCTATTCTGAAGATTATGTCACACTTTTATTTGTGTTGCCACCCGGGGCATTTATTGTCCTGGCATACCTGATCTCAATTATTAACCGTACGAAAAAGGCATAGGAGGGACAATCAATGAATTATTTAGTAATTATTATAGCAGCCGTTTTAGTCAACAACATTGTGTTGATGCAGTTCCTGGGGATCTGCCCGTTCCTCGGAGTTTCCAAAAAAACATCTACTGCGGTAGGGATGGCCAGTGCAGTAGCATTTGTAATGGTATTATCAACTATCGTCACCTACCTTATCCAAAAATTTATTTTAGATGCATTGGGGTTGCAATACCTTCAAACCATTGCGTTCATCCTGGTAATTGCATCGCTGGTCCAGCTTGTCGAAATAATACTCAAAAAAGCCAGCCCTGCCCTTTACCAGGCATTGGGGATATTTTTACCACTTATCACTACCAACTGCGCTATATTAGGTGTAGCCATACTCACCATCCAAAAAGATTTCAGCCTGTTGGAAGGGGTTATTTTTGCCGTTTCCAATGCAATCGGTTTTGGATTGGCACTGGTGCTTTTTGCCGGAATGCGCGAACACCTCGATATGATGGACATACCCAAAGGATTAAAAGGTACACCCATTGCCTTGCTTACAGCCGGTATTTTAGCCATGGCATTTATGGGATTCACCGGGCTGGTGTAGGTATATTGAAGGGGAAATATGTGCCTTTAGTGAGGGCTTCACTTTTTTAATGAGGGTTTCACTCTAAGTGAAGCCCTCACTATTGCCGGGCATCCGGGCTTTCCCAGTTATTTTTTTTGAATATCGAATATTGAACACCGATTAACGATTTTTGATTTGTTTATGGTTGAATCATCATTTATGGCTTTTTGAATTGTGCATTTACCGAAACTGAAAATCCTATCAGCCTCCCTCCTAAATCAATTTGCCATCCTTAATCAACTTCTTAATTCATCATTCGTTAATCGTTATTCGACATTCCCTCTTTTTAATTGACTTGATGCCAACATGTTCCGGCAGTACATTCAATCAATAAATGTCTCTTTCATTACTGATTTAACTTCCTTGATTTCATGTTTTGATAGCCTGCCTAAAACTTTGATTATTCGTTGCTTGTCGATTGTCCTTATTTGGTCAATTACAATCCAACCTATTTTCCTATCATGTTTTAGTTCAATCCTTGTTGGATATTTTCTTGATTTAGTTGTCATTGGAGCGACTACAATTGTCCTAAGATATTTATTCATCTCATCTGGTGAGATTATTATACAAGGCCTTGTTTTTTTTATTTCACTACCAATTGTAGGGTCAAGATTGACGAGGACTATTTGATATTGGTTTAAATCCATTCTTCTAAATTTTCATCGTCAAAAACATCATTGAATAATAGTTGGTCGTCACCGTTCTCATTCATTTCTTTAAATGCTGCCCCCCAATCTTTTCTTGGTGTTGGGATAGGCTTTAATATAATGTAACCTTTTTCAAGAATAAGTTCAACTTTATCCTTGATACCGTATTTCTCAATCAATGTTTTACTAAGCCTAAACCCTTTTGAATTCCCGATTTGTATTACTGATAATTCCATAACCCTATTTATTTAATGTAATTACAAAGTTACTACATGCTTTTTAATTATGCAAGTTCTTTTTTTAAGTGCCGGGTAGGCAAGGAAGTCTTTAGTGAGGGCTTCACTTAGAGTGAAACCCTCACTTTTTCCGTACCGGGTATCCGAAAGCTTAGTTGTTTGTATCTCGTTTTAACCGCATCCTGGGGGGCCTCAAACCCGGAGGGTTTGCATATTTATAGCATGATGGTAAATGTTGCCAAATGTTCGACCCCGGCCGGGGTCGTATTGTCAACCTCAAATGCGTTTCCTATAAATATATGATACCTCCGGCATGCATCAATATTGCCGTGCCGGGCATACGGGTACTTGGTTGTTGGCATCCGGGCTTTTTCCATTATTTTTTTTGAATATCGAATATTGAACACAGATTAACGATTTTTGATCTGTTTATGGTTGAATCATCATTTATGGCTTTTTGAATTGTACATTTATTTTAACATTTGCTTAATTAAGATAGTTATGCTATTTTTACTGAATGGAAAATAATGTTTGTATAAGAATTGAAGCCGACCTTGAACAAATTAATAATTGCAAAAAAATAATTATTGACTTAGATAATTCTTTCGACTTGCTTTCTAATGCATTAAGCCTTGCCGGAAATAGTGTCCGGTTAAAAATATTGTTCCTGCTATCCCTGGAACATAAACTTTGCGTTTGTGATTTAAGTGATATCCTCTCTATGAAAATTTCAGCAGTTTCTCAACATTTGAGGAAACTTAAAGACCGAGATATTATCCGCCCGGAAAGAAAAGCACAAACAATCCTCTATTCTCTCACAGCAGAATACGAAAAGATATTTTCGCCATTTTTCGAACTTATTGAAGGCAATAAAATAATGGAGGAGGTATAAAAAAGCAATTAACACAGCAACAAATACAAAAAAGGATAGAATGAAGATAGAATTAAGGTCTACAATTACATGCCCTGAATGCGGGTATAAAAAGGAAGAAGAAATGCCGACAGACTCTTGCCAGTATTTTTACGAATGCGAGAATTGTAAAACTGTTTTAAAGCCTATAAATAACGACTGCTGTGTATATTGTTCTTACGGGACAGTACCTTGCCCATCAATTCAAGAAAGTAAAGGCCGTAGCGATTCTCATTGACCATAGATTGGCAGAAGAATAAAGAGGCACGGTAAGTAAATGTATATAAAAAAAGGACAATGTTTATAATACAAAGAGGGCAACAATAAAAAAAAGAAACAATGAGACGAACAATTTATTAGTATTAGTAGTTGTTATATTATCATTAACAGATTGAAACAATGGTAAAAAGCCCTATTGGCTATCAGAGAAGATATTTTGAAGTATTGAGCACCGATATTAAAGAATTTAATACCTAGGTTAAGCATAACCCTACGTACCAAGTCTTGTTCTTTTCCGTTTTTGCATTACAGAAAAAAAACTCACGTAACTACGGCTATGCTTATTTTTTTCATCTCACAAAAACAAATTAACTAAAATGAATATTTTAAAAAGAATCATCCTTCTCGGATTTATCGTGTTTGCAGGAATCCAGCTTATTCCTACAACACGGAATCAGAGTAATGCCGTTTTAGCAACAGATATCATCAGGGCTTTTAATGCACCGGAGAATATTAAAAGCCTGCTAAAAACTTCTTGCTACGACTGCCATAGCAACAACACAAACTACCCCTGGTACAATAAAATCCAACCGGTAAGTTGGTTACTGGAAGGGCATATAAAAGAAGCAAAGGAAGAACTTAACTTCAGTGAATTTGGGGCATATTCAAAGCGAAAACAAAAGAGTAAATTAAAATCTATCGCCAGTCAGATTCGTGACAATGAAATGCCTCTTCCATCATATACTTTCATGCATAGGGATGCAAAACTGTCTGAGAAAGAAAAAACTTTACTTGAAAATTGGATAAACCAATTGAGGGATAATCTATAAAATAGAATGTAGGGTAGGTAAAGGGTAAAGGGGGGCTCTCATTGCTCCCCTTTGAAACCGGCTTAACTAACCCGCCGGCAAGAGGCCTTTATATGCAATGCACAATCAATACTAATTGATAATATGAAAAAATACTATAAGATTATTAAAGATATTCATTTGCATACGGGGCTGTTTGCCAGTCCTTTTATCATAATATTTGCGATTAGTGCTTTGGTTCTAAACCATAATTTTATTGATTGGCAAGATGACTGGCAAGAATGGTACTTCTCGGTTAATGATACAGTCGATAATACTGCCGGGTTTAATCTCCCTGCTTCTGATAAAACGGATATCGACTATGCAAAAGACATTCTAAAGCAGATAAATATATCAGGAGAGATAGCTAATGTTTTCAGGGATTCAATCCAAATATATATTCCGGTAACTAAACCCGGATATAGGATCTCAATTAAGGCCGACCTAATATCAGGAATAGCATATATCCATAGTAAACAAACAAACCTTTGGAAAAAGTTGGCCTGGCTACATAAAATGCCGGGGCCACATAATGCAAATATCCGTGGCAACTGGGTTTATACTAGAATTTGGAGGTCATCGGTTGACCTTTCTGTAATCTGCCTTTTCTTATCAAGTATTACAGGGGTTATTCTTTGGTACTATTTCAAAAATGAGAGAAATATAGGGCTGGTTGCACTATTAATCGGATTTCTTTCCATTGTATCACTTATTATTGGCTTAACAATTTGAATGGCATGGATAGCACTAAACAAAAGAACGGTTTAACAAAATGGAATCAAAAAATCCATATATACCTTGGCTTATTTTTACTTTTTTTTATCTGGTTGTTTGGATTCAGTGGCTTACTGCTAAACCACCACTGGGAGTTTGCCAAATCATGGGAGAAAAGAAAGGAGGTCAGCTATGAAAAGACTATCCAAATAAGTAAAGAGAGGGAGGCATACACACTTGTATATGAAATAATGAATGGACTAAACCTGAATGGCAGCATTCATAACCCAAAATTCTCAGGCGACTCTACCCTTTTTAATTTTATCATCTCAAAACCCGGGACACGTTATGATGTACAGGCTTATTTAAATGATGGAAAAATAATTGTAAAAGAGACAAAACTTGATAAATGGGAGGTAATGAGGTCATTACATAAGTTACGTAATCCAACCTCAAAAGAACAGAGTGGATGGTATCAATCTGTATTGGCTTCTATATGGGGGCTTTCAATAGATATTGTATCGGTTGGCCTTATTATAATTTGCCTGGGGGGCTGGTACTTATGGCTACAAATTTCGAGGAAAAGGCTTTACCTCGGGCTTATTTCAATAACAGTCGGCTCTATTTTATGTATATATATTTTATTTTTTTTGAATTGAAGTGTTTTGAGCTATATTTAATGCGGGGTTTAGAGCAAATTCTAACGTAACAGGTATAAATGGGTGCATAGCGGCTTGACTATGAAATACAATCCCATTCCGCACCAGGTATTGACAAACCATTGTTGTATAACCAAAGAAACAACTGTTCAATTAATAAAACGACAAACATAAAATGGGAAATTTTGACAGAAAGAAACATTGGGAAGATATCTACCAGACCAAAGAACCTAAAAATGTAAGTTGGTACCAGCCGGTGCCTGCAACTTCTTTGGGCTTTATAAAAGAATTCAACATCCCGGCAACTGCAAAGATCATAGATATTGGCGGAGGCGACAGTTTTTTTGTCGACCACCTGCTTGACCTGGGTTACCAGGATATTACCATCCTCGACATTTCGGCAGCTTCACTCGACCGTGCTAAACAACGGCTTGGCAGCCGTGCAGGAAAAGTAAAGTGGGTAGTTGCAGACGTAGCAGCTTTTAATCCGCCCGAAGAATATGACTTTTGGCACGACCGGGCGGCTTTCCATTTCCTGACACAGGAAATGGAAATTGAAAGCTACATTAACTCGCTTCAACAAGGCATTAAGCCTACAGGCATTTTGGTTATCGGGACTTTCTCGAAACAGGGGCCAACGAAATGTAGTGGGATCGAAATCAGGCAATATTCTGAGGAGACAATGGCCGGCCGACTGAAAAAGCACTTTGAAAAGATTAAGTGCATAACGGTTGACCACAAAACACCATTTGATACGATACAAAATTTTATATTCTGCAGTTTTAAAAAAATCAGGTAGGCAAGGAGTCACTCCGGTGCCTGCAACAAACCATGTACAAACCCATTAGCAGCAAGCAGGATCATGGAACCGACAGATGAACATAAAATCCGGTTAAGGGCTACGATAGACAATATTCATCCGTTAGGAAATGAGTGTTGGGCTGAAATAGAGCCGATTATTTACATAAAAGAGCTTGGCAAAAATGAATACTTCTCAAAAGAAGGCCAATTACCCAGAGAGTTAGGGGTCATAAATCAGGGGGTTTTGAGAATATTCTACCTGAATGATAAAGGGGAAGAATGGAATAAGCATTTTTTGCAGGAGAATGATTTCGTGGCATCAGGTATTTCCCCCGAGAAAAAAAGTATCACAAACATTCAGGCACTATCAAAAGTTTCGATTTTGTGTATTCCATATACAGGACTGATGAGAATTGCGGCTAAATACAATCAGGTAAATACGTTTATACAAAAATTGACTTTTGAATACCTGGAACAAAAGCAAAACCGGGAAATTAGGCTTTTATCGGAAGAAGCAATGAATAATTACCTGATGTTCAAGGATACGTTCCCGGATTTGGAGGATAGGATACAACATTATCACATTGCGAGTTATCTGGGCATTACACCAACTCAACTAAGTCGGTTAAGAAAAAAGCTGAGGGGAAATTAGAGGCTGTCAACAAATGTAAATGGATAAAACAAATGGCATTGATAATTTTGCTAAGAATTAAATATTTTGGCATTTAAATTTTAAAAAGATTATTATCATGGCAACATTAACTAAAACAGCCTTTTCGCAAGGCGGAATAAAAGAGGATTCGGCAGTTTTGTTAATTGAATTTCAAAAAACATGGACCGAAAAAGGCATCTTTTACAAACTGATAAAGAAAGAATATTTGTCAGGGAATGTCCTTGGTAACACGATAGGATTAATCGCGGCAGCAAGGGAAAAAGGTATAAAAGTTATTCAGGCACCTTTGATCTTAGACAAAGAAGATAAAGAGAGATACAAAAAAACACCTTTCCCTGCCCGGTTGCTAAAACGCTTTACAAAAGGAACCTGGAAAGCTGAATTTACAGATGGAATATACGACACAACAGATATTGTTGTTAAAGGCAGATGTGGATTTGACGCTTGCGAAGGAAGTGATTTAGAACAAATCTTAAAAGAAAACGGGATTAAGAATGTTTATGTATGTGGCTTTACTACAGACCACTGCGTAAAAGCAACAATGAATAGTTTAATTGACAAAGGTTTTAACTGTATTTTGGTTTCTGACTGCACAGCTACAAAAAACAATAAATTGCAAAAGAAAATTGAACAGGAATTTAAAACAATTTCAAGCAAACAGCTTATAAAAGAAATGAAATAGTAATTTTTAGAGCCCTTCTTTAGAATTCCTTTAGAATTTATTCATTATTTTGAACTATGAAGATTCTAATCATTGAAGACGAATTCGAATTGTTAATTGCAATCAGCAATTATCTTATCAAAGAAAATTATATCTGCGAACTGGCTAATAATTTTATTACTGCTGATGAAAAGCTGACAATATATGAATACGACATTATCCTCCTCGACATTACTTTACCCGATGGCAACGGGCTGGATCTTATAAAAACCATCAAAAAATATAATAGTAATGCCGGCGTGATTATTATTTCAGCAAAAAATTCACTGGATGACAAAATTAACGGGTTAGATTTAGGCGCCGATGATTATCTGACCAAACCTTTCCATCTGTCAGAATTAAACTCCAGAGTGAAAGCAGTTATACGACGAAGGAGGTTTGATGGGAATAACATTTTAAAATTCAACGAAATATCTATAAACGAAGACAGTAAGTCTGTCATTATTAATGAAATAGAAATCACTTTAACTAAAAAAGAATATGATTTGCTTTTGTATTTCCTAATAAATAGGAACAGGGTACTGACCAAAGAAGCTATTGCAGAACATTTATGGGGCGATAATATTGATTCGACCGACAGCTTCGATTTTATTTATACCCACCTAAACAATTTGCGGAGGAAAATAAAAGAAGCCGGAGGGAAAGATTACATAAAAATGCTTTACGGGATGGGTTATAAATTTACAGACGAATGAGGCTCTTAACAAAAATAAATCGTAATTACCTGGTGCTGCTGTCTGTGATGTTAATTATTATTTCCATTGCGGGGTATTATATCATTAAATTAAGGTTTCAGTATGAAGCAAAGGAGAAATTACTGCAAACGGCAGGATTAATTCATGAACAAATAAGGCAAACAGGGGCAACTATTAACCTGCCGCCGGTTATTGAAGTTCGGGAAAGCAGGAAGCACAAAGTACAGGAGCCGGTTTTTAAAGAGATCTTCATTAAAAATAAAGCGGAGGATAACGAAGAAGAGCCATATTTTGAATTGTGGGAAACGGTAAATATATCGGGTGAATATTACGACATTAAAATCAGGCAGTCGATACTGGAATATGAAGATATGATAAGAGCAATAGCATACCCACTATTGGCGATGTTGCTATCTGCGTTTATTTTTTCTTTTTTGATTAACTACCGGTTTAATAAAACCGTTTGGAAAGATTTTAAACAGAATTTACAAGCCCTCGAAAATTATTCATTCACTCACGGTGGAGAATTGTCGCTTAAAGACACCAATATCCTGGAATTTGACCACCTAAATGCAATCATTTCAGGACTGATGGAAAAATTAAGCAGGGAATACAGGTTATTAAAACAATTCACTGAAAATGCCTCTCACGAACTGCAGACCCCGCTGGCTATAATCTCGTTAAACCTCGAAGAACTGCTCCAGGAACAAATGCCCGAAGAACAACTATCCAGGGTGTATTCGATATTTCAATCCATCAAGAAGCTGGATAAACTCAACAGGAGCCTTCTGCTTTTGACTAAAATTGAAAATGAACAATTTATCAATGAGGAACTGATCAACCTCACAACTATTTTTAAAGAAAAACTGGATGAATATAAGGTACTAACCGAACCGAAAAATATTAAAATATTTCAAAATATTAATGCTGACTTCAAGCTTTCGATGAATCCTGAGTTAGCGGTAATCCTGATAAACAATTTGTTATTGAATGCAATACGCCACAATATAGAAAAGGGTGAGATCAAATTCTTTTCAACGGCTGACGAATTGAGGATCTGCAATACGGGGATAAATAAAGCACCGGACGAAAGGGTTATTTTTAAACGCTTTGTGAAACAAAACTCAAGCTCATTTGGTTTGGGCCTGGCAATCGTAAAAGAGATTTGTAATTTATATGCGTTAAAAATAAAATATTCGTTCACAGAAAATCAGCACTGTTTCGCATTAAAAAAATAGGCAATGGCATTTTACAAAAAACTAATTCTCATTTGGCTTTCCTTTTTCTCAACAGGACTGGAAGCACAGGTAAGAAGCCTTGATTATTATATTGGGCAGGCAAAAAACAACAGCCCCCTTATTTTCGAAAAGAAGGTACAAAACAATGCTATGGAGATGGAACTGAAAAGGCTCAAAGCTTTTTACACGCAACCCAAAATCTCCATAGATGCAGGTTTGTTGTTTGCCCCCATTATATCTACTGACAATAACTCTACCAGGGCTCAATTTGTTTCGGCAGGTGCTACAGACTATTACGGGTATGACCTGGCTGTAAGCGATGGCGGGCAGTACCAGGCCCTTTTGTCGGTTGAGCAGCCCTTATCCGGCGGTAAAAAGATGGATATTGCTTCCCGGAACCTGGCTATTTCACGTGAGATCAACGAAACCGAAATAAAACTTACTGTTTATGACATAGAACGCATTGTGGGCTATCAATACCTGCGATGCCTGCAATCGCAAAGTCAAATTGATATTTATTCCGGGTTAATAAATCTGATAAACAGGGAATTGCAGATAATGCGGGAACTCTTACAAAATGGCATTTATAAATATTCCGATTACCAGCGATTAAAAATAGAATTAGATAATTATCAAGTATTTATAGAAAAATCAAGATCGGGGTATCAACAGAACCTGCTGGATTTGAATATTATTTGTGGAATTAAAGATACGGCATTGGTGGAATTAAAAGATGTTGACTTTAGCCTGAAAACAAAGACGGGTGATTCTTTTTTTATAAGGAAATATGAATTGGACAGTTTAAACCTGGTTTCGCTCCAACAATTATCCGAATTAAAATACCAGCCACAACTAAACTTATTTGCCAACAATGGATTAAATGCCGTGTACCTGCCCGGGTTAAACCGTTTGGGATTCAGCATTGGATTGAAATTCTCGTGGGTATTATTTGATGGGAAACAGCGTAACTATTCCAGGCAGGAGACTGATATCCTGGCACAGGATATTACTTTTAAAAAGCAACGGTTTATTACAGAAAACTTTATCCGGAGGACTAAAATCCTGAATCAGATAAACTCTATTGACAAACAACTAAGAATGAAAACCAATCAAAAGAATGAATATGATGAACTGATTGGGATTTACAAAACGGAACTTTCGCAGGGGCAAATATCAGCCATTGATTTTGTAAATGTATTACGTGATATTGAAACCCTGAAACAAGTAATAATCAACCTGAGAATGCAAAAAGACGCTTTGATAAATACTTATAATTACTGGAATTATTAAAAATAGAAAAATGAAAAATAAGATACTAATATTATTATTCATAAGCTCCTGGGTATTTACCTCCTGCAAAACCAGGCAGGCAGGAAATGAAGCGGCAGTAATTTCGAAAGCACTGGTAAAAACCACAACTATAAAAAAAGGGAGTATCCCCGATAATTTAATCCTGACGGGTAAAACAATTTACCTGAATAAAAGCAATATAATGGCCCCTGTTACAGGGTATGTTACCAAGGTTAATGTGAAGCCCGGTTCGCCTGTCGATAAAAATGACGTATTATTTGAAATAATGACGCAGGAAACTTATACTTTAAAAAATAAAGGTTCTTTCATTAAGGATTACCAACCCACTGCGGTTTTATCACCTGTTACAGGCATTGTCAACCGGTTGGATATTGTAAAAAGCCCTGTTTTTGTCGATAAAAATTCGACTTTATGCAGTATTGTTGATATAAACGACTTACAGGTAGAAACGGAGGTTCCTTTTGAATACGAAAGATTGGCTAACCCCGGAAAGAGCTGCCTGATACAATTGCCTGATAATTCTGAGTACCAGGCAGTATTTTATAAGGTCTTGCCGGCGATGAATTTGCAATCACAAACAATGAAGGTGCTGGCACGGATACAACCCCGGCTGCTAATCCCTGAAAATATGATTGTACAGGTATTAATCAATAAAAGCGATAAAACGGAAAGGCAGATACTCCCTAAATCCTGTATCCTCAGCGATGTGTTAATGAAAGAATTTTGGGTTATGAAAATCATAAATGACAGTATGGCGGTGAAAATCCCCATAAAAATCGGCAAACAAAATCATAATGAAGCCGAAATAATAGAACCGGCCTTTAATGAGGATGATAATATTATCAGCGAAGGCGGGTATGGTTTGGCTGATACAAGTTTCGTTGAAATAATAAAATGAATTTAAGAGGAGGGGCTCTAAACTTCTATTACAAGTGGCAGCAAAGATATGCCTGGTAGTAAAAGTAAATGAGATAAAATTATGGCAGCAAACAACATAAATAAGATTTTATTAACTTTTGCATTTTCAGTACTTATTGTATTAAAACTTGCTGCACAACACTCAGCACCCGGTAGTATTGATGCCCTCAGGACACAGAAAAAGATAAATTTTGATGGGAAATTAGATGAACCTTTCTGGCAGGAAGCATCGCATATCTCAAATTTCACTCAACGCGACCTTGATTTCGGGCAGCCCATAACCGAGCACACCGAAGTTGCTGTTGTTTATAATAGTAACGCATTGTATTTCGGTATTTGGTGTTATCAGAAAGACCCGGGTAAAATTACAGCAAAAAATATGAATCCTGACTTTAATTATTTGTCAGACGATAATTTTCAGGTATTGATCAGCCCTTTCAATGATAACCGCACGGGTTACCTGTTTGTAATCAACCCCAATGGCGCAAGGGCCGATATCCAGATCTACAGCGGCGAAAGAGGTAATAAAGATTGGAATGGCGTGTGGGATGCCAAAACATCAATCACCTCCGAAGGGTGGTTTGCCGAGATTTATATCCCCTTCAGCACCCTTCAGTTCAAAAACGACAGCATCCTGAACTGGGCAATCAACTTTGAGCGCGACATTGTTTCCGAAAACGAACAAGCCCTCTGGCAGGGATGGTCAAGGGATAATACCATATATGCTGTGGTAAACGCCGGAAGGCTAACAGGTATAAACAATATTGGCTATGTCAAAAAATTTGAATTTAAACCTTATCTTTTATCCGGATGGCAATACGATAATATTGAAGGGGGCGATTACCCCTTGAAATACGGTGCCGACCTCAATGTAAACTTATCGCCGACACTTAAACTCAATTTAACAAGTTTTACTGATTTTGCACAGGTTGAAGTTGACCGGATCCCGGTTAACCTATCCCGGTTCAGTGTTTATTACCCCGAAAAAAGGCAGTTCTTTTTAGAAGGGGGCAACTATTTTGGATTTTATTTGGGAGACAGGAACCAGGCTTTTTATACCCGTGAAATAGGTATTGAAAATGGGAAACAGATACCTATTATTGCCGGTGCCCGCCTGTTTGGGAAGGTCGGAAAATCAAATATTGGGTTCCTGAATATTCAGGAAGCAAGCCTCAACACGATTCAGGCTACCAACAATACGGTTTTGCGATACAAACATGACATCGGGAAACAATCGTATATAGGAGGGATATTTACCAATAAGATTAACAGAACAGCATCGAACCAGGTTTTCGGGTTAGATGCTGCTTACCAAACTTCCGATTTCCTGAATAACAAGAATCTTTCTGTGGCAGGGAAAATTGTTGCCAGTACCGATAACCTCGCCCTGCAGGGGAATGCACTTTCTTACCGTTTGTCAATTGATTACCCTAATGACCTGATCGATAATTTCATGGCTATTGGTGGCATGCAAAAAGGTTTTAACCCCGGGTTGGGTTATCTCCGCCGGACTGATTACGACTCTTACAGTTGGTATTTCAGGTTAACACCCCGGGTACTGAGCAAATATGGAATTAAGCGGTTGCTGTTGAAGCCCTGGGGGTTTACTTTGTACAATACCCACTCAACAGGCGAAATGGAAAGTTTCTCAAATGAAACACGCCCTTTGGGGGCTGTCTTTAAATCAGGCGAAAGATTTGAAGTCAATTTTATTCAACGTTTCGACCGGCTGGATTATAATTTTGAAGTAACTGATGGCATAAGTATCCCGGCAGGGAAGTACTGGATGTATAATTATGAGTTGCAATTTGAAACCTACCGCGCCCGCAAAATCTGGGTGGCATTGTTGTATAACCGGGGCGGCTTTTATTCGGGGAAAATTAAAACCTTCAGAAGCGAGGTGGGAATCAATGTCAACAAACACCTGAATATGACAGGTAATTATTCTTTTAACGAGCTGAACCTACCTAACGGGGATGTTGTTACCCAGGAATTTGTATCATATCTCAATTATGCGTTTACAACTAAACTGAATTTATCATTATTTGCACAGTTCAACAGTTTAGACGAAATTATGATTTACAACTTCCGCTTGCATTGGATTCCACAAGTCGGCTCAGATTTTTATTTTGTGTATAATATTGGATATGAAGACCCGATAAGAAGAATTGACTATCTGAAACCACAAACTACCACAGCCGTGGCAAAACTAATTTACCGCTTTATTTTTTAGGGATATGAAAAATAAAAACTTCTACAAAATATTTAAGAAGCCTATTTTATTAGTCGGGATATTAATCCTGGCTGCAGGAATTTACTCCTTTTCCCGGATGCAGGCGAATTTGTTCCCTGCTGTACAGTTCCCCCGCATCTCTATTATTGTAGATGCAGGGAAAATGCCGATGGATAAAATGATGATTACAGTCACCAAACCGCTGGAAAGTGCCGTAAAAAAGGTGAAAGGTGTTCGGTTGGTGAAAAGCAGTACCAGCAGGGGTTCCTGCACCATAGAGGTTTACTTCGACTGGGGATTGGATATTTACCAACTCAAACCACGGCTTGAGAGCCGAATCAACGAAATCAGGAATTTTTTGCCGCACGATGTCAATATATCGACCGAAGTAATGAACCAGTCACTTTTCCCTGTTTATGGATTTACTCTTGAAAATCCGGACAAAGGCGATGTGGAACTGAGGGATGCTGCCAATCTAATCGTCCGCCCTGCGTTTTCACAAGTCCCGGGAATAGCCAATGTAATTGT
>JAADGO010000201.1 GCA_013152355.1 Chlorobiota bacterium
AGCCGGGCAGTGGCCGTAAAATGGAAATCTTTACAACAGAGCCGGGGATACAGTTCTACGGTGGGAATTTTATGGATGGTTCGGATATTGGCAAAAGTGGCAAGCCGTATAATTATAGGGAATCATTTGCATTAGAAACCCAGCATTTCCCTGATTCGCCAAACAACAGCAGTTTCCCTTCAATAATCCTCCGCCCTGGCGAGGTTTACCATACTTCGTCAATTTATAAGTTTTCAGTGGTTGAGTAGATAAAGTAATAAGGCAGAAGGGGATTGTATTCAGCCACTTTTAATAATCTGGTTTGTTCCCCTAATTGCTGCCGTACAGTGACATATACCTTGGCAATAATAAAAAAAGCTGCGCAGCAAATAACAGGCTGCGCAGCAAAGTGACTAACTAACCTAAAACTATTCTCCATTATAAACTAAAGGAGGAAGATTTCGTTCGGTGCCGGGATAACCTTCATTTTGATTAATTACGCCTCCGGTATTTGAGTTTATTGCATAAGAAGGTATCGGCCAAAAAATATGATAAGGAGAGCAGGTGAAATAATTCCCGTATTTGGTAGGGACGTTTTTATTGTATAAATCACTTTTCTCATTTACCCTGTCGAACCAGAAATTATCCTGGGAAAGATTATCCATGCTATACGTCTTGCCATTATAACAGGCTATTCCGGTTTGCGCATAAATAATTGCAATCCGTGTTAACTCCACCTTTCTAAGTTCTTCTAAATATAACTCTCTGTTTCGTTCATCAAGAACGGCCCCAATGGTTTGTTGCTGGATATCGCCGGCTGTATACATATATTGGGCATGTGCACGTTGCCTTATAATATTGATATCATTGGCTGCTTTTTGCCATTCACCCTTCCAAACATAAGCCTCCGCACGAAGCAGGTAAGTTTCGGCTAACCGGTAAACATACCAGTCGCCCGGGCCACCCTGGGGTTGTGGCCTGTCCGGGTCTTCAATCCAAACCTTATAATGAGGCCATTGAAACCATGAACGTATTGTATCTAAACATAACAATGTGCCTTCGTCACTATAAAGTTGAAGGTGTTTCCCATAGTAAGGATTATTATTCGCTTTTAAAGCCGGTTGATTATATACCAGCATTTCCATGGTCATCCAGTTTCCATTATCGGTGCGGTGCCGGTAGTCAGTCCAATCGGTTACACCATTTTGAACCCATATATCATACATCGTATTTCCTGAAGGGCGAATTCTGGCTATACCACGTCCATAAGTCTCGACCAACCCGATTTCAGCACCGGCTTTATCCGTCAACCCATTGGCTCCATTTGGCGTTTTTATTATTCCTGTTTGTCCGTAGTTGGGTACAACATTACGCATTGAACGGACTCCACTTGTATTTCCCTCAATATTATATCTGTCGATGGTTAACAGGAGAGCTTCAGTATTTTCTGATAGTGACTTGTTAAGAGCACGGTGTAAATCCCAAATCACATCCTTTTCCGGAATATCTTTATCAATGCCAAACCGTTGGGTCATCAAACTGTGTACCCCTCCATTTATAACATCGGAAGTTTGTTTTATTGCATCGTCGAACCGGCCA
The DNA here is from genome assembly GCA_013152355.1 of Chlorobiota bacterium. Taxonomy (GTDB): domain Bacteria; phylum Bacteroidota; class Bacteroidia; order Bacteroidales; family Prolixibacteraceae; genus JABMQB01. The sequence continues at coordinate 1,579 of JAADGO010000201.1, forward strand.
ACTAAAAGGTAATATTTTGCAAGGAGATGCTTGCAGGCAGCCTTGGTTACCTGCCCCTTCCTTACTTCATTGGCCTCCGGAACCCACTGAATTGCCAATTCAAGGTCTTTTATCATTTTCTTCCAAATAGATTCCTTGGTAGTTGTATAAAAGTCAAGTTTAGGTTCTTGTAACTCTTCAAGTACAAATGGGACATCGCCATATTGTAAAGTTTTGGCATAATACCGCCGAGCCCTTAAGAAATATGCTGAACCCAATAAAGCATTTTTATTTTGTTCCGAACTAAATTCAGCATCGTCAATTCTTGTAATTACAGTGTTACAATCTTTAATAACTTTATATGATTCATCCCAATACCATCCTATTTTAGTATAAGCATTATGATAATTCCTGCCGTCAGGCAACATTTGTTTGTTCAAATCCTGCCAGGGTGTTGATTTGTCCGTTGAACCATCAACGGCAACATCGGAATATTTTAAGTTGGTCAGAAAAGGTGATTGGTCTGTGCAGAGTTCTACCCTCAACTGGCTCAAAGCCCTGTCGAGAACAGCTTGCAATCCTTCTTCTGTGACAAGCACATTTTCAGGTGCATAAAATGAAAGAGGTTCTGGTTTTAAGAAGCTTTCTTTGCAAGAGCTTACTATTAAAATTAAAAAAGCAATGCTCAGTATGGATATATATTTTATTCTTTTCATTTTCATTTAGTTTTTTATGTACATTAAATAGTCATATTCAAACCGAGAGAAAAAATCCGGGGAGTCCTGGTTCCATCAACCGGGTCGCCAAATTTCCATTTAGGAGCCCATAATGCTGCATTGCGGACATTTAATGAAATCTTGCAAGTTTGGATAAATGTCCTGGAAAGAACTGAATTAGGCAACTTATAAGCAATTGCAATATTTTCAACGCGGATAAATGACCGGTCAAACCAGGGGCTATAACCTACACCATTGGCAGGTGCAGAACGCAAACGTGCATAATTTTTGGTTGGGTTTTCAGGTGTCCAATACGGAATGTCCCAGGTATTCCTCCGGTCTTCCACATTATCGTCATGTTTGGCTAAATCATACGCCGATTTCATTCCCCATAATGAGTACATTACTATTGAAGCTTCAAAATTGTTATAGATTGTAAAATTATTGGTTAAAGTCCAGCGGAATCGTGGAGCCCGATAACCAAGAAACTGTTTGTCATCATCTGTAAGCAGTCCATTGCCATCAACGTCTTCAAGGCGAAAGTCGCCTGGCCTCTGGCCCCATTTGGCAGCTTCAGCTTCTTCCCCAACTTTCCAGGTACCCAATATTTTATAATCCCAGATTACATCTTTTGCATGGCCAACAAACCAATTGTTTGTTTTATCATCAGGTTCTTTTTGCCCTATTACATTCCCGTTTTTGTCATATATGTCAAACTTCTCACCTGTAATAGAAATGATTTTATTCCTATTCAAAGAGAATATAAAATTGGTACGCCATTCAAAATTATTGCGCCTCATATTCAAACTATTGAGTGTGAGCTCAAAACCTTTGTTTTTCACCTCGCCAAGGTTTGCATATACCCGGTTGAATCCGGTAACAGTAGGCAATTCCCGGTTTACTAATACATCAGTAGTTGACATATTATATGCTTCAACTGAACCTGATAGTACCCCATCAAAAAGATTATAGTCGATACCTACATTGAACGCTTCAGTCCTTTCCCATCTTAAATCTTTGTTTTGCATGGTATTAATCACCAGTGTGGGGATAATTACAGGATTCCCATTTTGTTCAGCATTTAATGTTTTTCCCGAAGCAATCCTCGAAAGTGACGGGTAGTTTGCAATCGACCTGTTCCCATTTATACCCCAGGAAACCCTCAACTTCAGGTAATTGATTATATCAGATTTAAACCAGTCTTCCTCGGTAAGTACCCAACCCAGAGCTGCGGCCGGGAATGTAGCCCGCATATTTGAAGACCCAAACAATGAAGACCCGTCCCTTCGTACTGATAATGTAAGAAGGTATTTGTTTTTAAACCCATAATTTAATCGTGCCATTAAGGCATCAGCAGACCAAACCTCATCATAAGATGACAGTTGGGGTAATGAACCTGCCGTCATGTTATGGTATCCTAAAATATCACTGGGTGTAAATGTCCGGTTATTCATTTCATCTGAATTTGACCTAAACTTTTCAGCATTTGCCAATAAAGTAACGCCAAACTTATGTACCTTATTAAAAGTACGCTTCCAGTTTATGATATTGTCAATCTGCCATTCTCTTCGAATCCTGTTTTCGCGTGAGGCTCTACCTCCAAATAATGCCCAATCCGGATGTCTTGAAGAATCATGGACATAATTGTGGTAAAACTCCAGCCTGGTTGTAAAGTTCATGGTATATGTTATTCCAAAAGGTAAACTCAAAATGGAATATATTTTTGGGAAAAATGTATAATTTTGCCTCTCCCTTTCACGAAATGTTGGTATTAATAAAGGGTGCCTTGCCATAATATCGTCATTTGGGAAAAGTCTCAACTCTTTCCCGTCATCAGTATAATACGAACCGTATGGCATAAGAGTCCGATACCGGTAATTATCGGCCGGGACCGGGCTTTCGTCCCTAAAAGAGAATTGTGCATTTAACCCTACTTTTAAGAAATTCGTAACATCTCCTTCAATGTTTAGCCTGGAGCGAATCGTGGAAAATTCATCTCCTCTGGTTAATGCTTCGTTATTCATATAACCCAGAGACCAGTAATAGGAGAAGTCTTCCTTTTTTCCGGATAAACTAACATTATAGTCTTGCCGTAAACCATTTTTATAAATATACTTTTCCCAATCAATTGACTTCCCCGCTTTATAATTTTCTATTTCAATCCCTGTCATTCGCAATCCAGCCAACCAGGCATCCACCATATTGGCTTCATTGGTACTGTGGTAGGCCAGCCAATCGTTCAGGTACTGTGGGTCAATTGTCCTTGGGTCATCGAACGGACTCCAAAGTTTGGAAGGCACTGTTGCAGAAAAAACCGATTTATACATATCAGAACGCCACTGAATAAATCCTTTAGCATCGTATGGCCTTACCCGGTTTGCAGCAGTTGCAACCCCAACACTACTATTAAGATTGATTGTTGGTTTAGCATTTGTACCGCGCTTTGTTGTAATCACAATAACCCCATTTGTTGCCCTCGAACCATAGACTGCTGCAGAGCTGGCATCCTTCAACACATCCATACGGTCAATATCATCCGGGTTAATATCGGAGATATCTCCGTTATAAATTACACCATCCAAAACAATCAAAGGGCTGGCTCCGGCTGTTAAAGTAGTTTCACCTCTGATTTCAAAAGAGCTATTTCCTTTTGCCGAGGTAGCATACCCGACATTAAGCCCGGGGACAGTGGTGCGAAGTAAATCGCTAACATTGGAAGGTGTAAATTTTTCTAACTCAGCAGTCTTCACTTGTGTAATAGCACCTGTTAAATCCGACTTTTTAGCAACACCATACCCAATGGCAACAACCTCGTCCAGCCCGATAACATCCTGTTCCATTTGAACATTGATGGTTTGCTGGTCTCCGATAGTTATTTCCTGAATCTTAAAACCAATAAAAGAAAATACAAGTATTTTAGCATCTTTCGGGATAGTTAATGAATAACCCCCATCTCTATCAGTTACTGTACCATTTGTTGTCCCTTTCACAATAACAGTTACACCTGGTAAAGGCCCTCCGTTTTCGTCAGTTACTTTACCCGAAATGGTTCTTGATTGTTGCTGCGAGAACAAGTCATCTCTTCCCGAATCGGACTCCTGCCCCTGTGTTACAATAATATCCTTATTAAGCACACGGTAAATTAACCCGGTTCCTTTCAATACATCATCCAAAACCCTGTCGATTTTGGCATTTGTATAAGTTTTGTTGATGATTTTGTTTAGAGGCAGATGCTCGTTTTTGTAGAAGAAATCGAACTCTGTTTGTTCCTGAATCGATTGGAATACTTTTTCAAGTGTTGCATTTTTTAATTCCAGGTTAACCCTAACTGACTGAGAATAAACACTTGCCGTGGTATTGAATACGGCTGCTAGTATCAAAATTATAGATAACCTCATAATCAGCAATAATTTTTTGCATCTTCTTTCTGACGAAAGAAAATCCGTAATTGATTTTTTTTTCATAGTTTAGCTACGATTTTAGTTTATAAATCAAATATTTAAAAGAATGGAAACGGGGAGTGTGTGGCGCATTTCCCGTTTTTTAATGGAAATTGTAAGATTATTTTACATAGGCAACTCGTTTTGAATTTTTAACTTTTACTTTGAAGTTACTGTTATTTCATCGTTCTTTATTTCGTATTCAATGGGGATCAACTGTTTAATCAGTTCAAATAATTGCCCGACAGGCTTATGCCGCTTTAAGACTCCTGAGATCCGTTCGTTTTTCAGTTTATCTTCCGGGTAATTGATTTTTACATCCCACCAACGCTCAACAATCTTAAATACTTTCCCTATAGGCTCGTTCCTGAATTCATACCTCCCGTCTTTCCAGGCTGTATATATCTCGAAATCCTTTTTGCTAATCCTGATTTGGGAGGTCTCGGTATTAAAACTTGATTGCTGCCCGGGCAATAGGTCTTTAAAAATATTCCCTGAAATGATTTTTACCTTTCCTTCAACCAATGTGGTTTCAATAATTTTACTTTCGGGGTATTCGCAAATATTAAATTTTGTCCCAACTACTTTAACTGTGTGGTTTTTTGTTTTCACCAGGAATGGTTTCTCCTCATTGGCTGTTACCTCGAAAAATGCTTCGCCCTGAAGTTCCACCTGCCGGTTATTTGCAGTAAACTGCGATGGGAACGAAAGTTTCGAATCGTAATTTAACCAAACGTGAGTCCCATCAGCTAAGAAAATTTCCTTTATCTGCCCTTTGGTGGCTTCAACATATTTCAACTCGGCCTGCTTGTTTGAAAATACCCCGGAAGCATAAAAGTAGTGCCCCATCCAGCCAACTCCAAAAGTAATCAGGATAACAGCAGCAATTCTCAGTACCTTAATTAACCTGTTGGGTTTTAGTTCTTGCCTTGAAATACGGTTTTGTAGTTCAATCCACTGTTGTACCTCTATTTTATTTAATGTTTCCGACCCGAGTTGTGATGCCTCAAACAAGTCCTTTTCATAAAATAACATTTTACGATTCTCAGGATTTTTATTCAACCAATCGTAAAGGAATTGTTGTTCTTCTTTACTTGCATTCCCCAGAATGTATTTTTGAATTACCTGGCTGATATTTGGCAATTTTTGTTTTTCCATCTCTAATATGAGTATTTTTCGGGGTTGCAACCCTACCCCTGTTTGTGAAAATTTTAAAATTTATGTAGTGAAGTTATTTAAAGTTAAAGGGGATTTTCGAGAGTGACAGATTGATTTTCAGCCCCGAGCACTCGGGGAAGCTCGGTTTTTCTTGCATCCCGAACACTCGGGATGGAAGGAAAATTAGCTGAAGTCCAATGGGATCAAGATGTTGCTCGCAGGTTTTCAATTTAACTTTAAATAACTTCAATAAATAGGATGAGAAATATTGTGAGGATATCTTTAAATTCTTCCCTGAATAATTTTAATGCTTTTGAAATCTGCTTCTCAACAGCTTTAACTGAAATGCCATATTTCCCGGCAATCTCCTTGTTTGACAATCCTTCGAAACGGCTTGCCTTAAAAACCTCTGAGCACTTTTCAGGCAGTTTGCCTACAACTTTCTTAATCCGGTCTTTAACATCAAATTCAAGTATGCTTTTTTCAGAATTGGTAAAATAAAACAGTTCTTCCTGTTTCAACTGTAACCCGATCCGGTTTTTCAGGGCAGTTTGTTGCTGTTTCTCGTTTAAAAGTTTGTAGCAGCGGTTTTTAATAATAGTAAATAAATATGCCTGGATAGAGGTTGTTATATTAAGCCTTTTCCTGTCATTCCACAGGTTTAAAAAGCAATCCTGGATAAGGTCTTTTGCGCTCTCTTCGTCCACAAATTTTTTTGCAAAGATTAATAATGGCTGATAATACAAAAAAAACAGTTGCCTGTAAGAATCCTTATCATTGCCCCTTAATTTCTTTAATAATTCAAATTCCTTTTTATTCATTGAAATTTTTTAAATAATAAAAATGGAATGAGGTGAAATGAATATGCGAATTTAAATATCTAAGAGTATTTAAACAGCCTCATAATTAAATATAACTTATTATCAGGCCAATATAAATATTTCTTTTTGTTTTGAATGCTATTATCCTACTTTTACAATATGGAACTGACAAATAATCTAAACAATAACTGGCGAAAAGTTGCTACCGCCATTTATCGAAAACCTACCGACTCAAAAATATTCGGGAACGTTGAAATTGACGTTACCAGGCTCGAAGAGTTCATTTCAGAAAAAAGGAAAAGCGGCCTGAAAATTACCATGACACATATTATGGTGTTGACTGTTGCAAGGGCAATAAAGCAGGAGGTGCCGGAGCTGAATACTTATGTGAAAAGGGGGAATATTGTTCTGCGGGACCATGTTGACGCAACGGTTAGTGTGTTGCTTAAAGGGGGTCAAATGGGGTCGGTGACGATTAAAGATGCCGATACGCTTACTCTTGAAGAATTAGTAAGTGTTATGGGAGAGGAAATTAAAAAGTCGAGGCAGGGGAGCGAAAATCAAACCATGCAATCGAAAAATATACTGGCGTCTATGCCCTGGCCATTTCGAAACTGGTTATTCAGGTTGTATAAACTGGCCACCATCGACTGGGGGTTATCCCTGCCGTTTTTAAACCTGTCTTCTGATAGTTTTGGGTCATTCTTGATTTCTAATATAGGGAGTCTCGGGCTGGATATGGGGTTTCCATCATTATTACCTTCTTCAAATGTATCATTTGTCCTGATTATGGGCGGGATTAATAAGAAACCTGCTGTTGTAAATGATAAAATAGTCTCCCGGAGGATTCTGTCGCTGGGAGCCACATTAGACCACAGGGTAGTAGATGCCTCGCATGGAGGGAAATTATTCAGGTATATTAAATATATGGTGAAAAATCCCGGAGAGTTGGAGGTTAAAGCTAAATTTACCGCGTAGCAGTTATACGTATTGTAGATTTGGATATTTCTGATTCCTGATTGGATATTTTAGATTTAAAAAGGTAGGAAAATAAATCTAAAATAAGGAATAAAAAATATTTCCGTGTACGGACACGTAAAATAGAATAATTTCGTTATTTTTGTTTCCTAATATATCGAATCAGGCATGTAGGAATCTATAAATCAACGAATTATCGAGCAGAATAAACAAATACGAATTAAAGATATTGCTAAAAGGGCGGGAGTTTCAATTGGAACAGTTGACCGGGTATTGCATAAAAGGGGAGAGGTTGCTGAGTCGACACGGGAAAAAATCCTAAAGATTATCGAAGAGCTTGATTACCACCCCAATTACCTGGCAAGCATACTTGCATCGAACAAAACAGTGACTTTTGCTACGCTTTTCCCTGAACCGCCGTCACCTGAAGGATATTGGAACAAACCTTTTATCGGGATAAATAAAAGGATGGATGAGATCAGGCAATATGGGGTCAGTATTCAGCCTTATACGTTTAGTCAGAACAGTGCTAAAAGTTTTATAAAAGAAGCAGGGAAAATTATCGAATTAAAACCTGATGGTGTTGTTTTTGCCCCTTTTTTCTCAAAAGAGTCAAAAGCGTTTATCAATCAGTTAAAAGACAATCAGATACCTTTTGTTTTTATCGATTCAGAAATTAAAGCCGCAGGGCAATTAAGTTATATTGGGCAGAACTCGTTTCAGAGTGGTTTATTGGCAGGCAAACTGCTGGATTCTTTTACGCCCGGCGATAACTCGATACTGGTTATTCATTTTGCAAAAGAAATGGATAATCAAAACCACCTGGTGCAGCGCGAAAAAGGGTTTTATGATTGGTTCAACAAAAAAGGCAGGGTGAAACAAAACATCCGTACTATTGAAATTGGCGATACAAATGCTGAAGGATGGATGGAGAATTTATATCAGATAATCTTACAAAGAAACATATCAGGGATATTTGTCACCAGTTCGAAGGTATTTTATGTGGCGCGGTTGATTAAAAAATACCAATTGAAGAATATCAGCCTTATAGGGCATGATTTAATAAAAGAGAACGTTGAGTATTTAAAAGAGGGAGTGGTAGAGTTTTTACTTTGCCAGCGTCCCGAGGAGCAAGGGTATAATGCAATCAATAAGTTGTTTAGGCATGTTATCCAAAAAAGGGAAGTGGCAAAAGAGAATTATACCTCGATTGATATTATTACAAAAGAAAACGTTGATTATTACAAAGGATTTAAATAGAAAAGATATGAAACGAACATGAAATTTAATCTGCGATATTTCACAAACATGCATGATTAAATTTCATCGAGAGTTCCATACGTTACAATTGAAAATAATAAATTTAAGCGGATGAAACCAATGTCATTTGAAGACCTGAGAGGGAAAGTATGTGTTATTACCGGAGGAGCCGGTGTTTTAGGAAGCACAATGGTAAGAGCCATGGCTTCGGTGGGGCTGAAAGTAGCCATTGCCGATATAAATAAAGAAGTAGCCGACAAGGTGGCTGCCGGAATAGCTGCCGAATACAACGCCGAAGTAATTGGCGTTGAGGCAAATGTCCTTGACAAAAGCTCTCTGGAAAAAGCCAAAGTAGAAATTAACGATAAATTAGGGGCAATCGATATCCTGGTCAACGGAGCCGGGGGGAACAGCCCGCAGGCTACCACAAAAGTGGAACAGATGGTGGACGAAGACCTCAACAACCTGGAGGATACATTTTATGGCCTCGAAATGGAAGGGTTCGATAAAGTATTTGCATTAAACTTTAAAGGGACACTTTTACCAACTATGGTTTTTACGCAGGATATGCTGAAAAATAAAAATGGCGTGGTGCTGAATATTTCATCTATGAACTCGTATAAGCCACTAACCAAGATACCAGCTTATTCGGCAGCAAAAGCATCTGTCAACAATTTTACTGAGTGGATAGCCGTCCATTTAGCAAAGGTTGGAATCCGCGTAAATGCAATTGCCCCCGGATTCTTTATAACTAATCAAAACCGCTTCCTTGTGATGGATGAAAAAACAGGGGGGTATTCCCCCCGCGGGCAGAAGATTGTTGACAATACGCCGATGGGTAAATTTGGAGACCCTGAAGACCTGCAAGGAATTACCTTATTCCTGCTTTCCGATATTTCCAGCTTTATTACTGGAATAATTGTGCCTGTTGACGGAGGATACAGTGCATTTGGCGGTGTGTAACAACCCGGAAACTATAACTAAGATCAATAAAAATCAAAAACTATATTATTATGAGAAGGAGAGATTTTATAACTACAACCGGAGCTGTAGTGGCGGGTTCGGTTTTGGCAAACCCGGTTGGTGCATCTGTTGCCGGGAAAGCAAAAAAAAGAATTGCATTAGTTGGAACGGGTATCAGAGGTACATCGTTCTGGGGGCGTACTGTCAATAAAAGGTATGGCGATATTGTTGAATTTGTGGCTCTTTGCGATATCAATCCGGGAAGGTTGGAATTTGCAAAAGAATATATGGGGGTCGATTGCCCGGTTTTTACAAATTTCGATGAGATGATGGCAAAGACAAAACCTGATATGGTTATTGTTACCACTGTGGATGCAACCCACCATGAATATATTATCAAAGGGCTTGATTATGGTGTGGAAGTATTGACTGAGAAACCGCTTACTACCGATGAAAAGAAATTAAAGGGAATACTTGATGCTGAAAGGAGGTCAGGGAAAAAAGTAATTGTCGGGTTTAATTACAGGTATGGGCCCCACCCAACAAAGATAAAGGAATTACTTACTCAGAATGTAGTGGGGAAAATTACCTCGGTCGATTTTCACTGGTATCTGAACACATACCACGGGGCATCTTATTTTAGGCGCTGGCATGGCGAAAGGGATAAAAGCGGCACACTGTTGGTACATAAATCAACCCACCATTTCGACTTGCTTAACTGGTTAATTGATTCTGACCCGGTGGAAGTTTTTGCTTATGGCGATTTAGAACATTATGGGAAGAACAATGAATTCAGGGGAGCAAATTGCAGGAATTGTGCATACGTCAACAAATGTAAATTTTATTGGGATATTACTAAAAACAAACATGCCATGGATCTTTATGTAGCCAATGAAAAATACGATGGTTACATTCGCGACAATTGTTTGTGGAGAAACCGGATTGACATTTACGACAAAATGGCTGTTCAGATAAAATATGCCAATAATGTCCAGGTAAGTTATTCATTGACAACCTACTCGCCATACGAAGGCTGGCGGATAGCATTTAACGGCATGGACGGGCGAATCGATTCGTGGCAGGATATCCCCTGGAGGACACAGGAACAGGTTAACCAGGCTGAACTTCACGAACAGGAGATGAAACAGGGGGAAAAAGATTTCGTGGATTCATATAATGAAATAATGGTAATGAAAAACTGGCATGATTACGAATTAGTTAAGGTGCCGAAAGCAGGAGGGGGCCATGGCGGTGGCGATGTCCGTGTCCGTCTTCAGGATAGGATTTTCCGCGACCCGAATGCTCCTGACCCATTAAAACATGCGGCAGGCATCCGCGATGGAGCCATGTCTATCCTTATTGGAATTGCAGCCAGGAAATCAATTGAGGAAAAACGCAAAGTAAGAATAGAAGAACTGGTAGATATAAAGCCCCACCCAACCAGGGGAGCATAAATTTTACCTTTTAATGAAGCCGGGCAAAAGTTATTCCGGCTTTATTATAGTTCGCTTTCGTCAACATACCTGAAAAAAATAAATATAATTTGAGAATATGAGTTTAC
>JAADGO010000207.1 GCA_013152355.1 Chlorobiota bacterium
GCCCCGGTTACAAAGATGGTTGCCAGCATACTAAATAACAGAGCAAGTCCTTGTGGCAAAATGAGATCAAGGGCAATAAATACCCCTGCGCCAATACTGCCGATTATTAACCCTACTAAAGTGAGATACCGAGTTGACCTGTTTAGCAGCTCGTTTGAGAAACCCAGGCTCTTCGGTACAGGTATCCGTGAGTAAAACATCAGAGATGTCAGGAATATTTTTAGTTGCCGTTTCAAATTGATTAATGTGGTAATGTGAATAACTTACTCCTTATTCGAAACCCCGGCATCTTCAAAGCTGGTCATTTCATTTAAAAATAAAACTGCCGATTTAACAATCGGGAAAGCAACAGCGGCCCCCGAACCTTCTCCTAAGCGCATCCCGATATCGAGAAGTGGCTTTGCCCCCAGATATTTGGCCATTAACTGATGCCCTTTTTCTTTTGACGTGTGGCAGAAGATACAATTTTCTGTTACTTTTTTATCAAACCGAGTAGCAGTTAGCGCAGCAGCCGTGGCAATGAACCCATCTACCAGGATAACCATCTTTTGTTTTTTTGCCTCCAGGAATGCCCCAACCATCATGGCAATTTCGAAACCACCGAAAGTAGCTAAAATATCCAGAGGGTTTTCAACCTGATATTTTTCAGAAACCTCCTTTAATATTTTTTTCTTGCGAACAACATTCTCATCGTTTAACCCAGCCCCTTTCCCGGTGCACTCTTCAATACTAATCCCGGTAAATTTGTGCATTAGCAGTGCCGATGCAGAGGTATTCCCAATCCCCATTTCGCCAAAGGCGATTGTATTGCAACCATTTTCGGCTTCGGCTTTTACAAACCCCTTACCTTTCTCCATTGCCTGCCGGCATTCGTCAACCGACATAGCAGGCTGGCGTAGCATATTGCGGGTTCCTTTTGCGATTTTTGCATCTAAAAAAGGTAATCCCTCGGGAAAATCGTAATCAACCCCCGCGTCAATCACCTTAATATCAATGCCGTTCTGCTTGCAAAACACATTAATGGCTGCGCCCCCGGCACAAAAGTTCATTACCATTTGCCAGGTTACTTCTTTTGGGAAGGGGCTAATTCCTTCATCGGCTAAACCATGGTCGGCAGCAAAAACCAGCAGTACCGGTTTTTCCAGTTTTGGAGATAAACTATCTTGGATAATCCCAATTTGCAAGGCTATTTCCTCTAACCTGCCCAAAGCCCCAAGCGGTTTGGTCTTAAAATCAATTTTGTGCTGTAGCTGATCTTTAATATTCATTTTGAAATAGGTTTTTATTATTGAAGTTAAACAACTTCATTTTATTCTTACAGGAATATCCGAAATCATAAGAAAAACTTCATTGGCTTGTTTTGCAATGTATTGGTTCATCCATCCCTGCAAGTCGGCAAATTTCCTTGCCGACTTGCTTTCGGGATGGATTCCCATTCCCAGTTCATTACTGACCACTATCAGGTGCATATCCTGCTTTATAAACTTATCCCATTCGGCTTTTGCTTTAGTCAGAGCGGGTTCGGTATTATAATTGTTGTCGTGAAAGAAATTCGTCAGCCATAAAGTAATACAATCGAGTACTACGGTTTGTCCTTCAAGTTCATGCTTCGACAGGTATTTCTCCTCTTCAATATTTCTCCAATACCTGCCCCTGTCTTTTTGGTGGCGTTTTACCCTTTCCAGAAAATCATCGTCCCAAATTCGTGCTGTTGCCAGATAAACAGGAGCTTCCGATTCTTCCTCGGCCAACTGTTGGGCATAACGGCTTTTTCCCGAACGCTGCCCTCCTGTTATAAAAATTATTTTATTCATTTGGTCATTTTAAGTACTGATTAAAAACGCCTCATTAAACGCTGCCCTTTAGCTGGTTACTCAAGAAAAATTGCTCCATTGGGAGATGCCCCAACCGGGAATTCTTTCATAAAGTCACCTGTATCAGAATAAATCTTCATCAGCCCGACTCCGGTTGTGCTTTCCGATGCAAAAATGTACAGGTTATCATCATGAGGGTTTACAGCCAAACCCGAAATCCCCGATATATCGCTTACCAGCTTATCTGCCGCAAAGCTTTTGGTTGACACATCAAACACTGATACAGCTCCTGTTAAATTCCAACTGGCATCGTAAGCAGAAGTTATCACATAAATTTTTGAGAAATCGTCATTAGGTTTCATAATAGAGCCGTATCCGGAACTTATATTGTCCAGCTGATATGTAGCTTCCAAATGATTTGTGGCTGTGTTGATGTATCCCAATCCGGTTTCGGTTGATGGGTTGGAATAGGTACTTAACAACGAAACATAAAGATTATCTTGCTCATCTTTAATAAAATACGATGTTACCGCAGGTGTTTCAATATAGGCAACTGTTTCATTTGTAACATCAATTACAGCTACACTATCTTTGAAATTTAACGCAACATAAAGGTTTCCATTGGCAAATTCAAGCCCTTCGGGCCCGCCGGGTAAACTATATTTCTTTTCTACAGATTTTGTTTGAATATTATATTTTGCAATATAGGTGCCGGACATTGACGACCAATCGGGATTTGTACCCCAGCATGAAACATAGAGGTAGTTACCATTGGCAACGCAGAACCTCGGTTTTGCAATGTCCTGGGAAACACCATTCTGAGTTTGCTCAAATAACGGATTGACAGTGATGATCTGGTCAGCAGAGTTCCCCATCAAAAAGATGCTGTCGTTATAATGATAAGCATATTGAATATTTGAAAGGAGTTCGGCACCACCGTTTTGTCCCTGGTAAAAGAAATTTGTCATTTCTTCAGTATCATAATTGTATTTTGATGCCCCGCCTTTTCCAAATGAGCCATAATTTACAATATAACAGCCTTTAATTACATCACTTGGGAACAGGTCCTTAATCTCATCTTTTTTACAACTATTTAGAATAGCTGTTAAAAACAGGAGGATAGAGAAATAGGATAGAAACTTTTTCATGTCTTTTGATTTTAATTATTTAACAATATTTACATCATATTTAATACTAAATCTGAAACTTACACCGGGCATGGCATAATATTCCTGATTCTGGTAGTTTGTATTTAGAATATTATTGGAAGAGAACATTAAATCCACGTTATGCTTCTGATATTTAAGCTTATACCTAACTCCACAGTTGGCAAGGAAATAGGGCTTTAGTTTTTTGCCAAAGTCATTGGCATACCGGAAACCTGTATAACCCCCATCTGCAAAAAAGCTCCACAGGTTATATTTTAGGATAAAGGAGGCATTCCCCATCTGCTTAGGCACATAATTCATTTGCCGGTTAACAATCCCGGTCTCAGATTTGTTTTTCACCGTTTCCACGGGATTCCACGTATAATTTAAAATAAAATTCCCTTCCATCTCACCCATTGGAAAACATGTATTTGCCTGAAACTCCAGCCCTTTACTAACGACCTCTAAAACATTCCGGGCCTGCCAAACCCCAAAATTCCGCCATTCAATCCAATTTTCCACGTCCATATAAAAGGCGTTTAGTTTGATGTTTGAGCGGCATGCCCCATTATCAAAACTGTACCATGCCCCCAATTCGAAATTATAGCCCGATTCAGGTTTCAGGTTTGGGTTTCCCTGGGTGCCCCAATAGCGGTCGTTAAAAGTCGGAATGCGGAAACTCCTTGAAATAGAAGAAGTCAACTTCAGAAAAGATTCATCGTTTGTACGAATTGAGTATTCTGCCCCCAGCGAAGGCGTAAACGGGGCTTTAAAATTTGAGACAAACATCTGCCTCAGGTTCAATGTCATTCTGAAGACCCCGGAAATATTATAATATGAAGATAAATAAATGTCAAGGTGCTCCTCCTTTTTAATTACCGAATCGGCATACGAATACACATTGGGGACGATGTACTTGTATTTTGCCCCCACTTTATAACCTATCCTGGCAGAAATATCGTGTTGTGCTTTCACCTCAGAAACAATCCGGTCTGTTCCAATCTTTTGTAACCCGTTATTATCATAAACCTGCATATCATGGACGTACCCTGCCCCTCCATAAAATTTTATGGTATGCCTGTTGTTACTGTATTCCGACCATACCCGGATATTGTCGTTGTCAATCTCCTGCGTACCTCCGTAATGGTAATTCGATTGCATGTTTGGCTGAATCTGGTGCCAACTGTTTTCAATCCAAACCGATGATTTTATAAACTCATTCTTACGAAACCGGTAGTTTACCTCTTGCAGCAGCCCCATATTTTTAATCTTAGCCCCTTTTTGTTTATCACGAACGGCACCCGGATTCTCAACATCTCCTGTGTAAGGGTTATAAAAAGGGAAGTCGTTTTCTTTTTCATATTTATACAGCCGGGTTACCGATTCCCATTTCCCGTTTCCGATAAAAACCGTATAAATACTCTCCAAAAGAACCTATTGTATATTTAGCCTTCACCCTGATCCCATTAGTCCAGTTACTGGTTAGCCCCAAATAGATGGCTCCGCCAATTGCACCCGAACCGTTAACTGCTGATGAACTCCCGTATTGCAGGGTAATGCCATCAAATAAAAAAGAGGGGATGTTTGACATATTCGAATGTCCCAGGGTCAATGAATTAACATTAATACCACCAAAATTTATAGAAGTATGGTCGGGGGAAGTCCCCCGGAAGCGAATTGTGGACAGCCCGCCTGCATTCGATTTAATATAAATCGGGGTAAAGCGCATCAATACATTCTCTAATCCCCCTTCTTGTACCAAATCTAATCGTTCGGCCGGAATATCTTCGATCTTTGCCCCCGATTGGTATTTTTTCAATTCTCCATAATAGGTTACTTCATCCAGATGTACCGTATCAAGCGTATCAAGGATATTGAATGCCTCCTGTGCAGGCACTATTTGCCCAAAAAGGGGAAAAATAAAAACAACTAAAATAAACCTTCTCATTCCTAAATTAAAAATGAGCTTTCGGTAATTTTGTGAAAAATACGTGATAAATATTTCTCAAGCTTTATTCCCGAAGCTTTGAATAAATTCAAAATTTCTTGGCAGGTCTTCTGGCTTATCCCAGCTGTTGATGCCTTCCCATCAGGCCCCGGAAACTACCGGGATCGAAAACAGTGGCAAAAAGTAATTCAACAACTAAAACTGCTAATTGCAGTTGGGACTTACAGCTGCGGGTACAGCTCCGGATTTTAACCGGATTCCCTTAAATTCAGTATAAAGAAATTATACTAAAACCAATTTTCAGGGGCAAAGATAATCACTTTTCTATTCCTTCTTCTGTTCTTTTAAAGTTTTTTCGGAAATTAAAAAGACAACGGGTTTTTGTGAAATCGGATTTATACGGGTTACAACCACAGTGTCATAAACCGCTTCAATATCAATAAAGTTAAGTACCTCATGGGGAGTCCCCTTTTTCCGAATCTTCCCATTTTGCATCATAATTAACGAATCGCAATATTCCCCGGCAAGGTTAAGGTCGTGGACAATCATAATAACCGTAAGCCCCAGTTCTTCACCCAGGCGTTGAATCAGGTTCAGTATTTGTACCTGGTTGGTAATATCCAGGTGCGATGTGGGCTCGTCCAGCAAAAGTAACTGCGGCTCCTGGGTGAGAGCACGTGCAATTCCGGCTAACTGTTGCTCTCCGCCGCTAAGGGCATTCATACTTTTATCTCTTAACCGCCACGTATCAGTTAACTCCATATATTTCCTGGCAATGGCATGGTCGTTCTCTGTTTCGAAAAACTGGAATGTTTTCCGGTAAGGAAGCCGCCCCATTAGTACGTACTCTTCAACGGTTACATTCCCCGCTTCGATTTGCTGGGTTACCACGGCCAGGTTCCGGGCTTTTTCGCGGAGCTGCATCTGCCTCAAATCCTGCCCCTCAAGTTGTATATTCCCCGACAATGTTGGCAGTTCTCCCGTTATTCCCCTGAACAAAGTGGTTTTCCCCGAACCATTCGGGCCAATGATCCCGGCAAAAACCCCCTTAGGGACTTCGAAGCTAACCCTGTCTAAAACAAATCTCCCCGGGTAACCGCACGAAAACCCTGCTATTTTAAAAAAGGCTTCCATGTTAGTTCAGTTTAATTTTTGATTTCGACCGGCTCAAAACCATGATAAAAACGATTCCCCGATTCCCCCGGCAATCCCGGTAATCACTCCGATAGGTAATTCGTTTGGCGAAATAACGGTACGGGCAATGGTGTCGCAAATAATCAGGAATACTGCACCTCCTAAGAAAGACCCCCCTAAAAGGATACGGTAGTCGTTCCCAATAATCAATCGTACCAGGTGTGGGATAACCAACCCCACAAAGCCAATGACCCCTACCACCGACACGGAAATCCCGGTTAAAAGGGAAGCTGTCACAAAGAGGATACGAATTGTGGCCCCGGTGTTTATTCCAAGGTGCTTTGCTTTAGCCTCACCAAGCCGCAATGCATTGAGAGGCTGTGCAAACAGGTAAGCAATAAACAGCCCGGAGAATGATGAGTACAACGCGATCTTTATTAAAAATGAATTTGATTCGTCAAGCGAGCCCATAATCCAGAACACAATGCTTTGAATGTTGTCTGACGTAGTTATTGACATTAAAAACATCATTACCGAAGAGGCTACAAAACTCACCATTACGCCAATGAGCAGCATACTGTTAATATTCAACCCTCCACGCCGGATACTAAGGAAATAAACCATGAACAGTATAATTACAGCACCAATAAATCCGGACACGGGCAGTATAATCGCCCCAATGGTTGATTGCAGGCTAAAAACGATGGCAATAGCAACCCCTAAAGCTGCTCCACCGGAAATACCCAATGTATAAGGCTCGACAAGTGGGTTACGGTAAATGCCCTGAAGTATGGCTCCGGAAAGGCTCAATGCGCCTCCAACTGAAATTGCCAATATTAACCGGGGCAGCCTGATCTGCATTAAAACCGTGTACTCAAGCCCTTCCCTGGTTTTTAAAAGCCCGGGGAGTTGCGATACGGAAATATTCATTTCTCCCGAAGAGAGGGAAATAATAACTGCAACTACTGTGACTATCACCAGTAAGAGGAGGAATACAATCCATTTTATGTACTTTTTTTGCATCATCAGTATTCAATTCCTTTACGGCTTTTAATATTTTGGTCAAAAGGATGTTTTATTTTTTGAATGTAGCTTACATAATCCGCCTTTTCAATTAACATCCCGGTTGCATCACGCCCGGTTAACACGACCTCCATGTTTGGAGGCTTTTGTTCAATAAATTCAATAAGTTCAGCTTCTGCCAGGAAACCATCCCTGACAGCAATTAAAATTTCATCCATTATCAACAGGTCGGGAGGAGAGGTTTTCACGTATTCTGATATATAAATCAACCCTTCTCTTACCTCTTCTTTTAGTTGATTTGCAGTTAGTTCCTTATTAAAAGAAGGATGCCCTCCGGTAAAATCCAGAATGGTTGCCCCTAATTTCTCCAGGCTCTGGATTTCGTTGTCCCCATATAAATCAGGACGTTTAAGAAAATGTACGTAACAAACTTTCAGGTTATGCCCCAATGCACGGGCCGCCAAACCCACTGCCGATGTTGTTTTTCCTTTCCCTTCACCTGTATATATGTGAACCAGCCCTTTCCCTTCCATTATTATTGTATTTATTCATAAATAAATTTGAAAACCTGTGTTAACGACTTCGTAAAATTATCGGGGGTCGGGCTACAGGCATTATCCGATTCGATAAGGAAAACTTTTTTGTTTTTTGCCGCCGACAACCCTTTATAACTCAGCCAGTTTTCCTTTTCCTCTTCTCCAAACCTCCCCATTGTTGCTATAATAATAACATCCGGGTCGCGCAATAAAACCGCTTCGCGTGTAATTGTCCCTCTTTTCAGGTCGGCCGCAATATTTACGCACCCCGATAGTTGAATATAATCATCCATAAAAGTATTGGGGAGTACCGTAAATATTGGCTTTGCCCCTATCTGGAAAAAAACTTTTTGTTTTTTATTTTCTTCAGGCACAGCCGCCTGAAGTTGTTCAACTTTAGCTTTCTCGGCTTTAATCAGGTTAATTGCAAAGTCTTTTTTCCCTACAAACTCGCCTATTTTAATAAACTGGGAGCAAATCCCCTCAAAATCTTTAGGTGTTGGCATTACTACAACACGGATGCCTAGTTTCTTCAATGTTTCAATATCCTGTGGCTTGGTGAGCAACATGGTTAGAACCAGGTCGGGTTGCAATGAAAAAACTTTCTCGATGTTAACGTTTACTGCAGAGGCAACAATTTCTTTTTTATCGGCTACCCCTTCGGTACAGTAACTCGTGCATCCTACCAACTTATCCTGTGCCTCAAGCAAATAGATATTTTTTGTAATCGATGGTGCTAAAGAAACAATTCGTTGAGGCTCTTG
The DNA here is from genome assembly GCA_013152355.1 of Chlorobiota bacterium. Taxonomy (GTDB): domain Bacteria; phylum Bacteroidota; class Bacteroidia; order Bacteroidales; family Prolixibacteraceae; genus JABMQB01. Next base: position 8,368 of record JAADGO010000207.1, read on the forward strand.
CGATACCCCGGTAAGCCATACAATGCAAAATATTAATATCGAAATCAGCTTTTTCCCTACCATACCGGACTAAATTTAAGAGTTGATGATTTTTTTAGTGGATGTTCCTCATTTAAAGAATGATACGGGTATTCAACTTGTTTGCCTTCACGAAAAAAATACCTGTATAATGGACGCACACAGTGCCTCCCTCCGCTCAATAACGAAAACATTCCCATAGAATAATTATATTTTGCCCCGAGAAAATAATTGGAAAAGAAACCAATCCCAACGATCTTTCTCCCCGAAGAACCGATTTATTAAAGCTTGGTTTTGGCAGGTCTTCTGGCTCGCCTGGTTCCGACTTCCTTCCCATCTCGTTCCGATTAGCTATCGGGGTTGCAGACAGTGGTTTTGTAGTTCGGCACCTTTTAACAGGCTTACAGCAGCGGGGACTGCTCCGGATTCCCCCATTTCCCGAGGCCACCGGATTCCCTTTTTAAGGTATTTCCTGAAAAAGAAATAACCACCAAAACAATACAAATGTATCAAATTATTTCTCAAAAAACCGAAATCAATAATTTCAGTAAAATTTCGGTTATCTTTGTTCCCCTGATTAGGTTTTTGAATTAAAAAAATTTCAACAATAAAAAATGGCTGAATACAAACGTACCTTAATTACCACGGCACTTCCTTATGCCAATGGCCCTATTCATATCGGGCATCTGGCCGGGGTGTACGTACCTGCCGATATTTACGCTCGTTACCTCCGTTTAAAAGGCGAGGAAGTGGTTCTAATCGGGGGCTCGGATGAGCACGGGGTGCCTATTACCCTGAAAGCTAAAAACGAAGGCGTTACCCCGCAGGATATTGTAGATAAATACCACGGAATCATTAAAGAATCATTTAAGAAATTTGGGATTTCTTTTGATGTGTATTCGCGGACAAGTTCCAAAATACACCACGACACAGCTTCAGAGTTTTTTAAGAAGTTATACGATACTGGAAAATTTATTGAGAAAACCTCGGAACAATATTACGATGAGGAAAATAAGCAGTTCCTGGCCGACCGTTATATTACCGGGACCTGCCCAAAATGTGGTTTTGACGGAGCTTATGGCGACCAATGCGAAAGCTGTGGTTCATCGTTAAGCCCTACAGAACTAATTAACCCAAAATCTATGATTAGCGGGAATGTGCCTGTTTTAAAAGAAACAAAACACTGGTACCTGCCGCTTGCCCAATATGAGGATTGGCTGAGAGAATGGATATTAGAAGGGCATAAGGAATGGAAAGTGAATGTTTACGGGCAATGCAAGTCGTGGATTGATAGTGGGTTACAATCCCGTGCCGTAACCCGCGACCTCAATTGGGGAGTGCCTGTTCCTATTGACGAAGCAAAAGGGAAAGTGCTGTACGTTTGGTTCGATGCACCTATTGGCTACATTTCGGCTACAAAAGAATTAACGCCCGAATGGGAAAAATACTGGAAAGACCCTGAAACCAGAATGCTACATTTTATCGGAAAAGATAATATAGTGTTCCACTGCATTATTTTCCCGAGCATGTTAAAAGCCGAAGGGAGTTTTATCCTCCCTGAGAATGTACCGGCCAACGAATTTTTAAACCTGGAGGGAGATAAAATTTCTACTTCGAGGAATTGGGCTGTCTGGCTGCATGAATATTTAGAAGAATTCCCGGGTAAAGAAGACGTGTTGAAATACGTGCTAACAGCCAATGCCCCGGAAACAAAAGACAATGATTTTACCTGGAGCGATTTCCAGGCACGCAACAACAATGAACTGGTCGCAGTGCTTGGCAATTATGTAAACCGTACTCTTGTCCTTACACAGAAATATTTTGGCGGAGTAGTGCCTGCATTGGGTGAATTGACAGACTCTGACAAGGAGGTACTTGCCAAAATATCAGATATTAAGGAGGAAGTTGAAAAGAGCCTGGATAATTTCCGGTTCAGGGAGTCGCTGAAATATGCAATGGACCTGGCGCGCCTTGGCAATAAGTACCTGGCCGATGAAGAACCCTGGAAGGTGATTAAATCTGATGAGGAAAGGGTAAAAACCGTTATGAATATCTGCCTTCAAATCACTGCCAACCTGACAATTATCCTGGAGCCATTCCTCCCGTTCAGCATGGAAAAATTACGTAGCTTCCTGAATTTTGAAAAAAAGGGGTGGGATGCCCTGGGCAACACTTCGCTGATTGCTGCCGGGCATAAGGTAAATAAACCGGAATTGCTTTTTGAAAAAATAGAAGACAAGGTTATTGAAGCGCAAATTCAAAAACTGTTTGATACAAAAAATGCTAATGACCTTGTTGAAACAAAGGCGTCCCCGGCAAAAGAAAACATCAACTTCGATGATTTTGGGAAAATAGATATCCGTGTGGGGACAATCATCGAAGCTGAAAAAGTAGCAAAAACAAAAAAACTCCTGAAGTTGAAAATTGACACAGGGATTGACCAACGTACTGTGGTTTCGGGAATTGCCGAATATTACCAACCCGAAGTTTTGATTGGCAGGCAGGTAAGTATTCTGGTGAACCTTGAACCAAAAAAATTACGGGGTATCGAATCGCAGGGGATGATCCTCTGTGCGGAAAATGCTGATGGATCCTTATCGATTGTTGCGCCCGACCAAAAAGCAGACAATGGGTCGGAAGTGAAGTGAAAAGTAAGTAAAAAGTAGAAAGTCGTAAGTCGTAAGTAAAAAGTAAAAAAGTCAGGGTTTCACTTTGAGTGAAGCCCTGACTAACTAAAATTTTCATTTTAGATGAAGCCCTGACTGGTTGAAGAGGTAGTTGTAAGTCGTAATGGAATAAGGTAGGCTCTGAAAAAAAACAAGTGCCAACTCTGGTTGGTGCTTTTCCGTAAGTTTCCTTGCCGTTTTATACGGGTAGGCAACTTACTCAATATATGAAACCGCTTTTGTACGCAAAGGCGGTTTTTTTTACTTGTACCTGCTTTTTGGACTAACGATGATTTCCCCCACCGGCGTGGAGTTGAAGTTGTTTAAAGAAGAAACATTATTTGGGTTGTGCAAATTCTCATTATGCAATGTTTCATCAAAAGGTTGATTCTAAAAGAAGTCAGGGTTTCACTCAAAGTGAAGCCCTGACTAACTAAGATTTTCATTTTGGATGCAGCCCTGACTGGGTTTTTACTATGGTTTTTAGTAACTATTTAAAACCTCTTTATAAATATTACTCAAATTTGAATTGAAATTTATCTTAACTTTACCATTAATTAATAATAAATTATAAAATCATGAAACGAAGAAAACTATTTCTACAATTAATGGCATTTACTGTTTTCTTCGCATTTACATCTTGCGGAGGAAGCAACCAAAAGAAAGAGGCCAAACACAGTAAAATGCCTGCCAAACAGGAGGCCATGTCCAATGACCTTACACAAAAAGACACAACAGGCATGCACAGCCAGCACAATAGCCTGGCAGACAACTTTGCGCATAAGGATATTGTGATCCTTGATAACCCATATCAAGTGGGCGAAGCTGCCAAAGCAGAGTTAGAACAGGTAATCGATGCCTATTTACTATTAAAAGATGCCCTGGTAAAAGATGATGTGCAGGCAACTGATAAGGCTGTTGGTTTAATGGCTGAAAAAGTGGCTGCCGTTGTGCCAACGAGGCTCGAAGGCAAAGGCCTGGAAGCATGGCAAAACCACCAGGCATTGTATGAAGCCAAACTGAAAGAAATGCTCCATGTCAAAGGGCTGGAAAAAAAACGTTCCTATTTCAGCCATATTTCAGAAATCATGTATTGCACGATTAAAAGCTTTGGGTTGAAACAAGGCAATTTATTCGCAATCTTCTGCCCTATGGCTTTTAACGGGGAAGGATCGTACTGGATTAGCGACAGCAAAGTGATACAAAACCCCTATTTGGGAATTAAAATGCCAAAGTGCGGCGAGGTTAAGGAAAATTTATAATCAACAAATCTTGCCCATTACTTAATATTGCAGGGTATGTGCCTTATTATTATATTTACTACCTGGGAATGAATTGTTAATATTTTGCAAATCTTTGCCGGAGAAGGTATTATCCATATATAATTTACATATATTTGCTTCGAAATTATGTGATAATAATGAAAAAATCATCTCAGATCATTATTCTTCTGGCATTTCTCCTGGGAACAACAGGGGTTACTATATCACAGCATTATTGCCATGGTAAGCTTATTTCATTTTCATTTGTGGGGAAGGCTCATTCCTGTTGTACCCATGGTTGCAAAGACTGCCATAACGCATTAGTTGTTAATAAAGTCAAAGACCACTTTACCAGTTCAACTTTTAATATCGGCACCGTTAAAGTCCTTGACCTTTTAAAGCTACTACATACACCTCTCGTAATTGCTCAGCTCACAATTTAATTTCTCCCGACATACCTACATTAAATTTTACATTTAAAAGTGCGCCGCCACTTATAAACTCCGAATCGCCGGAATTTCTCGAGATTTTCCTCATTTGATTTTTACACTTTTCATACGCTTTTAGGCTAATTTACCCTAAATGGTACAGGAATACTTAATTTTTCCTGAACCTGTCTCTTACACTTATTATCCGGGAAACAGCCTGTTACAAGAAAGGATAATAAGAAAGGATAATAAATACTAACATCTTAGAATTCAAACTAACATTTGGACGATAACTTAATCGCGGAATACGATCAATGAGATTAAGTGCCTATTAAGGGGAGATGATCGATGCCTGGACTGGAGGCTTTTAATTTATGTAACAGTTATTGATTTAAATAATGAAATGATGAAAAAAACTGGTTTCTCAAAAAATAGAAGAAATATCCTGAAATTAGGATTATTCACAGGAGGAGCTGCATTGGTAGGTGCAGGGATTAGTACTGCCTTCGTTAAAGGTGCCAGTGGGAACAATGGAGGTAAAGTGAAGGTTTTAACGATGGATGGCAAGTTGGTAGAAGTTGATAAAGAATCCATTGGCCCTAATTCCCTTCAGGTTGCAACCAATGCCGAAGCCCGAAAAGGGATTGAGGGGAAAAGGTTTGTAATGGTCATTGACCTCTCCAGGTGCGATGGATGTGGAAAATGTACGGAAGCGTGCCAGAAAATGCACTTTATCCCGCCCGAACGCGAATGGATCAAGGTTTTTAAAATGAAGGATAATGAAGCTACAGCACCCTACTGGTTTCCAAAGCCCTGTTTCCATTGCGACAACCCGCCATGTACCAAAGTTTGCCCGGTCGATGCAACATTCAAACGGGACGATGGCATTGTACTCATCGACAACGAAAGGTGCATTGGCTGTAGGTTCTGTATGGCAGCCTGCCCATATTCGGCCCGTTTTTTCAACTGGGGCAAACCGCAACAGCCTGCCGAAGTAGAAGCAATGCCCTATTCTCCGGAACAAAGCTACCCTGCTAAAATCGGGACTGTAGAAAAATGCGATTTTTGCCCGCATGTAGTACGCAAAGGAGAATTGCCTGCGTGTGTGTCAGGCTGCCCGATGGATGCAATTTATTATGGCGATGAATATGAGGATGCTATCACAAACCATTCGGGCGTAACTGTCTCTTTCCGAAAACTTGTAGATGATAATGCAGGATACGTTTATCTAGAGGACCTTGGGACAAAACCCAGGGTATTTTACCTGCCGCCGAAAAACCGTATCTATCCAAAACCAAAGGTCAAAAAAGAAGATGGCCAGGATAATGTTGGGTAATAAATAACACTACTGGAAATTTAAAATGAAAAAGATGAAATATCCTATCATAGAAAACGATCACACCGAAAAACCCGAAACGGTAGATATAGAAACTATTAAGGAAGACTTACTCCGGCCAATTAAAAAAATTGGGCCAGCAGGTAAGATTTGGATAGCATCCTTGATATTAATATGCCTTATAGGTGCTTATGCATATTATTTGCAGTTGAAAAACGGGCTTGAAGTTACCAGTATGCGTAACTATGCTTCGTGGGGCATCTATATTTCCTCTTTTGTTTATTTTGTAGCCATTAGCCTGGTAGGTGCTTTAATATCTTCTATTCTCAAATTATTAAATTTTGAGTGGTACCGTCCGCTGGCGAGGATCGCAGAAACAATTGCCGTGGCAAATATAATATGTGCCGGCCTCATTATTGTTGTAGATATGGGGCGCCCCGACCGGGTGTTCAACTTATTCACCCATGGAAGGGTACAATCACCAATCCTTTGGGATGTGATGGTTGTTTCTTCATACCTGATCACCAGCCTGCTTTTTTTATATTTCTCCTTATTGCCTTCCCTCGGCATGTTAAGAGACCAGTTAAAAAACAAGCCCCGGTGGCAAATGAAAATGTATAAATTTTTAGCCCTGGGATGGGAAGGGAATGAAAAACAATCGGCGAGGTTAAAAAAATCGATCCGTTTTATATGTATATTAATAATCCCTCTGGCTATTTCCATCCATACCGTTACAGCCTGGTTGTTTGCCACAACACTCCGCCCGGGGTGGAATAGTACCAACTTCGGGCCGTACTTCGTTGCAGGTGCATTTCTTGCAGGTACAGGTGCTGTTATCATAGGGATGTTTGTATTTCAAAAAGTCTATCACCTTCAGAAGTATATTACCGATTATCATTTTGATAACATGGGGAAATTGTTGGTCTTCCTAGGCCTCATCTATGCTTATTTTAATATCAATGAGTATTTAATCCCGGCGTATTCTTCCAGAAGTTCAGAAGCACTTCTTTTAAATGACATGTTCCTGGGCACCTCATCACATCTATTTTGGTTTACCCAGTCCATCGGAATGATATTGCCTGTTATCTTACTCCTTTTCCGTAAGATGCGCAAGCCCCTGCCCATGACCATAATTGCCGTATTTATTGTTATTGGGGCATGGTTAAAACGCTACCTGATAGTGATTCCGGTTTTATTACATCCATATTTGCCGATACAGGGAGTACCCAAATCATGGACGTCTTATTTTCCTTCATGGATTGAAATAGCGATAGTCCTCGCTTTTATATCTGCTTCACTTTTGTTTATAACCATCTTTTCGCGGCTTTTCCCTATAATCTCCATTGCCGATATCATCGAAGGAAAAGAAAAAAAACTTTAGTATGGAAAAAAGATTGAGAAGTAAAGGAGGGTTCAACCCTTGCAGTTGGAAATTAATTAAACGCAAAAAAAAAGAGAGATGAAACACAGGTTATTGACCAAATACATAGCAAGTAGAATGAGTTTATTCCTTCTCGCGATAATCTTTATTCATACTGTTTCTGTTGCCCAGAATAAAGAAATAACATCTTTAAATAAAAGGAAAATTATCCTTCGGTTAAATTTTTATGCTAACCTTAGAAACGAGAGGACTGCTACCATAAAAGCAATCGAACGGATTAAAAATAGTAAACCGCTAGCAGCCAAGGGAGTAAAGCTGAATATTTATTCCTTACATGACGACACCACAAAGTTATTCCAGCAAGTGGTTACCAATGAAAAAGGGGAAGCAACCGTATTGCTTACCAAAAAATTACCGGTTGATAAAGAAGGAATGTTAACTCTGTTTGCAAAAATAGAGAACGACCCTGAATATGCCGGCACAGAAGTTGAAGGGAGCGTAAAGGAAGCAAGAATTGTACTAAGCACATCAGAGTCAGATTCAACAAAATCAGTAATTGCCAGACTATCAGGCATCGAAGCTGACGGAAATCCCACTCCGGCAGAATATATTGATATAACATTTTATGTACAGCGGTTGTTCGGACTGATGCCTTTGGGTGAGGATGCAACGGTAACTACCGATGAAAGAGGGATCGCCAGTATTATTTTCCCAAAACACATCAAAGGAGATAAGACAGGGAATGTCATCATCTTTGCAAAAGTGGAAGATGATGATACCTACGGAACCGTTGAGGCTAAAACTGAAGCCAAATTCGGAGAACCAGTTAACCCACAACCGGATACCTCATCAGCACTATGGACAAGCAAAGCCCCTTTATGGATGTCGCTTTCTTTCTATCTGGCTTTATCAGCTATTTTAACCAGCCTATCCTATTTGTTTTATCAATTGTATAAGATCAGGAAGGAAAGCTCTTTATAAATTACACCGAAAAAATTAATTGTAAACTTTAAAAACAATACGTATGAGAACTATTTCAAAAAGCACACTCTTAACAAGGCCATTGAAGATAAGTATTTCTGCCTTGCTACTGTTACTGATTTTCGCCTTCGTACCACAGGAAGATGAATGGAAAGCTCCCGCATCGGCACTGAAAAAGAAAAATCCGGTCGAAGCGAATGAATCCAGTCTTATTTCGGGTAAAAAACTATATGTAAAAGAATGTTTTTCATGCCATGGCAGGAAAGGACGGGGAGATGGCCCCAACAGTGCAACCCTGGATAAAATACCAGGAGACCTGACTTCATCAAAGGTACAGGATCAGACAGATGGTGAATTGTTCTGGAAAATCACACAGGGGAAAAAACCAATGCCATCAACGAAACTAACGCTTGATAATAAGCAACGTTGGGAAGTTGTAAATTATATCAGGACACTAAAAAAGAAGAAAAAATAACATCCGGGCCGTACATGATTCAATATCAGCGTACTAACCGTAATGCAATTATCAATTCTTTAAACAATGAAAATTTTTAAACAATGAAAATCCAGAAAAAACTAATGACAATGCTGTCAACAGCATTAATCCTGTGTGGGTCAAATGCCTTTTCGCAGGATAATTTAACGCAAACCGAAAGGAATGAAATCACTACTTCTCAGAGACAGAGTCCCGGGAATACTAATTTTGTTTTAGCCGGGTATACTTATTCAGGCTTCGAAAAAGAAGGTGACGGGCAGGGGTCTTTTGGGCCTGCCGGATTCTCGCCCATCTTTTTATGGAAGAAATCGGACAAACTATTTTTTGAAGGTGAAATGGAAATGGAGATTGAAGATGGAGAAGTTAATTTTGGGTTAGAGTATTCCACCTTGCATTACGTACTGAATAAATATTTCACCGTCAGTGCAGGTAAATTCCTATCCCCCTTCGGTACTTATGCAGAAAGATTACACCCGAAATGGATCGATAAATTTGCAGAAAAACCGTTAGGGTTCAGCGAAGAGGGTGCAATGGTAGGCCCGATGGGCGAATTTGGCGTTTCTTTGCGGGGAGGGTCGCAATTGGGGAATGCCAAAATAAACTACGTGGCTTACCTTTCGAACGGCCCATCGTTAATAACTGACGATCCTGCAATGGCAGGGCAACTGATGTACGACAACCTGGCTGACAACAACAACAACAAAGCAATTGGCGGACGGTTGGGGTTTTTGCCTTTTTCCAATTCATCTTTAGAAATCGGGGTGTCAGGGCAAACTGCCAAAGTAGGCGATAAAGGCTCTGAATATGAGCATACCGGGGTAAATCTGTTTTCAGGCGACATTTCCTTCATTCACAAAGTCGGATTCATGGATTTAAATATAAAAGGCCAATACAACCAGGTAAACGTGGATGCTGCAACCTATAAAGACGAAGAAGGGAATAATTTGAATTTTGATAATAACAGCAAAGCTTATTTCCTGCAACTGGCTCTGCGCCCGGCATTTATTCGCAATAAGTTCATCAAGAACATAGAACTTGCAGGGAGGTACTCTGCCATGAATCTACCTGAAAAGTCGTTGTGGGCAGGGAATCAAAGCCAGATAGGGCTTGGACTTAATTATTGGTTGAACTGGAATTCTGTTTTAAAAATAGATTACATGATCGACCAGGTCAAAGGAGAAGAAAAAGAAGGGGCAATAAATGTGCAGATAGCCTTTGGATTCTAGTCAGTTAATTTTTTAAAACACTTATTCTTATTTAATATCAGATACCATGAAAAAATTAATTTCCATAGTAACCGGCGCCTTTCTATTTGGTGCCTTTATAATTATCATAAGCAGTTGTGCGGCCACCAAAGAAATTGCTGATAAAAGCAGCACGCAGTTATGGGGCGAAAATTGTATGCGTTGCCATAATACGCCTCCTTCGTCAGCTTACAACAACACACAATGGGAAACGATTAGCATGCACATGAAATTACGTGCGAACCTGACAGACCTGGAATCAGCAAAGATCCTTGAATTCTTAAAATCATCAAACTGAAAATAATACGAATATTAAATTTTTAATTTTAAATATAAATACCATGAGAAAGATTATGATTTTGCTTTGCCTGGCTTTAGTAAGCTGGGGAGCCAATGCCCAACACGACCATGCGAAGATGGATCACACAAAAGGTGGACAATCCATGATGCAATCAAAAATGACAGGCAAAATGGCCTTATCGCCTGCAATTAAAGTTGAACATTCCCAATCAGCAACAGCTATTATCAACAACTACCTCGCATTAAAAGATGCACTGGTTGAAGACAACAGCAAGAAAGCGGCTGGTGCCGGGAAAATGTTGTTCGAGGCCCTTTCAAAATTCGACTTGTCGGCACAATCGAAGTCACAGCAAAAAGAATTGAAGGATATCATTGATGATGCCAAGGAGAATACCGAACATATTGTGGAAAATAGTGGGAAGATTGACCATCAACGGGAACACTTTGAGATCTTGGGCACAGACATCAAAGACCTGATTGTTATTACAGGCTCAGACCGGAACTTATATCAATTATATTGCCCAATGTACAATAACCATGAAGGCGGTAAGTGGTTGAGCGCATCTAATAAAGTAAAAAATCCGTTTCTCGGCAGGAAGATGTTGAATTGTGGTAATGTCAAACAAGAAATTACCCTGAAATAAAACTGCTAAAACGGATAGGTTTTAAAAGAAGTCAGGGTTTCGCTCAAAGTGAAGCCCTGACTAATTAAAATTTTCTCCTCGGATGAAGTCCTGGCCAGGTTTTTACTGTAGTTTTTAATTCTTTTCTCTCCGCCTTTTACATCAATCCGCTCCTCTTGAGCAAAGCATCTACTTTTGGCTCTTGCCCCCTGAAACGCTTGTAAAGTACCATGGGGTGCTCGGTGCCTCCTTTTTCAAGGATATTCTCACGGAATGATTTTGCGGTAGCTTTATCAAACAAACCCCTCTCTTTGAACAGGCTGAATGCATCGGCATCCAATACCTCTGCCCATTTGTAGCCGTAATAGCCTGCTGCATAGCCGCCTGCAAACAAATGCCCAAACTGGGTACTCATGCAAACCCCGTCAATTACCGGGTAAAGCTGGGTTTTCTTCCATGCCTTTTCCTCGAACGCTTTTACATCACCCCGGTAAGGTTCTTCAAGAGTATGCCAGGCCATATCTAAAAAACCGAAACTTAACTGGCGCAGGCTTAAACTTCCCGACATATAATTTTGCGAAGCTTTTATTTTTTCTACCAACTCTGCAGGTATTTTCTCCCCGGTTTTATAATGTACGGCAAAACCGTCTAAAAACTCTTTTTCAACTGCCCAGTTTTCCATTATTTGTGAAGGGAGCTCGACAAAGTCGCGGTAAACATTTGTCCCCGACAGGCTTGAATAGGTAGAATTTGCCAACATCCCATGGAGGGCATGCCCAAACTCGTGCATGAACGTTTCTAATTCGTTAAAAGTAAGAAGGGCCGGTTTTGTCTCCGTTGGCCTGGTAAAGTTCATTACAATAACAATTTGTGGCCTTGAGTCGACCCCGTTTTCTTTCCACTGCCCTTTAAAGTCGTTCATCCATGCGCCACCTCTTTTCCCGGCACGGGGATGGAAATCGGTGTATAAAACCGCCAGGAACTTTCCATCATTGTCGAAAACTTCGTATGGCTTAACCTCATCATTATACACCGGGATATCATTGTTCGGTTTAAACGTAATGCCATACAATTTTGTTGCTAAACCAAAAACGCCTTCGACCACATTGCTTAATTCAAAATAGGGTTTCAACATTTCATCATCCAGGTTAAACTTCCTGGACTTCAGCTTTTCTGTATAATAATCTTTATCCCATGGCATAAGGGCTTCTTTAAATCCCAGCGATTCTGCATATTGTTGCAACTCTTCTTTCTCTTGCTTTGCAACTTTATAAGAAGCATCGTATAAATCTCCCAGCAGTTTGTAAACACCAGCAGGGTTCATCGCCATTTGACGTTCCAATACATAATCGGCATAGTTTTTATACCCCAGCAAATTAGCCAGCTCCAGGCGTAATTCCACGATCCGTTTTACATTTTCCTGGTTGTCGTATTCGTTCCCTTTGAATGCTTTTGAGCTGTATGCCATATACAACTCTTTACGCAGGCTGCGGTTATCGGCATATTTCATAAAGGGCAGGTAGCTGGGCATGGTAATGTCGAATACCCATCCTTCCAGCCCCTTCTCCTTAGCCTTGCCCGCTGCTGCCTCTACAGCACTCCCGGGCAGTCCGGCAAGTTGCTCTTTATCTGTAATGTGCAGGAAATAATTATTTGTCTCTTTCAATACATTTTCTCCAAACTTCAGGGATAATTTTGAAAGTTCGGTACTCACCTCCCGGAACTTTTCTTTCTGATTCTCATCTAAATTGGCTCCTTTGCGGACAAAACCAATGTAGGTATCATTAAGCAGGGTTTGCTGTTCCACACTAAGGCCAAGGTTGCCTTTATTTTCATATACAACCTTTACCTTATTAAACAGTTCCGGGTTCAGGCTAATGTCGTTCTGGAATTTAGTGAGAAGAGGAGAAACCTCTTGTGCAATATTTTGCAGGTCATCGTTGGTTTCGGAGCTCAATAAGTTGAAGAATATCCCGGCTGTACGATTTAAAAGCCGGCCCGCTTTTTCGAGGGCAACAATGGTATTGTTGAATGAAGGAGCTTCCGTGTTATTTACGATTGCTTCAACTTCTTTTTCCCCTACACTAATAGCCTCTTTAAAAGCCGGCATATAGTGCTTCGTTTCTATTAACTGAAATGGTGCTGCCTGGTGCGGTGTATTAAAATCCTGCAACAGGGGATTATCCTGGGCATTAATAATTCCTAAATTCATAAAAACGAGTATCGTTAATAATGGTATTGTTTTCATTGCTTTAATAATTTAGCTTTTCTTCCTCTTTTCTACCGACCAGCCGAATTTCCCAATTCTTTCGCCCAATTCGAAATAGTGCCCGTGGCTGTATACCAGTGGGTTAGACTTTGCAAAACTAAAAGCCCCTTTCTCATCCAGGAAAGCTTCGTCAGCTATTACATTGACTACATCGGAAATAAACATCTGATGCACCCCAAGGTCGATTATTTCTTTCACCTTACACTCAATATTTATAGGAGCTTCATCAATTATTGGCGCTTTTACTACCCTGGCAGGGGCAGGAGTCAATCCCATTTCTTTCCATTTATTAAAATCTTTCCCTGAACGGCATCCACACCAGTCGGTAGCTCTTGCCAGTTCTTTAGTAGTCAGGTTAATTACATATTCCCCTGTCCTTTTAATGATTTCGTATGAATGGCGCGATGGGCGCACAGAAATGTAGCACATGGGAGGGTCACTGCAAATAGTGCCTGTCCACGCGATGGTTATAATATTGTATTCTTCAGGTTTTACTCCGCAACTAACCATTACTGCCGGAAGCGGATAAATCATAGTGCCTGGTTTCCAGTTTACTTTTCCCATAATTCAGACAGCCTTTAATGTCAGGGGTCAACCCAATCGTTATTTTCTTTAATAAGCATTTCCAGTTCTTCAACAGCATTTTCATAAGGGATATGCCTTTTTTTAAGCTGTTGCCCTTTGTATAGGTTCACCTTACCATTGCCTACGCCTACAAACCCGTAGTCGATATCGCTCATTTCTCCCGGCCCGTTCACTACACAACCCATGACCCCTATTTTCAGGTGGTGCAAATGCTGAAAGTGCCCTTTTATATTTTTAGTAGTTTCATGCAGGTCGAACTGAGTACGCCCACAACCAGGGCAGGAAATAAATTCAGTTTTTGAAACCCGCATCCTGCTGGCCTGCATAATCCCGAAGCTAAGGTCTTTCAATTCGGTAAATGTAATGTTATTCCCCTCGTTCGACAGGCAAATCCCATCGCCATACCCATCGATAAACAACCCCCCCAAATCAGCCGAAGCATTTATTTGCAAGTCTTCGAGGCTCCGTTCCTGGTATTTGCGGTACAAGATTACAGGGACTTTCCAGATATGCGTTTCAAGCATCATAAAAAATGCACGTAATTCGGCAAGCGGGTTCTTATTGAAACTTTCCAGGATCAATACTGTTTTGCGGGTTTGTTTTAGTTTGAAGATAATCTCCGGGTTCATATCCATAAAACGGTCAAATTCCATTTTATTGGTACGGATAAATTTCATCCTCCCCCAGCGGGTACTTTCAAACAGGTATTCTTCCAGGGTAATAACCGGGTAACTCTCCCCTTTTATATCCAGTATTTTATTGTTCGAAAGGAAAAAATCAGGGATTAACTTCCCCCGGATCGGGAGTATTTCGTTTAACTCCCTGTCTCCCAGGTCGCCAACAATAACAGGCAATTGTTTGCCTCCCATATTTAGAACCGGCCGTGTCGACCGCCTTTCATACTCAAACGGATTAGTTTGGGCATGCAGCGGGGCATTAATGTGTTCATGGTCCTGGTAGGTTTTAAAATGGTCGATCAACTTCCTGGCAACCGGTATCTCCCTTTCAGGGTTCTCGGTTAAAGAAACCCTGATTGTATCACCGATCCCATCGCCCAATAATGCCCCGATCCCAACAGCCGACCTTATACGCCCTTCTTCTCCTTCTCCGGCCTCCGTAACTCCGAGGTGAAGCGGGTACTTCATCCCCTCGAGGCGCATTTTATAATTAAATAACCGGACCGTATAAACCATTATCCGGGTATTACTTGATTTAATGGAGATAACAACATTTTTGAAATTTACTTTATTACAAATCCGAAGGAACTCCATTACCGATTCAACGATACCGGCCGGCGTATCTCCATACCTGCTCATAATACGGTCGGAAAGCGACCCCTGGTTGGCTCCTATCCGTAACGCGGTATTTGTATCTTTCAGTAACTTCAGGAAAGGTATAAACTGTTTCTCAATCTTTTCAAGTTCTTTTTTGTATTCATCATCGTTATACAAAACATGCTTAAACTGAGCCCTTTTATCGTAAAAGTTCCCTGGATTGATCCTGACTTTTGATACATACTTTGCCGCAATTTCAGCTAACCTGGGGTTGAAATGGATGTCGGCAATCAGTGGCGTATTATACCCCCTGGCTACCAATTCCTTTTTAATATTTTTGAGGTTTTCGCCATCATAGATCCCTTTGACCGTTACACGTACATAATCTGCTCCGGCTTTAATAATTCTTACTATCTGGTCAACAGTTGCTTCCGTATCCTTCGAGTCCGTATCAGTCATCGACTGTATCCTGATTGGATTATCCCCCCCCATTGGAGTATTCCCGATTTTTACACTCCAGGTCTTTTGCCTCTGAAACCGGGTTAAATCTTTTATATAATTGAATTTTAAGTCTTTCATGTAGCTTTAGCTCCTTACTGCAAATGCAAATTTAAACCAATGTACCTAAAATAAAAAGAATAGGTTATTTTTGTTTACGTTATTTCAATGATACCCGTTGAAAACAAACCCGAAGGAAGGGAGAGGCCTGCCTGAAAGGCTTCTTTACAGAACCGGGAGTAGGATTTCTGCCCGTTTATCATGCAGGAGTCCTGTGGCAAAAGGGCTCTCAGGGTTTAGGCTATGCCATACGTTTTCAGGATTAATACCGTTTATAAATTATGTCGATAGAAATAAGAAATATAACAAAATGCTACGGCAGGCAAAAAGCTCTCGATTCGGTAAGCTTTTCAATACAAAAGGGTGAACTTGCCGGATTCCTTGGCCCAAATGGTGCAGGGAAATCAACCTTAATGAAAATAATTACCGGATACATACAGGCATCGGAAGGAGAAGTACTTGTAAATGATTCATTGGTATCGGTTACGAATGTTGGTATACGGAAGGATATTGGCTACCTGCCCGAACACAACCCGCTGTACACAGAATTGTATGTAAAAGAGTACCTGGAGGTTACAGCAGGGTTCTACCGCCTAAAGAATAAGAAACAAAGGGTAGCCGAGATGGTAGAACTAACAGGGCTGGGCGATGAGCAACACAAGAAGATCAAAGCCCTTTCGAAAGGTTACCGGCAGCGGGTTGGGCTGGCCCAGGCTTTAATCCACGACCCATCGGTACTTATACTGGACGAACCTACTACCGGACTAGACCCTAACCAACTTGATGAAATAAGAAACCTGATTAAAGAGATCAGCCGGGAAAAAACAGTAATGCTCTCAACACATATTATGCAGGAGGTTGAGGCTATTTGTAAAAGGGTATTAATTATACATAACGGAAAAATTGTTGCCGATGGGGGAGTTAAAGAGCTAAAAGGCGGTAGCATTAAAAAAAACCGGGAAATAATTGTTGAGTTTGATAAAAATATTGACAAACGCCGGCTTCGAGGTATAAAAGGTGTTGCATCTGTAAATTTTGAAAATGGGCGTTGGCATATCGAATCAATCTCAAAAGCAGATATCCGCCCGGAAATATTCCGGTTTGCCGTAGATAATAACCTTATTATCCTGGGAATGCAGGAAAAACAACTAAGCCTCGAAAATGTATTTCAGCGTTTGACCCGGTAGGTAGCTACAGGACTTACCTCAGAGTGGCAAGGGTAGCCCGAGCCCGATACCGGGCGCGGAGAGTCCCAACCTCCGGGTTATACAGATTAAAAATGCGGATTGCGTTATTTTTTTGTGGTTGAAATCCGCAACACCCGTTTTTCTCTGGAGGTGGTAGTTTTGTTGTTTTTTAGTTTTGGCAATTCAGCTCCAAACAATTACATGTTATTTTTGTTTTTTTATTATAGTAATTTGTAGTTTTGTGGCCACCCTGGTAATTAACACGTAGTATAAGTGGCTACTATAAAACAGAATGATGAAGAATAAAGGGTTTGATAATTTATAGAGACAATCAATATGCTTTTAAATGATAATCAGATAGAGAAGATGCTGGAAGAGAAAGGATTTATTGATGAGTTAATTGATCCGAACATTAAACTATCAGAAGAAATAGCCAGGCTGAAAGAAGAAAAAAACGCAGTCATCCTTAGCCATTATTATGTTGAAGGCGAATTACAGGATGTAGCTGATTATGTTGGCGACAGCCTGGGGCTGGCACAGGAAGCAGCCAAAACCGATGCCGAAATGATTGTTTTTGTCGGAGTCCACTTTATGGCAGAGACAGCAAAAATCCTCAATCCCGGGAAAAAGGTTATTTTACCTGACCTCAAAGCCGGATGTTCGCTGGATGAATCGGCTCCATTCGATAAGTTTGCCGAGTTTAAGGCAAAATACCCCGGCTATAAAGTTGTTTCATACGTCAACTGTTCTGCTGACCTAAAAACCCTTTCAGATGTAGTTTGCACATCGGCCAATGCCATCAAAATAGTTGAGAGTTTCCCGCAAAGCCAAAAATTGATTTTTGCCCCCGACAAAAACCTGGGGAATTATATCAACAGCCAAACCGGAAGAGAGATGGTTCTGTGGGATGGCGCCTGCATGGTACACGAAAAATATTCAGTGGAAAAAATTATTGAACTCATGGATCAACACCCTGATGCTAAATTTATTGCCCACCCCGAATGCGAAAGCCCTGTCCTCCTGCTGGCAAACCATATTGGCTCAACAACCTCTTTATTAAAATACGTTGAAGCAAACAATGCCGAAAAATTCATTGTGGCTACCGAAAGCGGCATTTTCCATCAGATGAAAAAGGCCTGCCCGGATAAAACTTTTATCCCGGCTCCTTCAATTGATTCTACATGCGGTTGTAACGACTGTTCGTATATGAAATTGAATAGTTTGCAAAAGCTCTATATTTGTATGAAACACGAACTCCCGGAAGTTACTTTATCAAAAGAGGTGATAGAAAAAGCAAAAGAACCGATACTGCGGATGATGGAAATCTCAAAACAGCCTGTTGCATAAATGAAAAAAGTCTTCCTGAAGGTAAAAATAACGGGTATGGTTAAAAATTCCTTATTTGTATTTTTATGCCTCCTTATTAACTTTTCCCTGATTGTTCAGGATGCCGGAGCGCAGTATAAAGCCAAAAGATACGACCTTTACCTGTTAATAGGCCAATCGAATATGGCAGGCCGTGGCCAGGTAGAGGCACAGGATACCATTGTACACCCAAGGGTTTTTACATTTGACAAAAATAATCAATGGATTCCGGCAAAAGACCCTATCCACTTCGACAAAAAAGCTGCGGGAGCCGGATTAGGGCGGACTTTTGGTATTGAAATGGCCAATAACGACCCGGATGCTGTTATAGGGCTTATCCCCTGTGCTGTTGGCGGGACACCCATTGATGCCTGGAATCCCGGCGTTTTCTATTCCCCAACAAAATCATACCCCTGGGACGATATGGTGAAACGGTTGCATGCCGCATTAAAACAAGGTGAGCTAAAAGGAATTTTATGGCATCAGGGCGAAAGCGACTCCAACCCTGAAAAATGCAATGAATATAAAACAAAGCTGGAGAGCCTTATCAAAAGAATCAGGGATGAAGTGGGCAATGAAAAAATCCCATTCATTGCAGGTGAATTAGGGAAATTTTTTATCAAAAAGAATAAAAAAGAGTATAAAGGTGTTAAGCCATGTCCGTCCCAGGTTGTAATTAAAAGTACTAAAAAGGTTGCACAGCAGGATGGAACAGTCGGCTTTGTCTTTTCAAACGGTTTAACCGGACAGGGTGATGAAACGCATTTTAATACTGCATCGTATAGAGCCCTTGGCGTACGTTATGCCAATGAAATGATCAGGATTCAAAACAGATTTTAAATGGACTTCATTATATTGCCCGGCAGATTTACCGGGCAATATAATTATAAGGGAATAAAAAACAACCCTATCTTCTTAAGCCAACTTCCTCTACCACTAAATTTTGTTTCGAAACTTCTATTGCCTTCAACAATGTAGTATCAATTTGTTTAATAATAGGGAAATACCCTTCTTCCCCAATAATATTCCTGGCAATGGAAGCCTTCAGCTGGGTTTTAATTACTAATTCCGATTCTTTGAACCCGGCAGGGTCGCGTGGCAGTCCTTTTTTAACCGCATAGCGTATTAGCCCGTTGAAAATATCCTGCTTGTCAAGGTAACTGTTAAACTCATCGGCATTGGCCAGCTTGTTCAACGTTTCCCTCTCCCTGTCGGCATAGGCATAAGCATATTGGTAGATAATCCCTTTTTGAGTCAGTTTGATAAAATATTCCGAAATACCTGTGGTGTCTGCAGGCACAAAAATATCGGGCATGATCCCGCCACCGCCATAAACCACCCGCCCACTTTTGGTATGGTATTTTAGCGACTCTTTAAAATGAATGCTATCGCTTTCCTCCATCTCCCCATGGTGTATCCTTTCAATTAAGTCCTGGCTGTATTGGTCAACTCCTTTATCATACGGTTTTTGAATACACCGGCCACTTGGCGTATAGTAGCGTGCCACCGTCAGGCGGAGTGCCGACCCATCGAAAAGCGGGATTTGCTCTTGCACAAGGCCTTTCCCAAACGAACGGCGGCCAACAATTATAGCGCGGTCGTT
Source organism: Chlorobiota bacterium (assembly GCA_013152355.1). Taxonomy (GTDB): domain Bacteria; phylum Bacteroidota; class Bacteroidia; order Bacteroidales; family Prolixibacteraceae; genus JABMQB01. Next base: position 27,944 of record JAADGO010000207.1, read on the forward strand.
ATCTTGCAAAGCTCCTGCAAAAATCTCACTTGCCGATGCAGAATATTCATCAATTAAAACAATAACATCTTTATCGGCAAATGTGTTGTGCGCCGATGAGGTATAAGTTTTCCGGGGCTGGTTAAACCCTTCAGTATAAAGAATTAATTCGCCCTTTTTCAGGAACTCATCAACCATGCGGATAACGGCAGTAAGGTAGCCCCCGGTATTTCCTCTTAAGTCGATAATTACTTTCCGTGCTCCTTGCTTATCCAATTTATCCATCCCTTCCATAAACTCCCGGTAGGTATGTTCGGCAAAACGGCTAACTTTAATATAACCTGTTTCCTTATTGACCATATACGAAACATCGACACTGTAGATCGGGATATCGCCCCTGGTAATTTCAAACTCTAATAACTCCGGTGAACCGGTACGCATTACCCCGACTTTTACAATCGACCCTTTTT
>JAADGO010000149.1 GCA_013152355.1 Chlorobiota bacterium
ATAATTTACCCACCATTTTTCTGTTGGGAAAGATATGTTTCCAAGTATCACCGGTTCTCCAATTTTTGGTGTAGTTACAGGTAACTTTAATTCATTTGCTTTTTTTGTCATTCTTTCAACCGGGTCAGTCCAATCGTGTAAAGCCAATGTAAAAGCTCCCCAGTGTATTGGTAGGGCCAACTTGCTTTTTAAGTCAATCGATGCTTGTACTGTTTCTTCAGGCATCATGTGGAAAAGTTTCCAATCTTTATGATATTGTCCACATTCCATTAGTGAAATATCAAAAGGGCCATATTCTTCGCCAATCTTTTTAAAATGTACATCATAACCACTGTCTCCGCTAAAAAAAATATTGTCTTTCCCCCCTATAATTACCCAGGAACACCAAAGAGTGGTTGCCCGGTCAAAAAGCCCTCTTCCTGAAAAATGCCGGGCGGGAGTACATACCAATTTCACATTATCAAATTCAATACTTCCCCACCAATTCAATTCGTTAATCTTTTCTTTTGCTATCCCCCATCCTGCTAAGTGATTGCCAACACCTAACGGAGTAAAGTATTGGCCAACTTTCCCTTTTAATTTTTGGATCGATTTATAATCTAAGTGGTCATAATGGTCGTGAGATAAAATAACAGCATCAATAAAAGGCAACTTTTCAATTTCAATTGGTAATTCTTTTGAGTAGCGTTTAGACCCGATTAATGAATGTGGCGAAGGTTTTTCTCCTAACATCGGGTCAATAAGAATTTTCTTGCCGTCCATTTCCAATAAAAATGTAGAATGGCCGAACCAAATAAGTTGGGTTACGTCAGTATTATGATCTTCAATAGCTGCCGGATCTATTCTTTCAACAACAATGTTCTCTTTTGGTTTTCTATTGGCCGTCCTATCCAACTTTTCCTTTATCAACCTCCAAAAATGAATGTCCATAGCGGTTGGATTTTGATTAATGAATTCCCCATTTTTGTAATGCCCCGATTTAGCGTATTCTATTTTTTGCCCTTTGGTTGCACCTTTCCCAAACTGAGGGCTAAAAATTAAAAAAAGTGATACCCCAATTATTATTAAAGCAATTATTGAAGCAATAGAAATTCCAACCATTTTGAATATTTTTTTCGTTAAAAACTAATAACAACACTCTTATATGCTGTTATTTTTCCTTTATCATTGTGGAAAATGTTGTTTGCATTGGATTTATTAAGCAATCTGACGTTTAGAATCAACAGGTAAGTATAAAAACCGGATTAGATCTCGAATGCCTATATTCGTTCCTTGCGAATAAAACAGTTTCTAAGCCAAAAGGATACAATTATTCCTCTTCAAAATAATCGCGGCTGGTGATTTGATTTTCCATGATTGGCTTTGTTTCATTAACGACAAGCTGTGTGTGCTCGGTTACAGCACTACCGCCTTCTGTATAATTTTTATTCAACGAAATAAATTTAACCCCTTTTGAGTTATAGGTTACCGAAAAATCGTAAGCAACACCGGTATAAAAATCTTTTATTCCTGCTCCTATGGCAAGGTCCCTCCCAAGATTATTTTGTTTCGGTGCTTTTACCCAGCACTCAATTTTCAAAACCGAATAATTGTTTTTATTAATGTAAATTTTCCCTTCAAAAGACGTAGCATAGAAATCGCCGGAGCCGGCAAGGGTAGGGGCAGGCTGCCTGAACCCGATAACCCATGCGGCACTGTTGTTTATAACGGCTTCATCTTCCATGCTCAGATGGAAACCGCTGAGTATCCCGGGGTTTAACACCGATGAAAGCGAGCGGGCCAGGTCTAAGCCGAGGATCTCATCCATATTGGTTGCCCCGTCTTTTAAACTATAACTTTCAAAATTCTTCCGGACGTCCGAAAATTGGTAATTCCTGTTTTTATACGCATCGGTTTTCGAAGGGGCAGCATAACCGGTTTTGTCGTCAATGCGTACCGTTGCCTTTCTTGACCGGGCCTCCCCACCCTGTTTTTTTTCATTTTCGTAGCTGCACAACATGGATATTGGCTGATTCACAAAATTCCTGCTTACATTTTCCGAAGCGGTCCTTAATATCCTGTACAGTACTTTCGACTGTGCATTTATGTCAATATCGCCGATATTATAAGTTTGGGCATCCATCCGGATCAGGTTAAACTCTTTCGCGAATAAATCTGCCACCGGGAACTTTTTGTTTTTATACCCCACCGCCGAAAAATAGATTTGCAAATCCTGTAATTCGGCAGGTATCTTTAATTCAAAATTCCCATCGTTATCGCTGGCCGTTCCATAAAAAGTACCTTCAAGGCCAATATTTGTATAAGCAACTGCATTTTTCGAGGAGCTGTCAATCACTTTCCCTTTAATGACCTGAATAGAAGGGTTTTCCTGTGCAGAAACTGCAAAGCTGATTAGAAATAGTAATATAATTGTCAATCTTTTCCTCATCTGTTTAATATTTTTCCGATTAGGGCCTCTCTGGGAGGCAACTTAATACAAAATGATCTTAAAAATAGTAATTTAATACAATTTGCCGATTATATAACGTTATATATAGCTATAGTATTATTTTTTATCTTTGTTAAAGTTACAGAAGTTTAAAGTCCAATCTAAAATTTAAAAATAATGGGAAAACGGTTAATATATTGGGGCGTTATTATTTTGATGGTTTTTCTCACCTCATGTGTGGCAAAAAAGAAATACCTTGAAATGGAAGCCGGCAGGTTAAAAGCGGAACAGGAGGTCAGAGGATTGACCGCCGAGAATAATGCAAAAGCGAAACGCATAGAGGTGTTAATTGCTGATTTTGAGGAGATGAAAAGTAACCTTTTGGCAAGTAATGCCATAAAAGACCAGTATATTGATTCGTTAAGTGCTGAAATTTTTAACCTTACCTCCAATATCAACCGGAAAAGCGAAACCCTTGAAGAAAAAGATTATGCTTTTGAATTTGAGAAACGCAGGTTAAACAATGCATTGGTTGAGCGTGATAAAAAAATCAAGGCATTGCAGGAAAAAATTACAGGGCTTGAAAATGAAATAGCAGAAAAAATCTCTGAAACCGAGCTGAAAAGTTTCGACCTGAAGCAAGCACAAAACCAGGCATCAAGGTTAGAAGGAGAAATAAAAATACAGGAAGGTAAGATAGAGTCGCTGCAAAACAGAATCAGCAGCCTGCAAAAGGAAATTACTACGTTGCAAGCTGCGGCAAAAGAGAAAGATGCGGCCATAACAAGGCTTACGAACAATGTGAAATTACTTAAAGGGCAACTAGGCAAATAACCCATCTGATCAGGAGAGTGAACCTCTAAATCCCCCATGGGTAAATATCCCTGTCCACGCAATATTCCCCATTTTGATTTGAATTCAGGTCAATCTCAAAAATCAATTCTTCCTGTTTGGCACAATACGGCTCGTTTATTTTTATAATATAGTTTTCCGAAGCAACAGAGTCAAGTTCTATATCCAGGTCGAATAAACAATTACAGCGGCAAAGTGCTGCCTTTTCAAATTCACTGATGATAATAGTGTCTCCCGAGGTTACAATACTGCAATAGAGGCTGTCGGGGCAGCAATTAAAACCGGCATTGATATGTTTCAGTGCCAGTATTTTACTTTCAGAGTCGTAGGAATAGGTGACACAGCTTACACTTTTGTTATAATTAGCTTCAGATAACGCAGACTTATTTTGCTTGCAACCGGTGTACCCAATAAGCACACCTGTAATTTCACCCGTTGCAGGTACATCGTCCTGTTCTTTCTGGCAGCTCATCAAAATAGCGAATAAAAGCATCAGGCTAAGACTAAGAAGATATTTTGTTTTCATAGCATTAGAGAATATTTTTATAGTTAGAAGTTTTTTTTGTCAGACGGAATTCGGATGAAAATGGTTGCGTTTCATTTACAATAATAGCAACAATGCAATATTGACGGTTTCTTTTTTTAATTTTAGGCAAAATTTAGTGCAGATGAAGGACTTTTTTGTAAAATCACACGGGCTGGGGAATGATTATATTGTCCTGGACAGCAGTGAAATAGATTTTGAGTTGACGCCTGAAAGGATAAAATTAATTTGCGATGTCCATTTTGGGATTGGTTCCGATGGGATATTGCTGAAGGTGCCGGGCGAAGGAGCCGATTTTGGGTTACGCATACTCAACCCCGATGGTTCGGAAGCCGAAAAAAGTGGCAACGGGCTGCGTATTTTCTCAAAATACCTGTACGATTACGGATATTCTGCTAAAAAAGGATTTTCCATATCAACATTAGGCGGATTGGTTAATGCTACCGTTACAGCCGAAGTCAACGGGAAAGCCTCGCAGATAAAAGTCGATATGGGGAAGGCCATATTTACCTCATCAGAAATTCCTGTTAACTGCAAAAACAAGGAGTGCCAGGACGAACCATTGATGGCAGGCGGCAGGCAATACCTGGTCAGCTGTGTTTCAGTCGGAAACCCCCATTGTGTGGTCATTAAAGATGAACTGGACATAGATGAAATAAAACAATACGGCCCTTTTATTGAAAACCACCCGATGTTTCCCAACCGCATTAATGTGCAATTTGCCAGGGTTATCTCGCCCAACGTGGTTGAAGCAATAATTTGGGAAAGAGGAGCCGGTTATACACTGGCTTCGGGTAGTTCATCGTGTGCCGTGGCAGCAACCGTCCTTAAAAAAGGGTTGACGGGACGCGACCTTACCGTTAAAATGCCTGGCGGGGAACTGAAAATAAAAATTGACGAGGGATGGTTTATCCAAATGGCCGGCGGGGTACGGGAAATTGCATCAGGTTATTTGAGCCCTGAATTGATTGAGCAGCTAAAAGACATCCATGGTTAGACGCTGTTTTTAGCCTCGCAGAAATAGCCGTAGCTATTTTGAGGAACGAAAATTGAGCATTTCCTTTATTCAAAGCAGTTTGACTTCGGAATAGAATAACTTTACGAATAATGCAGGTTAAAATATTTCTAAATAATGTTTCGTATTAATACCTTTGCCACTCGTTAAATGATATGCCATGGCAGATAAAACAATTCCATTTTCGAAAGAGCAGATGAAGGAGATAATTGAGAAGTTCCCAACGCCCTTTCACATATACGATGAAAAGGCAATACTTGATTATGCCCGGAAATTCACCGAAGCATTCTCGTGGAACGAAGGTTTTAAAGAGTATTATGCCATTAAAGCAGCCCCCAACCCGTATCTTATGAAGATACTGAGGGGTGTGGGTGGGATTTGGTATTGATTGCAGCTCGATGGCAGAATTGGAACTTGCAGGAAGGCTGGGGATGCGGGGCGAAGAGATAATGTTTACCTCAAATGACACACCGGCCGGGGAATTTGTGAAAGCAAAGGGGCTTGACGCAATAATTAACCTTGATGATATATCCCATATTGAGTACCTGGAAAAGCATGCCGGGTTGCCCGGGTTAATCAGTTTCAGGTATAATCCGGGGGCACTAAAAGAGGGGAACCTGATTATCGGGCATCCTGAAGATGCGAAATACGGCCTTACCCGCGAGCAAATGCTCGAAGCGTATAGAATAGTACGCGACAAGGGGGTGAAACGGTTTGGTATTCATACAATGGTTGCTTCCAATGAGCTCGACCCCGCTTATTTTATTGAAACTGCCGGAGTGCTGTTTAGTTTAATTGCCGATATTTCCAAAAACTTGGGGATACACATTGAATTTGCCAATTTAGGTGGAGGGATCGGCATACCCTACCGGCCAGACCAGGAGCCTGTCGACCTGGAGATTATGAGTAAAGGGATACGGAAAGTATACAACGACCTAATCGTTGCAAATGGTTTGGCCCCCCTAAAGATATTTTTTGAATCGGGCAGGGCAATCACAGGCCCTTACGGCTATTTGGTTTCGAAAGTCGAACACATAAAAGATACATATAAAAAGTTTGCCGGGCTCGATGCCTGTATGGTCGACCTAATGCGCCCTGCATTGTATGGGGCATACCATCATATTACGGTATTGGGCAAAGAGGGTATGCCACAAACAGTAAAATACGATGTAACCGGTTCGCTTTGCGAAAACAACGATAAATTTGCCATTGGGCGTATGCTGCCTGAGTTAAAGCAGGGAGACATTATTGTTATCCACGACACAGGTGCCCACGGGCATGCAATGGGGTTTAATTATAACGGGAAACTACGGTCGGCAGAGTTGCTGTTAAGGGCAAATGGCGAAGTTGTTGAAATCAGGAGGGCCGAGTCAATCGAAGATTATTTTGCAACCATCGATTTTAATGGATTAGATCAATTTAATATTTAGCCCTCAATTGTTACAAACCCTTTTTTTGTATATTTATAGAAATATCAAAATCTTTTATTATGAGAATTGGGTTTGATGCAAAAAGGGCATTCCTGAACAGTACAGGGCTGGGTAATTACAGCCGGAATACTTTAATCTCCTTAAAAAAATATTTCCCCGAAAACGAGTACGTCCTGTTTACTCCTGAAATCCGCAATGGCATTTTCCCGGAACAGGAAGATTTTGAGGTTTATTCGCCCGATAATACGTTAACAAAGATATTAAAATCGGTTTGGCGTAGTATCTCATTAAACCGGGTACTTATGAAAAAGGAGATTGACCTGTTTCACGGGTTAAGCCAGGAGCTTCCTGCTGGAATCAGAGACTCACAGGTACGGTCGGTTGTAACCATACACGATTTGATTTTTATGCGCTTCCCTCATTTATATAAACCTATCGACAGGAAGATTTATTACCGGAAAGTGAAGTTTGCCACCGAAGTTGCTGATAAGATTATAGCAATAAGCCGGCAAACAAAAGACGATATTGTAAGGTACTTAAAGGTGGCCCCTGAAAGAATAGAGGTGGTGTACCAGTCAATCTCCAGCAGGTTTTTTGATGCAACGGCACCGGGCCTGGTATTAAAAAAATATAACCTGCCTGAAAAATATATCCTTTCATTGGGGACAATAGAACCCCGTAAGAACCATTTGAACATCCTAAAGGCAATACGGTCGGGCAATATTGATGTGCCACTGGTAATTGTGGGGAGGCCAACCACTTATGTCCAGAATCTATTGGATTATATCTCAGAAAATAATATGGAAAGGAAAATCCACTTCCTGGATAAGGTGCCTGACGAGGACTTGCCTGCAATATACAAAGGAGCACAGTTTTTAGCTTATATATCTTTTTTCGAAGGGTTTGGGCTTCCTGTAATTGAAGCAATGGCTTCAGGATGCCCGGTGGTCACGTCAAATACTTCATGCCTGCCTGAGGTTGCAGGAGATGCCGCCTGTTTTTGCGATCCGGGGAATGTGGATGAGATAAAAAAATGTTTTATAAATTTACTGGAGAACAGTAAGCTGAGGGAAGGATTAATTGAAAAAGGGCGGGAAAGGGCAGAGCAGTTTTCTCCCAAAATCTCAGTTGCCACATTAATGGATGTTTATAAAAAAGTGATGGGAAATGCATAACGACCTGGTAAAATGTACAGAAGTATTAAAAAAAGGAGGCGTAATCCTTTACCCGACAGATACAATATGGGGTATTGGCTGTGATGCTACAAACCCTGAAGCGGTAAAACGTATTTATGAAATAAAAAAAAGGCAGGATAGTAAAAGTATGCTGGTGCTCATGGAGAATCCGGCACTGCTGGAACGGTATATTGAAAAAGTCCCTGAAGTTGCGTGGGATCTGATTGAGATCTCAACAACAGCATTAACAATAATCTACCCAAATGCTAAGAACCTGGCTGCCAACCTGATTGCCGAAGACGGGAGTGTTGGGATACGCTTCACTAAAGAAAAGTTTACCTCCGGGTTGTTGAAGCGTTTCCGCAAACCAATAGTTTCAACATCGGCTAATATCAGTGGTGAGGAACCTCCACGGTTTTTTGATGAAATATCAGAAGGGATAAAAGAATTAGTTGATTATATAGTAGAATACCGCCAGGACGACCCTGCCCCTGCCCAGCCTTCAAGTATCATTAAATTAGGAGTTGGAGGAGAAATAGATATTATTCGGGAATAGTGCCGGGAAAGCAAAAAATAAGCCCGCCTGGCAAGCAGTACGGGCATATATTATTGAAGTTGTTTAAAGTCTTTTTACCTATACTTCTCCTTCTTTAATCAGGTATTCGGCAATCTGGACAGCATTTAAGGCAGCACCTTTTTTAATTTGGTCGCCAACGCACCAGAAAGTAATCCCATTGGGGTTTGCAAGGTCTTTACGGATACGGCCAACATAAACATCGTCTTTACCAGAGATAAACAACGGCATTGGATATTCTTTTTCAGCAGGATTATCCATGACAGTCAGCCCATCAAAATTGTTAAATGCTTTTTTCACTTCATCCACCGATAAAGGTTCTTCCGTTTCAACCCAAATTGCCTCCGAATGTGCCCTTAACACAGGTACCCGGACACAAGTTGAGCTTACCAAAGCATCAGTGTGCATTATTTTTTGTGTTTCCCAAAACATTTTCATCTCCTCTTTGGTATAACCGTTATCAAGGAAAACATCAATATGCGGGATGATATTCAGGACCAGCTGGTATTGAAAAGCTTCCACTCCGGGCTCTTCATTATTGGCAATCTGTTTTACCTGTTTTTCCAGCTCGGCAAGTCCGCTTGCTCCTGCACCACTGGCTGCCTGGTAGGTCGACACATATATGCGTTTAATATGCGACAGTTCTTCAATAGGTTTTAAAGCAACTACCATTTGAATGGTCGAGCAATTCGGGTTCGCAATAATATTCCGTGGGCGGCTTTTTGCATCCTCCGGGTTTACTTCCGGAACTACCAGGGGTACATCGTCTTCATAACGGAATGCACTTGAATTGTCGATCATTATGGCACCATGCTTTGTAATTGTCGATGCAAATTCCTTGGAAATACCGCCTCCTGCCGAAGTAAGGGCAATATCAACTCCTTTAAAATCATCGTTGTGTTGAAGTTCTTTTACGGTTAACTTTTTACCTTTAAATTCGTACTCCCTGCCGGCACTCCGGCCCGACCCAAATAACACTAACTCATCTAAAGGGAAATTCCTCTCTTCAAGAACCCGGAGGAATTCCTGCCCGACTGCTCCACTTGCACCAACAATTGCAACTTTCATATTAAACAGAATTTAGTTAAATTACGACAAATATTAGTTTCTCCTGGCCACCAAAGTTAGCCTTTTGTATGAAATCTTTAACGCGATGTGTAGCAATATTTTTAAATTATTAACATTGTATTTATGCTTCTTTATTTCTGAAGGCAGAGCAACTGAAATTTGGACTGAAAACTTTTCAACCCCCGGCAGAGTAATATGTGGTGATGATGGTGGAGTGCCTATCCATACAGCCTTTGACGGAATTAACGGGCCATTGCAAAATGATAATGTTACACTCTCCGATCTATACGATATTGTTATTAATGAGATTATGGCCGACCCCAATCCTCCTGTCAACCTACCAAAGCAGGAGTTTATCGAGCTGTACAACAGGTCGTTAACCCCAATTGATTTAGGCGGGTGGTTTTTGAAGGTCAGGGATTCGGAGAAAAGACTGGGCAATGTTACCTTGTTGCCCGGCGGATACCTGATTTTGTGTAAGACAGGTGCTTTTGACGAGTTCAGTTCAATTGGGAAGAGTTTGGCTGTACCGGGTTTCCCTGCATTGATAAACAGTGGGTGCACTATTGAGTTGAAGAATGAAAGAGGTATTGTTATAGATGCTGTTTCATATAGCGATGATTGGTACGGCGATTCTGAAAAAGGCAACGGCGGGTGGTCACTCGAACGGATTGACCCCAACCGGTTTTGCGGGCAAAGCCGGAACTGGGTTGCCTCGGTGGCTGAAGATGGAGGTACCCCGGGAGCCAGGAACTCGGTAAAAGCCGACAACCCGGATATTGAAGCACCTCACCTTATTTGGGCAACGGCAATTTCAGAAAATAAAATAGAAATTAAGTTTTCTGAAGAAATGGATACTATAGTCCTGAAACAAGTATCCAATTATGTGGTATCCGATGGGATTGGATCACCCGGGCAGGTAATATTTAATTCCGGGGAAGTGGCCGTTTTGAGTTTCGCCGGCCATTTTTTAGAAGATAAGGTTTACGCCCTGGAACTGAAGAATATGAATGATGAGTGTGGGAATTTATTAACAGGGGCTCATGTGGAAATACAATGGGTTGTAGTAAAACCCGGAGATGTGGTTATCAATGAAGTACTGTTTAACCCTTACCCTGACGGAGCCGATTTTGTTGAGCTGGTTAATATTTCGCAAAAAGCAATCCCATTTTACAGGCTTTTTCTTGCATCAAGGGGCAAGGAGCTGGAATTAAAACAGGTTTACACGGTTTGTGATAGCAAAAGTAGTTGGCAGCCCGGGAGTTATTTGCTTTGCACACCTTACAGTGCCGGGGTCTCAGATTTTTATTTCTCAGAATGCCCTGAATGTTTCCTCGAAATGGAAAAGTTCCCTTCCTATCCAAACAAAGAAGGGTACGTGGTGTTACTGGCCGATTCGGCAACGGTTATTGATGAATTCATGTATTCCGAAAAAATGCACTCCATAGCATTGTACGATGAAGAGGGGGTGTCGCTTGAGCGGGTGGCTTTTATTTCAGAAACCAACCAACCCTCTTCATGGCAATCGGCTGCCGAGAGTGCCGGATATGCCACCCCGGGCTATCAAAACTCGCAATACCTCCAGGAAGCTCCTGTAAATAAGGTGGTGGTTGAACCTAAATCATTTTCTCCCAATGAAGATGGATTTCACGACAGGATGTACATCAAATACCAGATGGAAAAAGCCGGGAATATTGCCAATGCCTGGATATTTGATTCAAACGGGAGGCTGGTATATCAACTCATGAAAAATGAGGTTTTAGGTACACAAGGCAGCATAAAATGGGATGGCAAAGATGAAACAGGGCAGATGTTATCTCTGGGCGTTTATGTTGTGCTGGTTGAGGTCTTTAATACGGACGGGCAGGTGATGAAATTTAAGGATGTATGTATTTTGACAGGTATACTGGAATGAGCACCCTGTAAAAAAGGGAATTATTTCTGAATATTTTAAGGCAGGGTTTTAATAAACCAGGCTGCTCTTGACTCTGACCTCATTTTTTTGTACTTTTAGTAACATTTCTGATTCACAATAAAATATCCATGGGTACTGAGAAACTAACAGCAAACGAAGCCTTCACGAAGATGGCTGTTTTATGCAGCAAATCTGAAAGATGCTCGCCTGATATAAAAAAAAGGTTGTTGGAACACGGATTTGAGAAATATGATGCAGAGGCAATAATCGACAGGTTGAAAAAAGAAGAGTTTATTGACGATGAACGTTATGCCAAGGCATTTGTACGCGACAAGTTCAGGATAAATAAATGGGGGAGGGTGAAAATTATTTATTACCTGAAGCAAAAAGGCCTTCCACAAAAGTATATCCGTGCAGGATTAGAAGAAATTAATGAAGAAAAATATGTTAACCTGCTTTTGAAAACGATGAAGAATAAAGCAAAATCAATTAAAAGCAATAACCGGTTTGATAAAATGGGGAAAATTATCCGGTTTATGCAAAACAGGGGTTTTGAACCCGAATATATACACCGGCATATAAATTCGGTGATAAAATAGCCATATAGCAAAATCAAAAAAACTTCTTACTTTTACCCCTTCAGAAAAACATAACAAATGGTTTTAAAAGAACAAGTCAAAACACTTATTAATCGCCGGGATGCGTTAAGGAGGCATCTTTGACTACGATGCGAAAATCATTCAATTAAAAGAAGAGGAATTAAAAACCCAGGATCCTGCATTTTGGGGAAATCCAAAAGAAGCGGAGCAGCAGATGAAGGCTATCCGGTCGATCAAAATATGGACGGATGGATTTAATGAAGTAGACCGGTTGGTTGAGGATTTCCTGGTATTATTTGAATTTTTCGAAGCCGGTGAAGCTACTGAGGCTGAGGTCGACAAGGCTTTTGAGGAAACAATTGCCAAAGTAGAAGAACTGGAAGCAAAAAACATGCTTCGCAGCGAGGAAGACCACCTGGGGGCAATCCTGAAAATAAATGCCGGGGCTGGTGGTACGGAAAGCAACGACTGGGCAGATATGCTTATGCGCATGTATACACGCTGGGGCGAGAAAAATGGCTACAAACTAAAAATGATGGATTACCAGCCCGGCGATGAGGTGGGCGTTAAAAGCTGTACCATCGAACTGGATGGAGAGTATGCCTACGGTTACCTGAAAAGTGAGAACGGGGTACACCGGCTGGTACGCCTCTCGCCATTTAATGCCCAAAACAAACGAATGACCTCTTTTGCTTCTGTTTTTGTGGCTCCTTTAATCGATGATACTATTGAAGTAGAAGTGAATCCGGCAGATATTACCTGGGATACATTCCGGAGCGGCGGCGCAGGAGGGCAGAATGTCAACAAGGTTGAAACAGGAGTCAGGCTACGTCATGCCCCAACAGGGATAATCATTGAAAATACAGAAAGCCGTTCACAGCTTGGCAACAAAGAAAATGCCATGCGGATATTGAAATCGCAGCTTTATGAATTGGAGCTACGCAAACGCCGGGAAAAAGCCATGGCTGTTGAGTCGCAAAAAAGAAAAATAGAGTGGGGCTCACAAATCCGGTCGTATGTGCTGCAGCCGTATAAAATGGTGAAAGACCTGCGTACAAATTATGAAACCGGGAATGTGCAGGCAGTGCTTGATGGCGGGATCGATGATTTTATTAAAGCCTACTTAATGGAATTTGGCGGGAAGGCATAAGGATACCCTCTAAAAAGTTGCTACAATAATTGAGAAGGTCGCATAAATTTTATTAAAGCACTGGCTAGAAAAAGAATTTTCTTTGTATTGATCTAAAAAAGGAATCCCAAAGGGATGGAATGTAATAGCACAGGGTGCAGTGTAACGTAACCCTGTGAAAAACAACATTAATGTATGGCAGGGCTGAAAGCCCGGGAGGGAATGAATTTTAAACCAACAGTTTTAGGCACTCCTGATTTTAATCCACTTTAAGTACTGATCAGGTATCCTGGGATACAATGAACGTTAGCAATATGCATGGCGGCAGGCTGTACCGCCCTTACAGGGCCTTTGCTTGAATATCAATTCGATACCACAGGATTTACACTACAACCCTACACTACTCAGCAGGTGACTTCGAGTCGCCTGCTGAGTATGAAAATTACCTTATCACCCATCTTTAAAGAACTTAATAAAAGTTTTCCTTTGAAAATTAGTCTGTTTTATAGATATTAGTAAAAACTCGTCTGTTCGGAGGATTTACTAGAAACATAATTAGAGCCATGAAGTCAGTGCAGAGGTATATAAACAGGGAGATTAGTTGGTTGTCGTTTAACGAACGGGTACTTCAGGAGGCTGAAGACCCAAATACTCCATTATTGGAACGACTCAGGTTTATAGGTATCTTTTCGAATAACCTGGATGAATTTTTCCGCGTTCGTGTTGCAACGGTAAGGCGCATGGTCGATTTTGGGAGCGATAGAGAGAATTTGTTGGGTGAACTTACCCCGGTTGAATTGCGCGACCAGATCCAGGAAATAGTAAACAGGCATCAGCGTATGTCGTATGATATTTTTCAACACCTGATTAAAGAGCTGGCAAAGGAAGGTATTTATTTTATCAACGAAAAGGAGCTGACTCACTCTCAGGGGGTCGCTGTCCGGAAATATTTCCATGATAAGGTATTCCCGAACCTTGTCCCGATTATGCTTAACAAGAATATGAAATTCCCGTATTTGCGCGACCGTTCGGTTTACCTCGCCGTTAAGCTTTCAAAACAACAAAACCCTGAAAAATTTGCTTACGCTTTGGTTCGTATCCCCAGTAAAACGGCTTCACGATTTATCGTATTGCCCGAAGCCGACTCGAAGAAGTACGTAATGTGGCTTGACGATGTGATCAGGTATTGCCTTGGTGATATATTTGCTATTTTTTCTTACGATAAGTTAGAAGCCTACACCATAAAAGTAACCCGCGATGCCGAATTGGATATTGATGATGATATCTCAAAAAGTTTCCTGGAGAAAATGGAGCTGGGGTTGAAAAAAAGGAAGCATGGGCGCCCTGTCAGGTTAATCTATGACAAAGGTATCCCAAAAGATTTCCTGGATTTTATTACCCGGAAAATGAAGATCGACAAAGAGAATAATACAGTTGCAGGAGGCAGGTACCACAATCACCGTGATTTAATGAAGTTCCCGGAAATAGGGAAACCCCATCATTATTACCAAACCCTGCAGCCAATAAGGCACAAAGCACTTCGCCCCAATCAGAGCATCCTTAAAGTTATAAGGCAGAAAGATATAATGCTACACTACCCATATCAGACTTTTGGGCATTTTATCGATTTGATGCGTGAAGCGGCAATCGACCCTAAAGTGAAAGAAATCGGGATCACCATTTACCGTGTAGCCGAAGACTCAAAGGTTGTCAATGCATTGTTGAACGCTATCAGGAACGGTAAAAAAGTAACTGTGGTTATTGAGTTACAGGCGAGGTTCGATGAGGAAGCCAATATCTTCTGGTCGGAAAAGCTTCAGGAAGAAGGGGCACATATTATTAATGGTATTTCAGGGTTGAAAGTACACAGTAAACTGGCATGGATTAAACGCGAAGAAAAAGCAGGGTTCAGGAACTATGCCTATATCGGTACCGGGAACTTCCATGAAGGTACTGCCCAGGTATACGCCGATAAAGGTCTGTTGACTACCGACCCCAGGCTTGCCGATGAAGTAGCCCATGTTTTCGAGTTTTTTAAGCACAACTTCAAACACTTTAAGTATAAACACTTGATTGTAAGCCCGTTTTATATGCGTGATTTCTTTTGCGAACAGATTGATAACGAGATCAAGCTGGCAAAAGAGGGCAAGAGGGCATATATGGTGTTGAAAATGAACAGCCTCATTGACCCCGGGATGATGGACAAATTATACGAAGCTGCGCAGGCAGGGGTTAAAATAAAACTCATTGTAAGGGGTATTTTTGGGATGAAAACCGGGATACAGGGTTGGAGCGAGAATATTCAGGCCATAAGTATTGTCGATAAATACCTCGAACATTCACGGGTATTCATGTTTGGGAATGGTGGCGATGAAAGGTTTTTTATCTCTTCTGCCGACTGGATGCCGCGTAACCTGAACCGCCGTATTGAGGTGGCCTGCCCGATATACGATAAACGAATTAAGCAGGAACTGAGAGAAATGCTTCGGATTCAATTAAAAGATAACACTAAAGCACGTATTCTCGACCCCGGCCTGTCAAATAATTACAACCGTGAAGGGCTTCTTAAAAGATTCAGGGCACAGGAAGATTATTACAATTATATAAAATCAAAACACTATATGAGTTTGAAAATATACCATAACCCACGTTGTGCCAAAAGCCGTGCAGGGCTGGAATACCTCGAAAAGAAAGGGCTCGACCTGGAAATAAAGAAATACCTGGTCGATGGCATCTCTGTTAAGGAACTGAAGGGTATTATTGCAAAAACCGGAAGGCCTGTTTCTGATTTTGTACGAACCCAGGAGAAAGAGTACAAAAAGAACTACAAAGGGAAAAACCTGACAGGTGATGAATGGATTAAAATTTTAGCGGAAAACCCAAAATTATTGCAACGTCCGATAGTTGTAAACGGCAACAGAGCTGTATTGGCACAACCACCCGAAGAGGTGGATAAGATTGTATAATAATAAAATATTGATGTCATATTTTTTTTACGTGTTAAAAATGTGTATAGAATAAAATAATATGCGAAGAAGTCTTTCCTTTTACTAACTATTTTACAGTGGAAAAAACTTTATTTAAGTCGGTTAAGGAACTATTTAAATCATTTATATCTAGACCCTCCATAGTCGAACATTGATCTCCATTGCAATCAAAAAAATAATATAGGATTCCTCCCGAACCTAAAGCCATATCTGTAACTATAATATCCGAACCTTCATACGATACTATCCATATATTTCCTATATAATTTCCCGATTTATCATTTAACGACTTATTGGCTAACTCGTTCAGCCATCCCAGTTGATTTAACGGATCCTCTTTCCCACAGGCATTAAGGACGTTTAAAGGTTTAATGTATGTATCGTTTCCCTTTTTACACGATAGTGTGAAAAATATGATTAATAATAGAGGGAATAATACTTTTGATTTCATATTTTTAATATGTGTAATTAGTACGGAGTAGTGAGTACTCGGAAAATTCAGGTAATCCCTACCTGCGATGAGAGCAATGAGGATCGTCAACTGCATATTAGTAATGCCTGTGTGCCTGGTAAACAAACTTGTTGCTTCCGGGAGTTAGTTGTTTGGCGTTGATAGAATCATACCATTATATTACAATTTTTGGTTATTTATTTGATTTTTTCAAAATGCTCTTCCAATGTGCCATTTTCAATCATCTGGTTAATTTCACCAAGTGTAAACTCTTTGTATTTTTTATTGAATCCAGTCGAATAGTAGTATTCAATGAATGGGTTTTCATCAATAACACGGCTCCTGAACATTTCCGCTGTATAAGATTTTTTATTCTTAATACAATAGTTATAGTATTCAGTATATGTGATGTCCGTAAAAACATCTTTACGACTAATTTCAGAGCAAACAATATAGCCACTTCTTAATAACCAACGTCTATTATAAGAAACATTACCCTTGGCATCAATGGATATCCCTGAACTTTGGGAAGTAAAATAAGGAGTTCCACCAAGTTCTCCATCATCATTAAATTTAATAGAGATATAATTAAAATAATTGCCGTTTGTTTTATATACCGATACACCTGGATAATTGTCAACTACTATACTTTCATCGGCAATTTCAATTTCATTTTTTTTACATCCTGCCCCAATAAATAGCAATAACAGGAAAATGGCGGTCAACTTTATGATTTTTGGTTTCATTTTTTAAATATGAGTAATTGGTAAAGAGTAGTGAGTACTCGGAAAATTCAGGTAATCCCTACCTGCGATGAGAGCAATGAGGGCCGTCAATTGCACATTAGTAATGCCTGTGTGCCTGGTGAGCAACCTTGTTGCTTCCGGGAGTTAGTTGTTTGGCGTTGATAGAATCATACCATATATTACAATTTTTGGTTATTTATTTGATTTTTTCAAAATGCTCTTCCAATGTACCATTTTCAATCATTTGGTTGATTTCACCCAAAGTAAACTCCTTTAGTTTACAGTTTAGGCAGCCCAT
>JAADGO010000156.1:0-6240 GCA_013152355.1 Chlorobiota bacterium
TAATCTGAAATTTACCTGGGAATCCTTAGGGACTTTCCTTCCCAAGCTATTCCATGAATCCAATATTACTCCACCCTAATTCTTATATGATCCGGTATTCGCGAGCCCCGGAGGGGAGAAGCGGCCTCTTGAATGTTGTTGGGGGGCAACTGCAATATCGATGCCGGAGGTATCACATATTTATAGGAACAGGCAAATACAAAGGGATTCGGCCCCGGCCGGACATTTGGCAACATTGATTTCTTTGCTATAAATATGCAAACCCTCCGGGGTTGAAGGAAATTTGCATTTCATTAAAAGTGAGGGTTTCACTTAAAGTGAAGTCCTCACTAGGCGTGCGAATATTAACAACCGGGGGGCACCTCACCGGGAGAGCCTTAAAAGTACCTGGCCCGTATCCCGAATCTATCTGGATGAGAGATTCACATGAGCCACTCACGGGACTCGAACCCGCGGCCTGCTCATTACGAGTGAGCTGCTCTACCAACTGAGCTAAAGTGGCTAAAAAATCACAAAAATAATAAAAGAAATAAGAGACTGTTTAAAAATTATTCAACCGGCAAGTCAAACACATTATTTTTCGTATAGCCAGGTGAATCTTTTTCAGGAGTGGCACCATCATCGGATGAACCGGAGTTTTTCCTTTTGCTGTAGGTAATTAACGCCAATGCCATTATTATACTGGTGGCAATAATAACTAAAAACATCACACCACGTTCGAACCAGTCCGATTTTAATTCATCGGGGATAGCAAAAAACAGCAGGATAGTTATCAACCCTTTGGGGGCAATAAATGTCTGAGGCATGGTATCTTTCCTTTCCACTACATAAAACAGCCCAAACCTTAACATATAGGTTATCATCAGGAAAATAATACTAATCGACCATACCTCCCATTTTATCAATGAGACCAGGGGTAATGTCATGCCAAACACAACAAAAAAGAATGTGCGCACAAGGAACGATGTTTCAACCGTGATCATTTTAAACTGGTCGAAAACGACATCAATTCTGTCGTCCAACAGCAAATTCTTCAGCTTACCGAAAAGCAATACATTATGGTTGCGTAATAGCAGCCCGAACATAAGTATAATTATCAGGGAAGAGAGGTGGAACATTTTAGCAATAGAATACAACAGTATCAATATGGCCAGGAAAAGGAAAAACCTGACGTCACCTTTAATATTCTGGATAATATATAATAGTGCATAGCTCAGGATTATCGAAACAGTAATTGTCAGGAAAATATTACCCCCGATAGCAAAACTCAACTGCCTCATCCCTTCAGTATTCAGGTTTTCAATGATTAGATAGAATACCATAATACCCAAAATATCGGAGAATGTACTTTCGTAAATCAAGAATTCCCTTTTATACTTATTAAGGTTAACCACACTGGGGATAATAATTGCACTGCTCATAATAGATAAGGGGATTGCATAAACCACCGCCGAGAGCAATTCAATATCGGGAATAAACAACTTGATAACAAATGACAATACAATGGAGGTCAACCCTAAGGAAAGGGAAGCTATCGTAAATGACCTCCAGATAACAGGCCATTTCTCCCAACTCAACTCAAGGTCAAGTGCAGCTTCCAGGACAATCATGATTAATCCGATAATACCCAGTACCTCCAGTGCCCCGAATAACTCCATATCCATATCAATATAAGACAGCAACTGTTGGATAACTACTCCCAGGAGGATTAAAATAAGTACACTGGGGATATTATACCTCTTAGCCAGGATGTTGCAGAAAAATGAAAATATAATAATTACACAAAGCCCTATTATTAATAAATATGCATTCATCTCGTTCCCTTTTTAGGCAATTTACAAAAATATGGTGGTAAAAAATAAATATTTAAAAATGTGTTACTAATCAATATTAGGACTGATTGAAAAAAGGAGTCAGGCTTTCGCCAAACTCCTTCATCTTCAGTGAGCGGGAAACGGGGGTCGAACCCGCGACCCTCAGCTTGGGAAGCTGATGCTCTACCACTGAGCTACTCCCGCTTATCATTTTATTTTAAATGTATTACAATTAGGCTCTGCCTGCCGCCGGACAGCCATTCCCAACCGGCTTGGCAAAAATAAAAAAAATTCCCGAAAACAAATTTTAAACAGCCTTTAAATGTACCAGTTTCATCACCATTAACAAATCTGTTTATGACTGACCGTTTAGTCAACCTTAACAATTATTTAACACAGAAAATGTTGCATATTTAAAAACAATCATTTAGTTTTGACCGACCGTTCAGTCATAAACAATAAAGAATGTCTCCAAGAACATCAAAGCAATTCGATAAAATAAGGCAGGAAAAGAGGAAGTTAATCCTGGATACTGCACTTGAATTATTTGCAGAAAATGGATTCCATGCAACGTCAATTAGCCAGATTGCAAAAAAAGCAGGTATTTCCAAAGGGCTTTCGTACAATTATTTTAAAAGTAAGAATGAGATACTTGATGAAATCATTAAGCATAGTTTTTCCTCTATTTATGAGAATTTCGACCTGAACCATGACGGGGTACTTACCGAAAAAGAGTTTATCTTTTTTTTACGGCAAAGTTTTAAGTTAGTCCGTGAAAACCTGCGGCATTGGAAACTGTACTTTTCATTAATACTCCAGCCAAAAGTCTCTGAATCATTTAAAGATGAGTATATAAAAATCGGGCAGCCTATGTTCAAAATGATATACGACTTTATCGTATCAATGGGAAGTACCGACCCCGATGGGGATTTAATGGTAATCAGTGCAATGATAGAAGGTGCTTTTCTTTACTGTATTGTTATCCCCGAGATTTTCCCTATAGAAACAATGGAAGAAAAAATCATCAATGCGGTCTTACGTCAAATTAAAAACAGATAATAACCCAATAACCTCAAAGTTATGAAAACAAAAATCACCCTTTTATTTTTCAGCCTGCTTACAGTTTCATCTTTTGCCCAGGATGTCAAAGAGATTGTCCGCCTGGCTGATGAGAAATTCCGTGGTTCATCGAGCCAGGGGGAATTAACGATGACTATTGTCCGCCCATCCTGGTCGCGGACGGTTTCTATGAAGAACTGGACTTTGGGGAATGATTTCTCCCTGATTTACATTACCGCACCTGCCAAAGAGAAAGGGCAGGTTTTCCTGAAAAGGTATGATGAAATGTGGAACTGGGTACCATCAATCGAAAGAATGATTAAACTACCCCCGTCAATGATGATGCAATCGTGGATGGGCTCCGATTTTACCAACGATGACCTGGTGAAAGAATCATCGCTGGTTAAAGATTATGACCATAAGTTGCTTGGCAAAGAGGAACTGGAAGGCCGTGCTTGCTACAAGGTGGAATTGATACCTAAGGAAGATGCTCCCGTTGTTTGGGGCAAAATAATTATGTGGATAACCCAAACCGACTACATTTGGCTCAAAGCTGAATATTTTGATGAGGATGGGATTTTGATAAATACTGAAATCCTTTCTGATATAAAACTGATGGACGACCGTATGATGCCCACTCACCTTGAAATGATCCCTGCCGAAAAAGAAGGGCATAAAACAATCCTGACCTTCGACAATATTAAATTTAATGTGGATATAAAAGAATCGTTTTTTTCGCAACAAAATATGAAAAGAATAAGGTAAATTACATACCGAAAGTATTGAGATTCTTAAAATTATGCCACGATCACTAAAAAAAACAAATAAACTCAATCTTCCATGAAAAATACTTTTTCTCAGTCGGCCAATTTACCATTCAACCTATCAACCCTTGAGTTATGATAACAAACTTTAAAATTGCCTGGAGGAACCTATGGAGAAACCGCCGGCGGACACTTATAACTGTAGCTTCCATATTCTTCGGAGTCCTTTTATCTGCATACATGACTTCTATGCAGGAGGGGTCATACGAAAAGATGGTCGATATAGTCGTAAAATTCTATTCCGGGTATATTCAGATCCACAACGAAAAGTATTGGGAAAATAAAAGTATCAACAATACTTTTGATTACGATGAAGCCCTTGTCAGGAAGGTGGAAAAACACAAAGAAGTTGAAATGGTTTTCCCAAGGCTTGAGTCGTTTGCACTGGCATCATCCGATGAACTTACAAAAGGGGCCATGGTATTTGGTATTGCCCCTGAAAAAGAAGACCAATGGACCAGGCTAAGTTCAAAAATAAAAGAAGGCCATTACCTGAAGAATGGCGACAAAGGAGTAGTTATAGGCGAAGGGCTTGCCAGTTACCTGAAACTGGGGGTAAATGACACGCTGGTGTTGATTAGCCAGGGATACCATGGCATTAGTGCAGCCGGCATGTTCCCCATTAGAGGATTGGTAAAACATGCATCGCCCGACCTGAATAAAGTAGTTGTTTACATGGACCTTGCTAATTGCCAGGAGTTTTATTCTGCACCAAATAAAATTACCTCCCTGGTAATAAATGTAAGCAATGGTAGAGATATGTACTCTGTCCTTCAAAAATTAAAAAAGGAGGTAACCAGCCCTTATTCGGTAATGAGCTGGGAAGAAATGCAGCCTGAAATTGTCCAGCAAATTGAAAGCGACAGGGCTGGTGGCGTAATAATGAAAGCAGTTTTATATATTGTTATTGCCTTTGGCATTTTAGCCACAATAATGATGATGATTGCCGAACGCCGTAAAGAATTTGGTGTAATGGTGGCAGTGGGGATGCAAAAACGCCGTTTGGCAATCATACTTTTTATTGAAACATTTTTAATAGGGCTACTGGGGGTAGTGGCCGGAATAGTGGTTAGTTTCCCCATTATATCGTACCAGGTAGGGCATCCAATTCCTCTGACAGGGCAAACAGCCCGGTTAATGGAAGATTTTGGGTTCGAGCCTTATTTGTTTTTTTCAAAACAGGCAATAGTTTTCACACAACAGGCATTAACCATTTTTGTCCTGTCGATGCTTATTGGCATATACCCAATAGTTGCCAGTCTTAAACTACGTGTAATCAAAGCGTTGAGGAGTTAAACTTTTTTAAAATAAAAAAATGATTTGGTCATTATCATGGAAAAATATGTGGCGGAGCCCGGTAAGGTCCGGGGTTATTATCGGAGCCATTTCAATTGGCATGTTTGCCGGGGTATTCGCAAGTACATTTATGAAAGGCTGGATGAACCAACGCCTCGAGTCAGGAGTTGAAACAGAAGTCTCATACATTCAAATACACCACCCGAAATTCAGGGATAATTTCGATCTGAAAATGCTGATTGTAAACGGCAGGCAGGTAAGCAATGAAATACTTAAGATTAAAGGTGTTGACGGCACCAGCCCCCGGATAGTACTTCAGTCGATGGCTTCGTCTGCCGAAACAGGGGCAGGCGTTAAGATAATCGGGGTTGACCCCGAAAGAGAAAAAACTACCAGTAACCTCTATCGTTACATTAAAGAAGGAAATTACTTTGAAAGTATTAGAAGGAATCCGGTGGTTATTGGACAAAAACTGGCTGATAAATTAAAAGTAAGATTAAAGTCGAAAATTATTATTACCCTTCAGGATTCTGAGGGGAATATAACCGGAGGGGTATTCAGGGTTTGTGGTATTTTCGATACAGGCAACAATATGTTTGAAGAGGCGAACCTTTTTGTAAGGAATACAGACCTGCAAAAGCTGGCTGTGATTGCTGACGGAGCGGTACATGAAATTACCGTACACATTTCGGAACCGGGAGAACTGGAGGCTATAAAAAAACAAATCGTTGAGAAATACCCCGGCCTCGAGGTTTTATCATGGAAGGAGATCACTCCTGAGCTGGGTTATATCAACGAAATAGGGAATATGTACACCTATATTTTTGTAATTATTATACTCCTGGCACTGGGCTTTGGGATTGTAAACACCATGCTGATGGTTGTCCTTGAAAGGATAAAAGAGCTGGGTATGCTCATGGCTATCGGGATGAGCAAAAAACGTATATTCCTGATGCTCATGCTGGAAACGATATTCCTGACTTTAACAGGCGGCATAATTGGTATTATACTCGGAGTCGCTTTAACGGTTGCCACTGCAAGCTCCGGGATCGACTTATCGATGTATGCCGTTGGACTGGAAGACATGGGGTATGCCTCAATAATCTTCCCTGTTTTAGAACCCGGGATGGTACTCGTCATTTCTATTCTGGTGATTTTAACAGGAATTGTTGCATCGATTTACCCTGCCCGGAAAGCACTAAAATACAACCCGGCAGATGCGATTAGGATTGATATGTGATTAGTAG
>JAADGO010000156.1:6283-18024 GCA_013152355.1 Chlorobiota bacterium
AAAGTAATTAGTAAAAAGATAAACCATGAAGGTCATTGAAGTAAAAAACCTTGTAAAGATTTACAACGATTCAGAAGTAAAGGTACATGCTGTAAACGGTATCGACCTGAACTTTGAAGAAGGAGATTTTGCAGCAGTTGTCGGCCCTTCGGGGTCGGGGAAAACAACTTTCCTCAATATGTTAGGCGGTTTGGACCAGCCTACTGAGGGTGAAATAAAAGTAGGCGGTACATTAGTAAACCAACTGAACTCATCGGACCTGATCAATTTCCGGTTGAATAATATTGGTTTTGTATTCCAGGCTTACAATCTGATACCTGTTTTAACGGCACTTGAAAACGTTGAGTTTATCATGCAGCTTCAGGGATGGCCAAAACAGGAAAGGCAGGAGCGAGCCAAAGAGTTGCTCATAAAGGTTGGTTTAGATGGGCGCTTCGACAGCCGCCCTTCTAAATTATCGGGCGGGCAGCAACAAAGGGTAGCCGTTGCACGTGCACTGGCATCAAAGCCAAAATTTGTACTTGCCGATGAACCTACTGCTAATTTAGACTCAAAATCTACAGAAAATTTACTTGATATCATGGAGGGGCTAAATAAAGAAGAGAAAATTACGTTTATATTCTCAACGCACGACCAACGGGTTGTGAACAAAGCCCGCAGGGTGATTACACTCGAAGATGGGAAAGTGATAAGCGATATAAATAAGGAGTAAATGCAGTTCCAGGTTAAGAAAATAGTATTTCTTATAATGATTATAGCCTTTACAGGCGGTATATGTTTTGCCGGTTACCCGGCTGCAAACTGGAATATTTCCCAACTTAATACCGGTGTAAATGCCCGTTACCTGTCGCAATTGTCGAAAGAGGTTATCCTTGAAATTAATAAACTAAGGTCGGACCCGGCAAAATATGCTGCCGATTACATCGACCCGCTGAAGCACAATTACAAAGGCAAGCTATTCTATTATGCGGGCGACAAGCCGCTTTTAACCAAAGAAGGGGTTAAGGCCTTATATGAATGCGTGCGTTTTTTGAAACGCCAAAAACCTGTCCCCATACTTAAACCCCACAAAGGTTTATCAAAAGCTGCATCCGACCATGTGGCAGACCAATCGAAGCACGGAGGCACAGGGCACACAGGCACTGACAAGTCCGGGATGAAAAGCCGCATTGAAAGGTATGGGCAATGGAAATCAAGGATTGCCGAGAATATTACTTATGGGGATATTAATGCACAACAAATAGTGATTTACCTCCTTATCGATGACGGGATTTACTCCAGGGGGCATCGGAAAAATTTCCTGAACGAAAAATTTGAGGAAATTGGCGTTGCAACGGGTACTCATCCTCAATATGGGAAAATGTGTGTCATGGATTTTGCAGGATCATTCCAAAATCATACCTCAAAATGAAAACCAGATACCCGAATAATAGTTCGCCGGGGCAAACGCATCAAACAGATAAAGCCACAAAATACAAAGCCCCGGGCCGGCAAAGTACCGGTTCAGGGATTCAGCAACCTAAAGTTTCATTGAAATTTGTGAGATTACCCCGGATTCTTTTACCCGCTTTTTTTATCCTGATTTCGCTGACTGCTTTTTCGCTGGGGCGCGACATGGCACTCAACGGGTATGTAAAATACCTGGGGATGTACTACCACCCTAAAGTACAGATACCTGAGATTAGTGAGGGGTACCTTGCATCGGGGTTGATTCATAACCGCCTCAATTTCAGATGGTATGCCAGCAGTGAATTGACACTGGCCATTGAAACCCGCAACAGGCTTATCTTCGGGCAGATGATCAGGGAATTCCCTGATTACCAATCATTGATAGATGTTGACAACGGGTACTTTGACTTATCAGGGACAATAGCTTCGGGCAATAGTTGGTTTTTATATTCTATTATTGACAGGGCCTGGCTGGATTACGAAAAAGGAAAATGGCAGGTCCGCGTGGGAAGGCAACGGATAAATTGGGGTATCAACCTGGTGTGGAACCCTAACGATGTATTTAACAGCTTCTCTTATTTCGACTTCGACTATGAAGAGCGGCCCGGTACAGATGCGGTAAAGGTGCAGTATTTTACCGGCGTAACCTCATCGGCAGAATTGGTTTATAAATTTGGTGCGAACAGCGAACAAATGGCACTGGCAGGGATGTACCGCTTTTCGAAGTGGAGCTACGACTTTCAGTTCCTTGGCGGCTGGGTCGGGAAAGACTATATTTTTGGCGGCGGCTGGTCCGGCGATATTAAAGGGGCAGGGTTTAGGGGCGAGGCTACTTATTTCAAGCCACGCAATGGACAAAACGGAAGTAATGAGGCCCTGGTTGCTTCGGTTTCGGCAGATTATACTTTTAGCAACAGCCTGTACATCCATTCCGGTGTATTATACAATAGCCATGGTGTTTTGGGCAAAGCAGGGGGCAGGTCGTTTTTCGACCAGAATCTTTCAGCAAAAATGCTTTCATTGGCCAGGTATTCATTATTCGGGCAGGTATCCTACCCTTTTACCCCACTGTTCTCAGGAGATTTTATGGCTATAGTAAATCCATCTGACCATTCGTATTTCCTCGGGCCTTCGCTCATTTATTCCCTGGGCAATAACCTGGAGGTGATGTTAACAGGGCAACTGTTTTTCGGAGAAAAAGAAACCGAATATGGCGACTACGGACAAGCTGTTTTCGGGCGGCTGAAGTGGTCGTTTTAGAGTTACTCAATCCTTCGCAACTAATTGAGGTTATTTACTCAACCCTGCCAATGCCTGTTGAACTCCTGCCTTTTCAGCATCAGAGAGCCCTTCAGCTTTTAATGTTTTCATGTAAAGTTGTTTCGCTTTTTCTTTTTGGCCTGCCTGCACATAGATTTGTGCCAGTAAGAACACCGAATTTAAATGCCCGGGGTATTTTTTTATAATACCTTTTAACGTTTTAATCGATTCTTTTGCGAGTTTGGCTTTAGACTGGTAATATGCCAGTGTATATGAGTATTTTGGGTCTTCCGGTATTGCCGCAGTAGCCATTTTTGCATATTTTAATGCCTTGTTAATATCTGAGCCGGCATATAAAATACTTAGGTTATAGGCAGCTATCCCCTGGTTTGGATTGGATTTCAAACAGGTTTCAAGTGCCTTTTTTGCCTCTTCGTTCCTGCCCTGTTCTGCCAGTAACAATCCCAGGTTCAGGTTTACTGCTTCATCGTCAGGTGCATATTTAAGTGCTTTTCTGAGGTTCTCTTCAGCCTTGGCCGGGTTTCCTATATATGAGTAAAGCACACTGCTGTTGACCAACGGCATAATGGCCGCCGGGTATAACCGTGTAGAAGTTTCGTATGATTCCAGGGCTTTTACAATATCCCCCCTGTTCTGATAAAAGATACCCATATTATAGTGGGCACTCCAATCATCGGGCCTGGAAACCAGCGATTGCTTATACTCTGTAGTAGCTTTGGCAATAATTGCCTGTTCTTCCGTAGAAAACTGCTCATCAGGGAATGCCGACAACGGGAGGGCGGCCGATACCCTTACCACCCGGAATGTATCACTGCAGGCTTTGAGCAAAGCCGTTCTTGCCTCTTCTGTGAAATTACCCATCAAACCGGCTGCTGCTGCCGACCTGACTAACGGTGAATTATTACCCAGTGCATCT
The DNA here is from genome assembly GCA_013152355.1 of Chlorobiota bacterium. Classification (GTDB taxonomy): domain Bacteria; phylum Bacteroidota; class Bacteroidia; order Bacteroidales; family Prolixibacteraceae; genus JABMQB01. Next base: position 9,930 of record JAADGO010000156.1, read on the forward strand.
ATTATTACCTTCCATTTCTCCTGATCCCGGCAGTTGGCAAGTAACCGGATAAGCGATGTGGTAATAATCTCATTATGTTCCTGCCCGTTAATAATTTCAAGCATTTTATCCAGGTTAGCCCAATTATCTTCACGCGCTTCTTTTATTAGTTGTGCCCACCTGATTGTTTCTTTCCGGTATGCGTCATCAGGATACCACTCATTTACTTTTTTCACAGCCCACTCGGCCGATTTTTTATTGTGGCAGATATTACAAGCATTGGGAGAGCCGAATTTCAATGTTGCGCCCGGCATAGGAGGACGGAACGAATGGTCGCTTCGAATCATATTCCCGAATTCTGTTTTCGGCATGTGGCAATTGATACATAAAGCACCTTCACTACCTTCAGGATGGTGCGAGTGCGCCACCACATCATTAACCCTGCTTTCGTGGCATGACTTACAGGCGTCATTTGAATTTTCGCCTTTAAACCTGAACCTACCGCTTGATGTATGGCAGATAACACAATGCAAGTCACTTTTAGAAACACATGCATTCATCCCCCAGGTTGTCATGGTATAGTTCTCACCCAAATCCCTGCCATCCGGATAAAAATCAGGATTCTCAAGTGTGGTAAGGTTATAATGGTTATAGAACAACTTGCCCGGCATATAAGAAGCTGTAATTGGTTGCATTTTGGCATGGCACGGGGCACATGCAGAATTATGCTGTTCCGGAGTAAACCTCTTTGTTACCACCAGTTTTATATCATACGGCACTTTGCCATTTTTTATTTTTTTGAATAGTTTTACATGTTCAGAGCTGGGCCCGTGGCAGGTCTCGCAATTAATCCCCGATTCTCTCCAGGTGGTCCGGTATGAATCAGATGTAAGGTCGAAATTGGTGGTTAACTGGCTCACGTGGCATCCGTAACACGATGTATTGAATGTGTACATCCGGTCTTTCCATGATAATGCTTCATCAGGGGTATCGGCATCGGGGAAATGGCGGATTGCCGATTCCGGGTTATTGTACCATTCTTGTTTATTTATATTGTAGGCCAGCGGAATTGTTTGTAATTTCCCTTTTTCCATTGGGGTTAAAAAATAATATACATTTTTACCACCCAATGCCCAATCAATGTCGTACCGCGTTGTTTCTGCCCCTTCTTTTTCCAATAAAACCAGTGTCGAATCGTCCAGTATTACCTCGTATTTCTTGCCTTCTAATGCAAAATCGCCACTTTCGGGCAATGCGTTCTCTTTGATGAATGATTTGTTCGTAGCCTGCATGGCTTTTCCGTGGTGCGATGGCGACCACAGGTTATAAAACCGTTCGTGGCATTCTATGCAGCTTTCAGAACCTGAATATGAAGCGGTTTGGCTATTTTTGCTATCCCTGGTATTACAGGCACTGAGGATTATGATTAAAATAAAATAAAAAAGCTTGTTCATCATACAGCGGTTTATTAATTGAAGTTGTTTAAATATCACCAATATAAACAAAGAATAAAAATTTTCTTCTGAAGCATTAAAAATAGGGGATGGATTTCCGTTTTTTACTTTTATAATTAAACTGGTAAGTTATTACTATTTCGTGTGTGCCGCTATGGTAACGGCTCAGGTCTGACGAAGAAAAATCTATCGCGTACCCGGCATTCAGTTTTTCATTCAGTTGCCACTGCCCCAGCAGGCCAAACGAATCGCCAATCCGGTACAAAGCCCCCAGCCAAACTTTATCTTTAAATAATATATTTGCACCGAAACCCATGTAAACAGGTGCTCCGATAACAACAGTCGTATTGAAAACAGGTTTAAACTTAATCCCGTCAGCTACATCAAATACATACCCTGCCTTTAGAAACAAGTGCCTTATTTGTGCATACGATACGTATCCATTGGAACGGTTTTTTAATTCATTTTGGATAATTCTTGGAATCGACAACCCCACGTAATAGTTTTCGCCATATAAAAAAGCGCCAATGCCGAAATTTGGCATAAAACGTTGCTCAATCCTGTCCTGGAATGCAGGGTCAATATCGTAATTAGGGTCGTATATGGTGTATTCAAACAGGTTGTTCGAGTAATTTGTAAACCCCAGTTTCAAACCAAGCCGGAGGGATGTTTCTTCCGTTAAAGCCAGCTTATAGGAATAATCACCATATACACTGATGCGTTTTTCAAGCCCTATTTTATCGTTTGTCAGGGTCAGCCCATAGCCAATTTTTTCATCTTTCGTAGAAGATTGGAAAATAAGTGTCTGAGTACCCGGAGCCCCGGTTAACCCAAGCCATTGTTGGCGGGCCAAAGCTGTGATACTTGCCTGCCCCCGTATTCCTGTGTAAGCGGGGTTTACCGTTTGGATACTGAAAATATCCTGTGTGTAAACAGGTTCCTGCTGAGCCATAACACTTAGCGATAATGCACTTAGCACCGCTAGTAAAAAATACCTTATATGCCTGTGTTGCTTTTGCATTAAAAACTAATTGAGTCAGCGTTCCTGTTTAAATAAATTATCCCTGTTCTAGGTTTTGAGTTGTCTCCCGTGTCTAAAATATAAAAATAGGTACCGGCAGGTAAAATGCCATTCGCAATCTGCATTTTTGAAGAAGACGTACCATCCCACCAGGCATCTGTTTCGCCCCAGGCCTCTGTATTGCCATAATGTTTTTTTACAAATACCTTTTGCCCCCACCTGTTAAATACCACCAGTTCTGCATCGGGGTACAACTGGATACACTTAATATAGAATACATCGGCAATCCCATCGCCATTAGGAGAGAATCCATTGGGGATTATTAACTCGCAATAGTCTTCGGCATCAAGGTAATCGGGTATACCATCGTAATCAGAATCGTCATCAAAGGCATTGCCATCGTTGTTAAGGTCTTCCTGCAATGTTGTCTTCGAATCGCCATCGTCATCAGTGTCGCGCCAATCCCTTATGTTGTCGCCATCGGTATCCTGCAACGGTGCATTTGACCCTGTTTCGTTGCCGGGTATGCCAAACCCGTTTATCAGGTCAAAAGCATCATCCAAACCATCATTATCACTATCGGTTCCCATGGCAACAATATCTGCTAACCCATCGCTGTTCGAATCATTCCCTTCAATAGAATCCGGGACGTTGTCGTTGTCCGAATCGTTATCCAGGAAATCATATTGCGTATCATCATCGCTATTTGTAACTGCGATGGGCGTGCCTCCTGCATTTATATCGTAGGCATCGTCCAATCCATTTTGGTTGTCATCAATGCCTGAAGGTGCTATGTACGCCCCTTCAGGTTGAGCTTCAATATTGTCAACAATTCCATCGTTATCTGAATCAATATCCAGGCTGTTAGGAATTCCATCGTTATCGAAATCGCTGCTGCCTTCTATTTCATCAGGTATGCCATCGTTATCGTCATCCACATCGAAGAAGTCGGCAACGTCATCCAGGTCGGTATCGTCCAGTACCATAATTACCGCTAAAGACGTTTTGCATTCATTGCGGAAATCGCAAAGCGTATACATGAAACTGTCAACTCCACGGAAACCTGCATACGGGGTATAATTAATATTCCCCAGAGTATCCAGAGTAAAAATTTCTGCATGGGTTGGCCCGCTTGCCAAAGTTACAGAGAACGGAGTATCTTTGGTGAACTTGTCATTTTCCAATACATTCCCGGCTACTGGTTCGCCATTCAGAGAGATAAATGTATCTGTTTCGAGTGCAACAGGAACCACAATAACATTAACAGTAATGGTTACCCAGGCAGAGTCGCAGATCTGCCCATCGGTACAAATTTCATATAAAACAGAATCGGTTCCGAAGAAATTATGGTTGGGGGTATAATCAATACTGAGCCAATCATCCCCTGTTGTAACAGCTTCTCCGTTTACCGGGGGAATCAGGATATTTAATGGCATTAAACCGGCATACCCTCTGCAATATTCATCGTTGCCAACCGGGGAGAAAGTGATTGAATCATTCATTGCCAACGATATGGCATCGGCAATGGCCACCGGTGTACTTCTTATATTAACTGTTTGATGGCAGGAATCTTTATTGCCTTCAAAATCAGTTGCAATCCAGGTTATAACCGTTTCGCCAACAGTATAATTACCACTTGCATTGGAAGTACCGTTAATACTATTTGTGATAATCACCTGGTTGGTTGTATCGTTATCCTGGGCATCGGGGATGTCAATTGTTAAGAACGTATCGCAAACAGTTGGTTCAAGGATGATGTCAATATCGCCGGGGCAGGTTATTACAGGAGATTCCGCATCCAGCACTTTTACATCGAATGTGCATGTTGTAACATCCCCTTCGAAATCGCTCACACCCCAGGTTACCGGGGTAGTACCCAGCGGGAATTCAGATCCGCTCAAAAGGTTGCCTGGCGGCTCAATAATATTAATGTAATCTTTGCAATTATCGTCAAAATCAAAATCATAATAGAACTGAACAGTTGTTTTCCCGGGGTCGGTTATCAAAGTAGTATCATCAGGGCAGAAAAGTTCAGGGTCTATGTTATCATTTATCTCAACCTTGAATGAACATGTTGCAATCGTTTCCCCCTGCCACCATACCTCTCGTCGTACCGTGGTAAGCCCTAAAGGGAAAAAATCGCCTGATTTTTTCCCCGGCCTTAAAACCCTGGTGTCTTCTACATGTATACATTCATGGTTGAACACAGGCTCATCAAATACGACAGAAGCACCGCACTCCCCGGGGTCTACATATTGAAAAATAGAATCAGGGCAATCAATTCTGGGTGGGGCGCCAATCACTTCAACATTGAACCGGCAATAACTCACATTCCCATTTATATCCGTTGCTTTAATTTCAACTTTAGTAGTGCCAATCTCAAAAGGATCCCAAATACCTTTAGAAGGAGTAAAGCCCAGGGAAAGGTCGTTTATTCTTTCACATTTATCATATATATTTGAAATTAAATATATTTGAGATAAATCATATTCAGCAGAGCACTCACCATCTCCCAATTGAATTAAGGTATCTCCAGGGCAATTAATAAATTCAGGAGGGGTTGTATCAATAAATAGTTGCACACTATCAGAATAGATATTGCAGGACTGGTTATACACTTTTACACGAAACCAGTTTGAATCAATAACATCGTTGTATGTTACCTGTAAAATACTATCGTTTACGCCCTGGTAAACGGTATCATTTAATAAAATATTCCAGGCCGTGTCGGCAGGTGATTTTTTCTCCCATTGAAGCATTAAACCCGGGTCGTTTACACCTACCGAAAGGGTAAAATCCTCATTTATACATATTTCCCGCCCCTGGGGCTGGCTGGTTATCGCTGGCCATGGCAAAACCTCAAACACAACATAGTTTGTGCCGGCAACACCATCACCGTCAATATCAACTATAGAAAAAGTATCTATTCCGGGTGTTTGCAATACCGAAGCAGGGATAGTAAATAACCGGATGCTGTCTTTTACCTGTAAAACAGTATCTAAAACACCAGTACTATCAGCACCACTAATTATATAGGTTATGTTGTATGTAAACCCCGAATCGAGGCCTGTGATCCTGACCTCAACATCGCTGCCAAGGCAAACGTCTCCGGCTGTAACGCTAACCTCAATTGTGTCTGCCGGTGCATTTGTTGAATTCTCAATACCCTTAGAAGAGGCATTTACAGGGAAAGCATGGGAGAAAAGTGATGATGCCAGCATCAGGAAACAGATACTACTTAATTTTAAAGACAAGGCCCCCAATAAACCAAATAGCCTATTATTTTTAAGTCTTATAAACCAACCTCTGTATCTATTCATTTTTAACATACTGTTTCCATCTCACTGGGGGGTTGGATTTCCCGGCAAATATAATATTTACAGACGACATTAACCTGATAAATCTGATGTTATAGAAAAAACTTTACGAAACCCTTTAAATTCATTTAAAAGCAATACTTTAACTGTAGCCTCCTTGTTATCCTATAACTTAGTGTTGCCTGAATTAGTATACCAAAAAGGATGTTTATTGTTATTTTTTTTCCAGCAGCACCACATTTTCAACATGGTGGGTATGCGGGAACATGTCTACAGGCTGTATCTTCCGGACAGAATATTTTTCATCTAATAGTGCTATGTCGCGTGCCTGGGTAGAGGGGTTGCAGCTTACATATACTATTTTTCCCGGTAGTGCATCAAGAATTGCATTTATAACACTGGCATGCATCCCTGCCCTGGGAGGGTCGGTGATTACAACATCAGGGTGGCCATGCTCAGCAAAAAAATCAGGGTTGAGGATATCTTTAATATCGCCGGCAAAAAAACGGGTATTATTAATATTGTTAGCTGCCGAATTAATTTTTGCGTCTTCAATGGCTTCAGGAACATATTCAACCCCAACCACCTTTTTGGCATGGCGTGCAATAAAATTGGCAATGGTGCCGGTGCCCGTGTACAGGTCGTATACAACCTCATTGCCGGTGAGGCTTGCAAATGAGCGGGTTACTTTATACAATTCGTAAGCCTGTGTTGAATTTGTCTGGAAAAAACTTTTTGGCCCGATTTTAAACCTAAGCCCCTCCATCTCTTCCCAGATATGGGCTGCTCCTGAAAACACCTTCACTTCCTGGTCGGTAATGGTATCGTTCCCCTTACCATTTATTACATACAGCAAAGAGGTAATTTGAGGGAATTCATTTTTTATAGCCTGTAATAAAGCTTCCCTGGGGTGTTTGTCTTCTTTGTAAAATGTAACGATCAGCATCACTCCGCCAACAGAGGTTGTCCGTATTATTATGGTCCTTAAAAAGCCTTCCTGGTTTTTTATGTCAAAAAAGTCAAGGTTATGCGTTACTGCATATTTATAAATAAAATCCCTGACCTCGTTCGATGGAGATGGTTGCAGCCAGCATTTGTTGATGGTTACAACCTTACTGAACATCCCCGGGACATGGAACCCCAGTGCCCTTTTTTCAATATCTTCAGATTTTGAGTTAACCTCTTTATCCAACAGCCAGCGGTCATTCGAAAAAGTAAATTCCAGCTTATTCCTGTAAAAAGTATCTTTTTCAGAGCCAATTATCGGCGATACAGGCGGCAATTCAACTTTGCCAATCCTCGACAACTGGTCGGCAACCTGTTTTTGTTTGTAATACAATTGTTTTACATAGGGCAGGAATTGCCATTTGCAACCACCGCAAATGCCAAAATGTTCGCAAAAAGCATCTACCCGGTCTTTTGAGTAGGTGTGTATCTTATTTACCCTGGCTTCCTGGTATTTTTTTTTCTTCCGGGTTACCTGTAAATCGACAATATCGCCCGGGATAACATACGATGTGAAAACTACAATATCATTGATTTTTGCAATGGATTTCCCTTCAGCACCAATATCAATAATTTCTACTTTTTCGTAAAATGGTTTTTTCCTGTTACGTCTTCCCACTTTTTTTTTGCAAAGATAATGTTTCCATACAGAATAATTCGTAACTTGCCATCGGTAAATTACTATTTCGGGAATGGTTTTCCCAAAATGAGAAACTTAAGATCGTTTGAAAAATAAAATATACCTTGGTTTCAGGTTGTTACAATTTACGGAATGATTATGGCATAAGAACGGAAAGAATTTAAAAAAATTAATTAAGTATTGTTTTAAAAATCTTCGGGGAAAGTGACTTCTGTATTTATGATTGGTTTTGTGTTTAGGGGTTTGTAAATCATCAATCATCTTCAAAAAGCGTCCATAGTCGCTTTCCCCTTTCCCATTTGAATTTTAATATTCACAGGAAGGCTGCCAGGTAACGGTGGCTTTTTTTGTTTTAGTTTTGTTTTCCTCCTTTTTTAGGGTCAAATTGAAAAGCTGTGGGGAACAAATGGTTTAATGAGAAGATTGAAAATTTGCAACCAGAGCCTCATACATCTTATTTTCTTAGGACTGTCCTAAATTTTATATAGGGGGTCAATAAAGTTTAGCGGTGTACAAATTTATTAACATTAATATTAATTACTCTTGAGCGTGCACTGCCAAAATTGCGTGATGTGTGCTAATCCGTTGCAATGAAAAGCACAACAGCTTAATTTTGGCTTGATTTTTCTTTGCTTGGTTTCTTTTCATCTAAGGAAAAGAAATGAAGTGGGGTTTGGGG
>JAADGO010000242.1 GCA_013152355.1 Chlorobiota bacterium
AGGCTGACGATGAAACAATTATTGACCTTCCTCCGGTTAATTTAGCCGATGAAGAGGAGGAAGACGACACTCAGGTGTTCTTTATTGTCGAGGACATGCCGGAGTTCCCGGGGGGAGACCTTGCCCTTCGTAAATTTATTGCCAATACAATTCAATACCCGGTGATTGCACAGGAGAATGGGATCGAGGGGAAAGTATATGTAACTTTTGTTGTTGATAAAGATGGCAGTGTTTCCAATGCTAAAATCTTAAGGGGCGTTGACCCGTCAATTGATAAAGAAGCGTTGCGCGTTGTCTCTAACCTTCCGAGGTGGAAACCCGGGAAACAGCGGGGCAAACCGGTAAGGGTATCATACACTGTGCCTATCAACTTTGTATTACAGTAAGAAATTAGAATTATATTTTCATGCTCCTGGCCTTGGAATAGGGCCAGGAGTTTTTTTTTACCGGCGGTACCCCCTTCCGGTGCATGATTTAGCAAGCCATGCCAATGGGGGAATAAGAAAACATAAAATGGGATTTTAGAAATGCGGGGGCAATTACATGATAGGAACAACGCCAGATATAGAAAAAGTAATAATTGTAGGGTTAGTTAAGAGGAAATAAATAATTACATCAAGGTACAGGAAGAACAATAATTAAGGAGGCCTCTGATAATTGCCAGGAATAAAAGCCTCCCTGAGGTGTTTGAAATATGTTTAACTAGAAAATTATATAAAGGTTATTTTATCTTCTTCACCCCACCTGACCCGGCAATTGACGAGTCGATAGCAGGGCTTCCATTATAGTACACATCTCCCGACCCGGCTACCCGTATATTTAGTGAATTTACGGCATATACCGAAGCATCTCCTGACCCTGCTGTTTTTATATTAACCTCTTTTGCCTTAAACCCGGATGCTTTTACATTCCCCGACCCGGATATGGAGATTGATAATTCATCGGCAACCCCACCGTCTTTAATAATTATATCGCCCGACCCGGATATGGCAGTTTTTACACGTTCTGCTTTCAAATTGGCAAGCCTTAAATCTCCACTGCCACTTACCGCCAGGTTTAATATTCGCGTAGTTATTGGTTTGTCGGCAATTATATCGCCCGACCCGGATATGCTTAAACCATCTATTTCGGGGACAGTAATATATAGTGAGATTTTGCCGGATTTAAAATTGTTCCATAAAAAATGCTTATTTGTAAAGCGTATGATAAGTTTACGCCCTTTTACCTCTGTAATTATTTTTTCGAGGGTTGACGATTCGGCACTAATCTCAATACTTTGTTTCTTCCCTTGTTCGATATGGAGTTCCCCGGGAATCCGTAATGAAATTTCAGAAAATGAGGGGACATTCCGTTCTTCATCTTTAGCCAAAACAGGATTCGAAAAAACAAACCCCAAAAAGAAAATAACCGCTACAATAATTTTTAATTTCATAATTCTTGATTTTAAGTATTTCCTTACTTTAAGACGTCCTTTTCCTCTTGATGTTGCAACTAAATCAAACTTTTTTCCTGACAACGAAGAAATGATTGCATTTTGCAGGAGCCCAAATAGTAGTTTTTAGAGGTTTCCATAAACAAGCCTTAGAGACTGTCTGGATTTTGACCTTGTCTCTGAAGACCTTTAACCAGCACTTCAAAATAATCTCTAGCTCTCAATTAACCCTTCCGGCAAACTAAGGTGAATCTCCCTGCCCTTTTTATCAATCGAATCGATTAACTCTTCATTAAAAGGGATTAATAGTTCACTTCCTTTATGGTCGATAGTTAAAACAATATTTCCTGAGAAATCGTCCACCTCTTTTACCGGCCCAACAACCTCTCCAATTGCTGAATCAAAAACCAAAAACCCTTTCAGTCCGTCTTTCACCGGCTCTTCTTCAGGCTGAATAATTTCATCTTCTTTCAGGAAAACACTGCAACCACAAATTTCACGGGCTGCATCTCCTGAATCAACCCAGTCGAACTTTAAGAATACGGTATTGCCCGACCGGAACCTGACTCCTTCCTCTGAAATAAAAAAAGGGACAAGTAATCCATCTATTTCTATAAAAAAAACGGATGAGGCAGCAATCGAGTCTTCGTATTCCTCCCGGAAATTAAGAATCACGCCACCCTGTATCCCATGTGGTTTTTGCAGGTACCCTATTTTAACACATTCAGAAATCGGAATAGTCTCCATACGCCAAAAATATAAAAATGAATGTGAATGTAATGCCAGGCAGCAAAAAAAAGCTACCCAAACGGATAGCTTCAATATTTTAATAATTCGGTTAGATGCTTAAGATTACTCTTTAGAATCTTTTCCTTCAGCAGGGGCTTCAGCTTTTGGTTCAGCTTTTTTTTCCTCTTCAGCAGGAGTTTCAGCTTTCTTCTCAGCTTTTTCTTCCTCTTTAACAGGAGCTTCAGCTTTCGGTTCTACTTTTTCCTCTACCGGGGCAGCTTCTGCCTTTTCTTCTTTTGCAGGCTTCTCTGCCTTTGCTTCCTCTACTTTCACCTCTTCGGCAACCGGTGCTTCCTCTGCAACCGGAGGCTCAACTGCAGCCGGTGCTTCTTCTTCAGAAACAGATTCTTCAGTGGTTTCTTCAACTTCGGCAGCTAATTCAGCATTTTTGGCAGCAATGACAGCAGCCCTTTCTTCTTTAATTTTCGTCTCTGCTTCAAACTGCTGTTGATTCGCTTTGTCAACATCGGAAGCTATACGGTCTTTTTTAGCCTGGATCTTCGCCTCTTTCTCAACGAGCCATGCCTCAAACCGTTTTTCGGCCTCTTCTTCATCAAAAGCTCCTTTTTTAACACCTCCTAAAAGATGCTTCTTGTAAAGTACTCCTTTGTAGGATAAGATTGCATTAACCGTATCACTTGGTTGTGCGCCATTTTGAAGCCAGCTTAAAGCTTTATCAAAATCGAGATCGATAGTAGCAGGATTAGTGTTTGGATTGTATGTTCCAATCCTTTCAATAAATCTACCATCTCGTGGCGCCCTGCTATCAGCTACCACGATGTGGTAGTAAGCATGTCTTTTGCGGCCATGCCGCGCTAATCTGATTCTTGCTGGCATAAATTATTCTTTTTAATCGAAAAATGTGGCGCAAATATAGCATATTTATTTTATACAAAAATAATTTCATTCTATTTATTGCAATATAATTCTAAGATCAATTAATCTTAAAGAAATCGTTTAATTCAGAAGCTGTTTGAAAATTATCCTTTTGCACGGGGTTCATCCTTTTTCATTTATACTTTTTACTTTTGCCTTTTTCCTTGTACATTTGCACCTTCAAAATTTTATGTTTTGCACCATGGAGATTCCAAGCAAGTATAACCCTGTAGAGGTAGAAAATAAATGGTATAAATATTGGATGGACCAAGGCTTTTTCCATTCAACACCCGATGAACGGGAACCTTATGTAATTGTCATCCCGCCGCCTAATGTAACCGGTGTTTTGCACATGGGGCACATGCTAAACAATACCATTCAGGATATTCTGGTGCGCAGGGCAAGGATGGCAGGGAAAAATGCATGCTGGGTGCCGGGAACCGACCATGCCTCGATTGCTACCGAAGCTAAGGTTGTAAATAAACTAAAGGAAGAAGGGATTGAAAAAACAGGCCTTTCGCGCGATGAGTTTTTGAAACATGCCTGGGACTGGACTCACAAGCACGGGGGGATTATCCTGGAGCAACTGAAAAAACTGGGTGCTTCGTGCGACTGGGAGCGTACCAGCTTTACAATGGACGAAGCCCGGAGCGAGTCGGTTATAAAAACGTTTGTCGATTTGTACAGGAAAGGATTGATTTACCGTGGTGTGCGAATGGTAAACTGGGATCCAAAAGCGCAAACAGCCCTTTCGGACGAAGAGGTTATTTATAAAGAGATGCAGTCGAAACTGTATTACATCCGTTACCGGATTGAAGGAGAGGAGAATGAGTTCGTAACCATTGCAACCACCCGCCCGGAGACTATCCTGGGCGATACGGCCGTTTGTGTAAACCCTGCCGATAAGCGTTTCAGGCATTTAAAAGGGAAACGGGTTTTTGTCCCCCTTATTAACCGGCCCATCCCAATCATCGAAGACGAATACGTTGATATGGAATTTGGAACCGGCTGCCTGAAAATTACCCCTGCACACGATATTAATGACTACGAAATTGGCTTAAAACATAACCTGGAGTCTATCGATATCTTTAACGATGACGGGACTTTGAGCGAAAAAGCCCGGCTGTTTATTGGCGAAGACAGGTTTGTTGTAAAAGAAAAGATAGTGCCGGAACTGGAAAAAGCCGGGAATTTGGTTAAGATTGAAGATTATACAAACAAAGTTGGTTTCTCGGAACGTACGGATGAGGTGATTGAACCGAAACTCTCGGCTCAGTGGTTCCTGAAAATGGAAGATTTGGTGAAACCTGCCATCGAAAATGTTTTAAACGATAACATCCGGTTCCACCCGCCCAAATTTAAGAATATTTACCGCCATTGGATGGAGAATATAAAGGACTGGTGTATCAGCCGCCAACTCTGGTGGGGCCACCGTATACCTGTTTTCTACCTTGAAGATGGGAGTTATGTTTGTGCCGAGACCGCTGAAGAAGCATTACTGCTGGCAAAAGAAAAGTCGGGGGACAATACATTAACCCTTAACAGCCTTAACCAGGATGAGGATGTGCTGGACACGTGGTTTTCAAGCTGGTTGTGGCCGATTTCTGTTTTTGATGGGATCCGCTACCCGGATAATGAGGATATTAATTATTATTACCCTTCCAGCGACCTGGTTACAGCACCGGATATTATTTTCTTCTGGGTTGCCCGAATGATTATTTCAGGCTATGAGTACCGCAATGAATTCCCGTTTAAGAATGTCTATTTCACAGGCATGGTACGGGATAGCCAACGGCGTAAGATGTCGAAATCATTAGGCAACTCCCCCGACCCGTTGGAGCTGATACACAAATACGGGGCCGATGGCGTACGTGTTGGCATGCTGCTTTGCTCGCCTGCAGGTGGAGACCTCCTTTTCAACGAAAACCTCCCACAGCAGGGAAGCGGGTTTGCAACAAAAATATGGAATGCCTTCCGTTTGGTGAAAAACTGGGAGGTTTCATCAGAAATTGAACAACCTGAACATTCGCAGTTAGCCATCGAGTGGTTTGAGAATAAACTTAACAGGATAATAGAGGTACTTAATTCGCAATTCGAACAATTCCGTATCTCGGAAGCATTGATGACCATTTATACCGCTGTCCGCGATGAGTTTTCATCCTGGCTGCTCGAAATCGTTAAGCCTCCGTACCAGAAGCCAATTGATGCAAAAACCTATTCCGAAGTTATTGAATTGTTCGACAAGGTACTTAGGTTGCTACATCCGTTTATGCCGTTTATCACCGAAGAGTTGTGGCAACTTCTGAAAGAGAGGGGAAACGGCGAAAGTATAATGGTTGCATCCCTTCCAGAATTGGGCAAATACGATGCAACTCTGCTCGATTCATTTGAAAATGTAAAAGAGGCTATTTCCGGGATTCGCAAAATCAGGAAAGACAATAATATTGCAAATAAAGACCCGTTGGCAATAAGTATTCAAAAGGGGGACAAAGGGTACAAAGAGAAATATAAAAGTATCCTTGTTAAGCTTGGCAACCTTTCGTTGGTTAACCTGGTGAGCGAAGAGGTAAAAGGGGCTGCTTCGTTCCGGGTGAAATCTACCAATTACTATATTGTGCTTAGTGAGTTTGTCGACACCGAGAAAGAGTTGAAAAAGCTGGAAGAAGAGTTAAAATACACCAAAGGCTTTATAAATTCGGTGATGAAAAAGCTGGGCAACAAACGCTTTGTACAGAATGCCCCTGAGGCAGTTGTAAACAAAGAAAAAGTAAAACAGGCCGATGCCCAGGCTAAAATAAAAATACTGGAAGAGCGGATTGCATCATTGAAATAGGGGAGGGGAGTAATCATTTATCCGGGGGTCACTATAATAAGAAACTAAAAAATTAAGGCAGCTTTTTAAAGCTGCCTCAAAGCCATGAAAACAATTGAACAATGTTCAGAAAACAGAAAACTAGAAACAATCAAATGGTCATAATATCTTTTTCCTTAGAAACTACTAATTTATCAATCTTTTCACCGAAATCATTCGTTATTTCCTGAACTTTTGCTTCAGCATCTTTCTCCAGGTCTTCAGACAATCCTTTTTTTAGTAATTTCTTAAGGCTTTCTTTAGCCTCTTTCCTTGCTGAGCGGACACTGATCTTGGCACTTTCTCCTTCTTTGTGTACCTCCCTCACAAGAGCCCTGCGCCTCTCTTCTGTTAGTGCTGGAATATTAATACGAATAATTTCACCGTTATTTTCAGGATTTAATCCTAGATTGGCCGTCATAATGGCTTTTTCAATATCGGCAATCAGGCTTTTCTCCCAGGGTTGGATTGCAATCGTGCGTGCATCAGGTGTGCTTATATTCGAAACCTGGTTCAAAGCAGTCATGCTACCATAATAATCAACCATAATACCATCTAACATAGCCGGAGATGCCTTCCCGGCACGAATACGAGCCAACTCCTTCTCCAGGTGTTGTATCGAAGAATTCATCTTTTCCTGACAAAGCCCTATTACAAATTCAACTTCTTCTTCCATCTGTGAAATCAATCAATAGGTTACCAACTATGCACTGTTAGCAAATATAGAAAAAATAAAATTATATGAAAATAAAATTAATAATTTATCAAATAATTATTGAAGTTGTTTAAAATCAGCTTAGCACAATAGTTCCAACATCTTCACCATTGAGTACTTTTAATAAGTTCCCTTTTTTGTCCATATTGAAAACCACTACCGGCAAATTATTTTCTTTGCACATTGCTGTTGCGGTAAGGTCCATTATTTTAAGCCCTTTGCTATATATCTCATCAAAAGTGATGGTTTTGTATTTAATAGCTGATGTATCTTTTTCAGGGTCGGCAGTATAAATACCATCAACCCTGGTGCCTTTAAGAAAGGCATCGGCTCCTATCTCAATCCCACGTAAAGAGCTTGCCGTATCAGTGGTAAAATAAGGGTTTCCTGTACCCGCCGAGAATATTACAATTTCTCCTTTGCCAAGGTAGCCGGTAGCTTTCTCTTTTGAATAGTATTCTCCAACAGGCTCCATTCGAATAGCTGTAAGTACTCTTGATTTTGCCCCAATGCTATTTAATGCCGAATTAAGGGCTAAACTATTGATTACGGTAGCCAACATCCCCATCTGGTCGCCATTCACCCGGTCGAAACCTTTGGCAACCCCGCTTAACCCCCGGAAAATATTACCCCCGCCAATTACTATCCCCACCTGTACGCCGAGGGCTGCAGCTTCTTTTATTTGTTCGGCATATTCACTTAGGCGTTGTTGGTCGATACCATACTTCTGCGCCCCCATTAACGACTCTCCACTAAGTTTTAAAAGAATTCTTTTATATTTTGGCATTTGTACTTTTTCCCGATAAAGTTATAATGATTTTTATAATAATTCCAAAAAATAAAATTTAGACAGCTTCTAAGGTTATTGAATTAAAGGCGAAAAAAAAGAGCCTCCAAAGGAAGCTCTTCTAAAAAATATATAGAGATTATGTGCTTATGCATTTAGTGAATAACGGTCGAATTTTGTTACCGCTAAATCTTTGTCAGCCTGGTTTAGAAATTCTTTAATCGAGATTTTCCCGTCTTTTACATAAGTTTGATGTAAAAGAGCCACTTCTTTAAACCATTTGTTCAGAGCACCTTGTGCAATCCTGTCGAGCATTGCTTCGGGTTTCCCTTCCTGGCGGAATTTTTCTTTCGCAATTTCTAATTCTTTATCAATAGTCTCCTGAGGGATAGATTCTTTATCGACCGACACAGGGTTCATTGCAGTGATTTGCATGGCAATGTCTTTTGCAACCTGCGGGTCGACATCAGCTTTATTGAAACCAACAATTGTTGCCAGTTTATTACCCGGGTGGATATAGGCTGCTACTGATTCGGCGTTTATTTTGCTATAATACGAAAGTTGGGTTTTTTCTCCAATAATCCCTGTTTGTTCGGTTACCTGTTCAGCAACAGTGCGCCCGTCAAGCATTAAAGCGTTAACTTCTTCCAGGGTTGCAGAGTTATTATCAAGTGCCAGGTTGAGTATTTTCTCGGCAAAAGCGATAAAACTCTCATTTTTTGCTACAAAGTCGGTCTCGCAATTTAGTACAATGATTGCTCCTGTTGTTTTGTCTGCTGAAACTTTTGCGAGGGCAACACCTTCCGAGGCATCCCTGTCGGCACGTTTATTTGCAATAAGTTTACCTTTTTCACGGATAATTTGCAGGGCGTTATCAAAGTCGCCATCAGATTCGGTAAGTGCATTTTTACAATCCATCATACCTGCACCTGTTATCTTACGTAATTTTACTACATCTGCGGTTGTAAATGCCATAATGTAATTTTGATTTGAATTGGGTTTTTAAAATGATATACCTGTAAACCGATTAATCTTTAATTATTTTTCAGAATCGGTAGAAGAATCATCAGTGTCTTCCGGCTTTTTATCTTTTACTACTGTTTTTCTCCCTTTTTTAGCCTTCTTTGATTCATTTTCAGCTTCTTCTTTGCTACGCTCAATTTTCCGTTCCTGGAGGCCTTCTTTAATCGCATCAGTCATTATTTTCGTGATGAGTTTGATTGATTGAGAGGCATCATCGTTTGCAGGGATTACAAAATCAATATTTTCAGGATTTGAGTTGGTGTCAACTATCGCAAATATAGGGATACCCAGGCGGTTAGCCTCTCTGACAGCAATTTTCTCTTTCAGTACATCAATGATAAATAAAGCGGCAGGCAAACGTACAAGGTCTGATATACTACCTAACATTTTTTCCAGTTTAGCCCGCTGGCGGGTAATCTGAAGTTTTTCGCGTTTTGAGAGATTATCCCAACTTGGGTCCTTTGCAAGTTTGTCAATAGAATTCATTTTCTTGACTGCTTTGCGGATGGTTGGGAAGTTGGTTAACATGCCTCCTGGCCAACGTTCTGTGACGTAAGGCATTTTTATGCTTTCCACTAATTCGGAAACAATGTCTTTCGCTTGTTTTTTTGTTGCTACAAAAAGTATTTTCCTGCCTGATTTTGCTATTTGTTTGATTGCAGCAGCTGCTTCGTCAATCTTTACGATTGTTTTTTGAAGGTCAATGATGTGAATCCCGTTTTTCTCCATAAAAATATATGGCTGCATGTTGGGATTCCATTTTCTTTTAAGGTGTCCAAAGTGTACACCGGCATCTAATAATTCTTGAAAATTTGTTCTTGGCATCTGTTTACTTTTTTTTTAAATCTTGCATAAAAGCAACTGCTGAGTAGCCTTTTAATTCAATAGAGTCTCTGCAGTTTTAGATCCGTATTGTGTATAAAAAATTAACGTTTTGAAAATTGGAACCTCTTCCTTGCTTTTGGCTGCCCCGGCTTTTTACGTTCTACTTCGCGTGAATCTCGTGTAAGGAATCCTGCTTGTTTAAGTTCGGCACGGCTCTCAGGGTCAATATTAACCAATGCACGGGCTATTGCCAGCCTCAAGGCCTCGGCTTGCCCGGAATATCCGCCACCGTCAAGATTCACTTTAATGTCGTATTTTTCTTTTACATTCAATAAAGTTAATGGTTGCAAAGCTACATATTGTAAAATATCTGTTGGGAAATAATCTTTCAGGTCACGTTTGTTAATAATAACATTGCCTTTCCCTTCGCTAACATATATACGTGCAACTGCCGACTTCCTACGGCCTAATGTGTTTACAACTTCCATCTTACTTATTTAATAGTATTTAAATCAACAACTTTTGGATTTTGAGCTTTATGTTTGTGCTCAGGCCCCACAACAACGAAAAGGTTCTTATAAATACTGCGGCCAAGGCGGTTTTTAGGGAGCATCCCTTTAACTGCTTTTTCAACCAGCCTCTCCGGGTATTTAGTTAGAATATCCTCAGCTGTTTGCGAACGTTGTCCTCCCGGATACCCTGTGTGGCGTATGTAAACTTTATCAGAAAATTTGTTCCCGGTTAGTTTTACCTTCTCGGCATTGATGACAATTACATTATCGCCACAATCAACATGAGGGGTAAAATCAACTTTGTGCTTACCCCTGATCATTTTAGCTACTTTGCTGGCTAAACGCCCTAATATCATATCAGTTGCATCTACAACAACCCATTCTTTATTTACCGTGGCTTTGTTTGCCGATACGGTTTTATTACTTAGTGTATTCACGTGTGTATTCTTTCTTTTAATTCTATTTTTTTGTTACCCTGCCCCTGAATCGAAATTTAATCCACTCCGGCATGTCAATAAAACTTTGTTTCTCTAAGTAAATCAATAATTTAAACAACTAACAAACATGGATAATAATCGGGACTGCAAAAGTATTTTCTTTTTTCTAAAATACAAAGAATATTTGCTTAAAATTCTGAGAGACTGTCTGAAAATAAAATTTAAACAGCCTATATATTGCTATGAAGTTGTTTGAAGTCAAATTGAAAATCTGCGAATAACATCTTGATTCCATTGGACCTCAGCTAATTTTCCTTCCATAGCGTTGGCTATGCAAGAAAAATCGAGCTTTGCCACTGAAAATCAATCTGTCACTCTCGAAAATCCCCTTTAACTTTAAACAACTTCTACACCTTACTTTATATGATTTTTAAAACTTCCCCGTTTATTTTATTAATTTTGCTCCTGAATTGCATTAGATTAATTTATGGATGGTTTGAACTGATAAGGCATGGCAAGGCAAAAACCTAAAAAGCTCAAAAAAAAGGTAGTTACATCATATTTGACCTCTACAATTAGTATTACCCTGGTACTATTCCTGTTAGGCATTTTAACACTGGTTTTAATTAATGCCGGGCGGTTGTCAAATTATGTGAAAGAAAAAATAGGGTTTACATTGGTATTGCACGACAACATCAAAGAGGTTGAAATAATCAGGTTGCAAAAAATTCTGAACACAACAGAATTTGTAAAATCTACGAGGTATGTCGACAAAGAAACTGCGGCGCGTGAACTTCAGGAGGAATTAGGAGAAGATTTTACCGGGTTCCTGGGTTTTAACCCCTTGTTTTCATCAATTGACATAAAATTGTATGCACGCTATACACATCCTGACAGCCTGGTAATTTTGGAGAAGAATTTGATGGAATACCCCCAGGTAAAAGAGGTGTATTACCAAAGGAACCTGGTTGCGGTTATTAATGAGAATGTACGGAAAATCAGCCTTTTTCTTTTGGTTTTCAGCGGTATGCTGGCTCTTATTTTTATTGCGTTAATCAATAATACCATCCGGATATCCATTTATTCTCAACGGTTTGTAATAAATACAATGCAGCTTGTTGGGGCTACAAGGTTATTTATCCGCAGGCCTTTTGTTAACCGAAGTTTGTTTTACGGGGCACTGGGGGCTATCATTGCGTTTGTATTAATCGGGAGCATGGTTTTTTCATATAAACAGGAACTTAAGGGTATAATCAGCCCTGATGATGTGAGAATGATGGGGGCAGTTTTCATCGTCAT
The DNA here is from genome assembly GCA_013152355.1 of Chlorobiota bacterium. Lineage (GTDB taxonomy): Bacteria > Bacteroidota > Bacteroidia > Bacteroidales > Prolixibacteraceae > JABMQB01. The sequence continues at coordinate 11,547 of JAADGO010000242.1, forward strand.
CTTAGGGATGGGGTTAATTATTTCCTGGGTATCAACATTCTTGGCTGTAAACAAATTCCTGAAAATGAAATTCGATGAGTTATTTTATTAATTATCTTTATCCGCAAAAATCAAGTTGATGGCAAAAAAAGAAACTGAAATAAATGATAACGGCTTTGCACTGGGCAAAGAGAATTACCGTTTAATGGCAATAGGATTTGCAGTTATAGTTATTGGGTTTATTTTAATGACAGGTGGCGGAAGCGATGACCCGAATGTATTTAATCCCGAAGTATTTAGTTTTAGGAGGATTACATTAGCACCGGTTGTTTTATTGTTTGGGTTTATTTTCGAAATCTATGCAATAATGAAAAGGCCGAAAAACGATAACTAAAGCTTGGTTGATGAGTGAACTTCAGGCTTTTATCCTTGGGTTGATCCAGGGGCTTACCGAATTCCTTCCGGTTAGTTCAAGCGGGCATTTAGAGATTGTCCATGCTTTGTTCGGAATTGAAAATGAAAATAACCTTTTGGTTGCTGTTGTTCTACACAGTGCCACAGTTTTAAGTACAATTATTGTATTCAGAAAAGACATTGTAACCCTGGCAAAAGGATTTTTCGGGTTTAAATGGGATGAGCCGACAAGGTATGTTTTAATGTTGTTGTTGTCGGCAGTCCCTGTTGTTATCCTTGGGTTGTTTTTTAAAGACGAAATTGAACTTTTTTACAGCGGGCGGGTACAATTTGTTGGTGCAATGCTTATTGTTACAGCAGTTTTATTATTCCTGGCCAATTTTGTTAAATCCGGTGAAAAGGAAGTCTCATTTTTCAAATCGCTGGTTATTGGAGTAGTCCAGGCTTTTGCTGTCCTTCCCGGTATTTCAAGGAGCGGGGCTACTATCGCCTCCGGGTTGCTGCTGGGGGTCGATAAAAAGGAGATGGCAAAATTCTCTTTTTTAATGGTGCTAATCCCGATTATTGGTGCCGTTTCACTGGATTTAATAAGTGGCGATTTTACCGGTAATGGCAATAATATTGAAGCCCTGCCTCTTGCCATCGGATTTATTACCGCTTTTGTTTCAGGGCTCTTTGCCTGCAAATGGATGGTTGATTTAGTGAAAAAAGGGAAACTAATTTATTTTGCCATTTATTGCCTTATTATTGGCCTTATTACTATCTTTGCATCCTGATATTTAAAACATTCTTACTAAGAACCTGATTGTTAGTCCTTTATAGATGCTTGAGCCGATTCGCCATTTCGATTTTATTAAAGGAGAGGTCTTATTTTTTGACAAAGAACTAGACTGGACTTCTTTTGATTTGGTTCAAAAGGTACGAAATTCTTTGTGCCGGAAAATGGGTATAAAGAAATTAAAAGTAGGGCATGCAGGCACTCTCGACCCAAAGGCAACGGGGTTAATGATTTTATGTACCGGGAAAGCAACTAAGCAAATTGAAAGTATTCAGGGAGAGGAGAAAGAGTATATTGCCGAATTAAAAATTGGGGCAACAACTCCTTCGTACGATACAGAATCGGAAGAAGATAATATATTCGATTACTCCCATGTTACGGAGGAGGTATTGAAGGAGGCACTTAAAGCATTTATTGGTGAGATAAACCAGGTGCCACCAATCTTTTCAGCGGTTAAAGTGAAAGGCATACGGGCATACGAATTTGCACGAAAAGGCAACGACCCTAAACTTAAACCCAAAAAGGTTGTTATTGAATCAATTGAGGTTTTAGACTTTAATCCCCCAAAAATAGGTTTAAAGGTAGTATGTGGGAAAGGGACATATATCCGGTCATTAGCAAGGGATATAGGTAAAACGTTGAATTGTGGTGCTTATTTAGTTGGATTGCGCCGCACACGAATTGGAGAATATGAGGTTGGCCAGGCAATGTCGGTCAATTATTTTTTAACTAATTTAGATTCTTTTGTAACCAATTAGTAATTTATCCGTATTACGGGTTTCTATATTTATAAAGACACAAAATTATGAAGTTATCAAAGTTTAGGTATAATTTGCCAGACAACAAAATAGCCTTCCATCCTACTGCAAACAGGGATGAGTCAAAACTAATGGTTTTATATAAGGACTCGGGTAAAATTGAACATAAACTTTTTAAGGACCTGCTTGATTATTTTGATGATAAAGATTTATTGGTTTTTAATGACACAAAAGTATTCCCTGCCCGTTTGTTTGGGAATAAAGAAAAAACAGGGGCGGAAATTGAAGTCTTCCTGCTCCGCGAATTGAACCGTGAACAACGTTTATGGGATGTTTTAGTCGACCCGGCAAGAAAGATCAGGATTGGGAATAAACTTTACTTTGGCGAAGACAATATGCTGGTAGCCGAGGTAATTGACAATACAACCTCCCGTGGGCGCACATTACGTTTTTTGTTTGATGGGCCGTATGACGAGTTCAAAAGCACATTATACAGCCTTGGGGAAACACCTCTCCCAAAATTTATCAACAGGCCTGTACAGCCTGAAGATAAAGAACGTTATCAAACGATTTTTGCCAAACACGAAGGGGCTGTGGCTGCTCCGACTGCAGGCCTGCATTTCAGCCGCGAACTGTTGAAGCGGTTAGAAATAAAAGGTGTTGATTTTACATACATAACATTACACGTTGGGCTGGGTAATTTCAGGAATGTAGAAGTAGAAGACCTTACCAAGCATAAAATGGATTCTGAGCAAATATGGATTTATGAAGAAGCCTGCAAAATGGTGAACAATGCAAAATTGAATAAACAGAATGTGTGTGCTGTCGGGACAACCGTTATGCGTACCCTTGAAAGTTCGGTTTCAACGCAGGGATTATTAAAACCATTTGAAGGGTGGACCAATAAATTTATTTTCCCCCCGTATGATTTCAGTGTAGCCAACCGTATGGTTACTAATTTTCACCTGCCTCTTTCAACCCTTTTGATGATGGTTGCTGCATTTGCAGGGTATGACCTTTTAATGGGAGCCTATTCAGAAGCATTAAAGAATGATTACCGCTTTGGCACTTATGGAGATGCGATGTTAATCTTATAGGCATCCTTTATTTCAACTTATAATTATAAATATTACCGTCTTTGCTGCCTACAATCAGATTAAAATAACCGGTGCCGGCGGTGATTTTGCCAATGCTGAATTCGCTATTGCCTAACAGAGGGAATCCCGGATGTAACGAACCATCTGGGTTAAACAGGTATATCCTGTTTCCCGAATGGCTCACAATACCAATCTTTTTCAGTTTCGATGAGAAAGTATAAATATTGGGGTGGTTTACAATCGGCAATTTAAACTCTTTGGAAAACAATTTCTTCCCGTTTTCGGCAATTACAGTCATATTATTTTTATCGATAAAAACAAAATCAATAACTCCGTTCCCATCCAGGTCGCTGGCAGTAAAAAAATGATTCTTGCTAAATCCCGGTGTTTTCTTTTTTTCATATTTCCCATTAAAATAGAGGTAGTAAACAGAGCCTTTTGTATCGGTAGCAATTATCTTAGGCGTCTTCAGTTCGCTGAATATTAATGGATTATCAGAATTCTCAAAATTAACCGGGATTTTCACCCTTGTTTCGCCACGCCGGTTCTGAATATAAATCCTCGATTTATCTTTAAACACAATGTAGTCTTTCCCCCCGGTTCTAAAGTGTTGCACCGGCAGCGTAACCAGGTGGTCGGTATGTTTAAATTTCCATCCATCCACTATTTTACCTGCCGAATCGTAGCAATATATTTTTTTATCTTTCCCGGCTATTAAATAACGGTAGTTCCTGTTGCCGTCATAATCAAAAACACTGACTCCATTGGTTGCCTCCGCCCTTAGGTTTATAGGGAATGGGGCAACATTGTTCCCGTTTCTGTCAATCAGGTAGAATTTGTCTTTTGTATTGAAAAAATATTGGTATTTCCCGTTTTTCAGGAAGTCGACCTGATGAATCTCACTCATTATTCTTTCCGGGAGCTTTATAACCCATCTGATCCGGCCTTCTTTGGTTATCTGGTGTAACCGGTTCCGCTTGTCCTGAACGATTATTTCCTTGTTTCGTAAGTCGTTGTGGTTTATTGTAAGTTGTGGTTTTGTGGCTGCCTGGCTGCCAATATTACTTTGCCAGGTTGTTTTTGCATCTGCTTTAACCTCTTCCGGATAGTTAATATACAGGCTGTTAAAATAAAACCCATTGGTATTGACCACTTGCCAGCTTAGTGCCCCGAATTTTTCCAGGGCTTCCTTTTTCGAGGCAATGCGTTTTGCTACTGTGCCTGAGAAGTAGGCTTTATTAAGGGGGAAGCCCAGGTTAATATCAAGGTAAAAGTTAATATTTACCTTGCTGTCAAGGTTCTGTTTATACCGCAGGTAATCAATGTCTTTTGCCAGTGTTGCTTCCAGTACCAGGCCATGCAGTTGCTCCTCCAGCCTTGCTTTAGAGCTTGAAAAAATAATATAGTTATCCCAAAAAGCAAAATAGTTTGCCGATACTGCTTTAAACGGGCCACTTAACCAAACCCCCGGGAATGAAGGGAACGGGAACTTATAAATTGTATAGTTTGTTTCTTTATCAACCTCGTAATTACTGACGAGGTTCTTGAAAGGCAGGTTGTTCTTTGCTGAATATCTTTTCAGAAATTTAGTCACTTCCTCCTTTGCCTGGCGTTGCCCTTTTGTGGCAACCACAAAAATTGTATTTTTTTTGGACGGGTCGGAGGGGATATTGACAAAGGCCATGGCAACTTCATCTTCCAAAATATCCTGGAAAAGCTGTTTTACGTCTGTTCTTGACCTGGCATTAATTTTTTTCAAAATTACTTCCCTGGAATAAAAGCTTTCGCTATGCGTATAAAAATCGTCCAGGTTCTTAAAAAATTTGCCTTTATCTGAAATTGCAAAATTTAAAAACATGGCGGTTTTTTTTGGCAGTACTTTATCTATTTGATACCTGACCGGTTGTTGCCCGGCAAAAACGGAAAGGTAATGATTCATAGAATCATTGGCGGTAGTGATGCCATTCAGTTTCAGGTCGTTATCATGGACGGTTAAATCCAATTCGCTCCAGGCAGCATAATTTGAGAACTTTTTAACTTCGGCGGTATAGCTTGTTTTTGTTTTTTTCCCGAATTCGTCAGTTACTACCCTGGCTTCGGGGTTGAACCAATCTTGAATTAATGGAGGGAAATGTTTATGGTTGATATAAACCGATGCTTTCGATTGTTGGGTAGCTGTCCTGTTAACCAGTGCAAAATTTGTATCGTTAAGGATACTCTCAGAATCAAGCTGACGGATAGCCTGCTCCACGAGGATTGATTTAGGGCTGGCTATAAATAATCCGTTGGCGAATGAGTAATGGAATGATTTGTTTGATGATTTCAGGGTAGCCCCGATAATTTTACGCCCGTTATAAGGGCGTTTAGTATATATATATTTGGTTGCCGGGAATAATTTTGCTACCAGGGCTTTCAGCCCGTTCTTTTTACTGTTTGATTGGGCCTTAAGGATAAAAAGCGGTACAATATTCCCTTTGCCTTCGAGGGTAAGGACTACCAAAACTGTTTCGTCCCTTATACTGCCGGGGATATCTTTCGACCCGGCAATGAGCGAGTCTATCCTGCTAATTGTTGAAAACAAGGGCTTCATGATACCTGCATTTTCTAGGCCCAGGAATATATTATCCCTTAATGGGATTGATTTTAATGAATTGGCCTCTATAAAAAGTGGCGCATCAATGGGCACCGCCTTATATATAGATGTTTCTTTACTACTAAAAACAACCCCTTCTTTTGATAGTATCAGATAACCTGAGGTTAAGGCTGCCAGTGCAATAATCAGGATAATTATATTTCGTTTCATTTTAATAGCAATTTTTCAAAAATAAATTTTAAACAGTCTTCAAAAAAAAACTCATCAATCCCTCATTGTAAAATTAAATATAAAACGTATATGAAAATTAACGGAGGCAAAATATAATTCACAAAATCCAGAGAATTATGCCCCGGGTTAACCGCATCTTCTAAAAGAGTATTGTGCCGGCCTGGTAAAAATAAAAAAGAAAAGGGCTGCATTAACGCTTGATCTCGTGAAACGGGAAGTATTTATCAATCTTACCTTTCCTGTTTTTAAACCCTTTTGAATGTTTTATTTTTTTCTTAAATAATTTAAGCCCTTCCTCCGAAGAGTAGCAAATTCCGACACTAACCTGTGTGGTAATCGAATTGGTTTTGAAATGTTCGGATACGCCTGAAACTTCGTTATATGAAAAATTAGGGACGCCATTGACTATGTCGGTCTGAATAAATGATATTGTTGCATCGGCATATAACAATATTTTATCTGTAATCCTGTATTGAAGTCCGCCGCCGCTGCCAAAATAGAAGACAGGCCATTTTGTATCGGTCGAAAGTTTTGTGCCCCTGGCATATAGCGGGTCATAAATATCTGTTCGGTACTGGGGGTCTTTATAACGTAAGTTTGTACCCACAAAGGCAACCCCCCCTTGTACTTTTATGAAAGGCTGCAAAGTATTTCCTTTCATCAGGAAGTAGCGGAGGTTCCCAATAAGGTTGTTCATTACCGTATTATAAATGAGTGGCTGTTGACCGTAATCAGTAATTGGCGAAAAAGGCGAAGCAAAATAGTTAAAATAAATGGGGTTGTTGTTGTACCCTTTAAGTATCAAATGCTCAAATTCAATGCCCACTGAGAAATCTTTATTAATCGGGAACATAATTTCTGCTTCAACGCCAAACCCCGGCTCTGGCATAAAATCCATAGAAGTCCCCGGCACTATATTATTGGCAATTGAGGGGTTGATTATTGCATTGGAACTTCCGGGCTCGCGGATGAAGGTATTTGAATTGACTGCAATACGATAGTCCACTCTTTCCTGTCCTTTAGAACCTAAAAAAATGATGATAAATGTAAGGGATAGGATAAGATGTGTCAGATTCTTTTTAATCATTTTATATTTTAACAAGCAGATACAACAAATTAACGAAAATGCCTTTAATTTATTGGGTTTTACATTCGTTGTTTGACCTCAGAAGCATCAATTATTTTAAATAGTTTATCCGAACGCCTGATTTTGTTTTTTATATGAATAGAGAAACGCTCTCCTTTTTTGGCTTCTGCCACAGGTTTTAAATCTACACGGATTTCTTCAACTTTTTGCTGAATTACACCTGTTGTAGGGCCGGTTACAATAATTTCGTCACCTACCCTCAATGAATTTGTTTCCAGTTTGAATTCAGCAACCTGCAATTTCGAAAAATAGTTGGTTCCTTTGCCGATATACAATTTCCGCCTGGTAGCCCTCGACCCGTAGTTGCTGCTCCATTCGCCCAATCGTTGCCCAAGGTAGTAGCCGTCCCAGAAACCACGGTTGAATACTGTTTTTAACCTTGAATCCCAATTGTCAGTTTTTTCCTGAGAAAAGCTGTTGGCGAAATAGGCTTCAACGGCTTCGCGGTAACATTCTACGGTGGTTTTTACATATTCCGGCGAGCGGGCCCTGCCTTCAATTTTTAAAACAGAAACACCCGCATCCAATATTTTGTTCAGGAAATGGATGGTTTTCAGGTCTTTGGGCGACATAATGTATTCGTTGTCGACCTCCAGTTCGGCGTTTGTTTCTTTATCGGTGACGGTATATGCCCTCCTGCACGTTTGCATACAGCTCCCGCGGTTGGCAGAGGAGTTCATTTCGTGGAGGCTCAGGTAGCATTTCCCGCTAATAGCCATACATAGCGCGCCGTGGACAAACATTTCTACCCTGACCAGGTTCCCTGAAGGCCCTTTTATTTGTTGCTTTTCTATTTCGTTGCATATTTCATAAACCCGCCCGAGGTTCATTTCACGTGCCAACACAACAACATCGGCAAAATGGGCATAAAATTTTACAGCCTCTATGTTGGTAATATTTACCTGCGTTGAAATATGCACCTCTAATCCGATGGAGCGGGCATACTGAATAACGGAAATATCGGATGCAATAACAGCTGAAACACCCGCCTCTTTAGCGGCTGTTACCACCTGATGCATCAGCCCCATCTCAGTATCAAATATCTCAACATTTAGGGTAAGGTATGTTTTTATATTATTTTGTAGGGCAATGCCTGCTATACGTTTCAGGTCGTCAAGTGAAAAGTTGTTTGACGACCTTGCCCTCATGTTAAGGTGTTCAACCCCAAAATAAACCGACCCGGCACCTCCCTGAATAGCAGCCATTAGCGATTCGTACGAACCGACAGGCGCCATTATTTCAACATCTCTTCTCTTCATCAATCTTTATTTTGGACGCACAAAATTAATGTTTTCTTTGGAATCCAAGAGACTATCTATGCCAGCCACTCTTTTATATAATACTCGGATATTAGATTTCCTGCCATAAATGGGTCTTTCTTTATTATCTCGTTGGCTTCTGTTAAACTATTCGCCGTAAAAATAATCATTCCGCCTGTTTTATCAGAGAAAGGGCCTCCTGTATAGCTTTCAAACTGTTGATTATTCCAAAAATCAATATGCGAAGGCACAACCTCTCTTACTTTTTCAAGGCGCGCATTAAAGTAGAAGAAAATAAATTTTTTCATGGTTTTGTTATTTTATTAATAAAGATTTCAAGTGAATTATTTATATAAGAAATTTCTTGTTCAGAAAAGGCATTAAGTAATTCCGAATTATATAAGTCAAATTTTTTCATTGCATTTTCTACAATATCTATTCCTTCCGGTTTAATAGTCAATAAACTAAACCGGCTGTCATTCACATCTACTCCTTTCCTGATTAGGTTCAGGCGTTCTAATTTCTTTATGATTTTTGATAAATTCGATTTCTCAAATAAAAGATGAGAATAAATTTCTTTCTGATTGATCGGTTGGTGGCTTGATATATACTTTAAAACTACAAATTGCTGTTGGCTCTTTCCTTCTCTGTGGCTCTTGATTTATCTCTTGCTTTGTATACATACTAATCATTTTTTAAGAACGAATCATTCGTCCTGTTAAGTTATGCCAGTTGTTTAAAACAAAAAGGAGTAGCCACTGACATTATTAGTGAATCAATGGGGCATCAAAATATTGCAATTACGCAAGCCTACTTGAAAGAATTAGACAATTCATTAGTTGACGAAGCAATGGAGGTGCTTTTATAGTTCTTTGTTTTGTTTGAACATTTATCTGACCTCAAACCGTTAAACACCGGATTCAGTATTTTTGAAAACCCGGAGAGCTTGTCTTTCGGAAATGCGGGTATTTTGTGATAGGGTTTGAGAACCTTTTGCTCTATGGTGTATGCCTTTTTTACAACTAAATTTATTTCCCTGAGACTTAGGCATTTATTCAGCTGTCCGAAAGTCATTGAAACAAATTGATCATATACCTTGTATGTTGAACAGCCTTTATCTGACTGAAATTGATTAATAGCATCATAATATGCTTAGGGACTAAATCAATTATCTGTTTCAATAATGGTAAATCTGATTTTTTCGTACTTTTATGCTGTGGAATAAAGCCCATAAAGAAAATAAAATTTGCACTTCAAAAATTAAGATTTTAGACTTTTTTCCTATTTTATTCTTTCGGACAGCTATGATCGGCATTAAATGAAATGATGGAACGTTTTATAACCATAAAAAACCCCGGCAACGATAACATGGGTTCATCTTTAGGGTCTTTGTTGGATGCACTGGAACAATTGAGCAATGTAAATTCCGGTGATGAATTGGTTATTGACTTGAGTAGGCTTTCTTTTGTGCATCCTTTAGTAATTTTACCTATCTGTTCTTTAATTTCTAAAGCAAAATTAAATAATATTGAAATTGAATATAAATTTTGTAATGCTACCGAAAGCTACTTGGATACAATATTATTTCCCAATGGTTTCAATGCATTAATTAATGAAGATTGGAACAATTATTTATTGAGGTTTCAAACGAAAACATATTTACCAATTTGCCAAATTCCTATTGAAGGAAGAAATACACTAATCCGAGAGCAACTTTTAACAGTATTTGAAAACATCTTGCTTCATCAATTACAAATCACGGGGCAAATGATTTCTGTAATAAAATATCTTATAAGTGAAGCGATGGATAATATTGTAGATCATGCTAATGTTACCAATGGTTGGATTATGGTTCAGAACTATCCAACAAAAGGCTTTATAGATATTTGTATTTTAGATTCTGGGGTAGGTTTACTAGGCTCTTATAAGAACTTTGGATTCAATGATATAGATTCCGACACAAAGGCTTTGGAACAAGCTGTAAATGGTAATAGCACGAAACAAATTACAGAAACCAGAGGATATGGCATCGATACTTCCAGGCGGATGCTGGTTGATGGATTAAAAGGTAAATATTTACTTTTTTCCGGTGCTGCATTTTATATTTACACCAGTGAATTTGAACAAATTACACCATTAAACCGTAATAATGAATGGAAAGGAACATTGTTAGCTTTAAGAATTCCTGAGAAAATCCCTGATGAATTCAACTATTCAAACTATTTAGAGTAAGAGATTGTTATTTAGTAAATTAATACCTATTTTTGATACAAATGGAACAAGTTATTAAAATACAAAAGTTTTTACCTGCAACGATTACTTCTCGTAAAGCTGTTGAGGTTTTTAAAAATGAAATACCACTGGTTGAGTACTCCTCTTATGTTTTTGACTTTTCTGATATTGATTTTATTTCCCGTGCTTTTGCAGATGAATTATTCCATTTTATTAGTGAAAAAGATATTTCTGTTGATTTTATACATGCTAATTCAAATATTGTAGAAATGTTTAAAGCAGTTCAAAAAAACAGGAACAAAAGAAATAATAAATTTCACAAAATTGCTGTTACTCCATTCCTTGAAAAGGAAGAATTTGATAATTTTCTTTCGTTGATTTAACCATTAGCTTCATGCAACTTTAATGCCTGATATATACCTGGATAATAACATTTTTGTTTCAATTCAGGATAAAAGGCCTGGGTTTGATACTGATTTTATAAGAAAAATTATTACTTCTTCTTTCAACTTTTTTTATTCTTCGGCTCATATCCAGGAAGCATGTAGGGTAATTGAAGATATTGAAAAAATTGAAACAGAAAAACCTCGTAAAAGATTTGAGATTATATCTTTAATAACCCGGAATAATTATTTATATATTGATATTAATTCAAATGATATTATTCATATCGTTGAAACTCCGGAAACCGTTTATGAAACCATTCATCTAATAAAAGTTGGGCAGTCAATATTAAATTCATTAGCAAACTGGTTTAATGAAGAATCAAAACAACAATTTCGGAAAAAATATTATCCAGAAACTATAGAATTTAAAAATTTAGTTGGTGCAAAATAACCTGTGACCTCCTTGCCTCCCCTTCTATTGTTTTGCCACACTTTTTGTATTGCCAACCCTGAAACAGCACATTGCCTTTTCGTATTTCAAAACCAAAAAGCAGTTACAAAACTATGTAACTGCTTTATTTCCTGTGGGCCCACCTGGGCTTGAACCAGGGACCCCCTGATTATGAGTCAGGTGCTCTAACCAACTGAGCTATAGGCCCAAAGTGAATTGCGGAATTCGATTCTCGAAAAACGAAAATGAAAAAGCGAAATTCGGACTGCAAGTTTACAACTTTACGGGAAATTACACAAGCAAAAAATCCGAAAACGCATTATCTACTCTATTCTTATAAGGAAAAATTGCCTGTGCCCGGCGTATACCGGAGAAGATTCAATATTTTATTTTTCTTCCAATGGCTTAAATACTACATCAACCGTATCGGCAGTGGCTATAAACTTTTTAGCGAACTGCTGTATTTTCTGTGTGGTCAACCCATCCAGTATATCTTCAAAGTTTTCTTTGGCATCCGGATTAAAACCATGCTGGTAGTAAGTGCTTAAAGCCTTTAACCAATAACTATTATGTTGTTTTGCCTGTTCATGGTCTTTTTTCAGGTTTTTTACCACTTTGTCAAGGTCTTCCTGGGTGGGGCCGTTTTTAATTACTTTATCAATCTCTCCGTAAACAAGCGACTTCAGGTAATCACCCTTTTCAGGGGCTGTATCAAAATTCATCTGCAAAGATTTTTCCTCCACCGGGAAATGCTGCGAATTTGCAGAAACACGCACTCCGTAGGTTCCCCCTTCTTTTTCGCGGATCTCTTCGGTATACCTTAAACGAAGAATCCCCTGCAAGACTTTCAGTTCCAGGTTGTTCTCAGGGGTGTAGGCAAAATTGCTGGTGAAATTCACGAATACGGTTGCTTTTTTTGTCTGCAGTGGAATGGTAATCTCCTTAACGGTTTTCCCCTTTGGCCCCCTTACTTTGCGGTCGACCCAGTTTTCCTCCCTGGGGTTGTCTTTCAATGAGCCAATATATTTTTCAGCCATTGATTTTGCTGTCTCCTCGTCAATATTCCCCACAATAAAAAATGTAAAGTCGCCGGCGTCAATAAATCGGTCGTTGTATAATTTTTCCATCTGTGCGAAAGACACTTCATCGAACAACTTCGAATTTACAAGCTTTGTCCTTTTATTGTAATTACTTAAAATCATTGACATCGAGTCGCTCATAATTTTCCGGGGGCTATTTTCCTGGTTTGCCAAATAGGCGATGTATCTGCTACGCAATGCCTCATAAGCCTCTTTATCGAAACGCGGATGGGCAAATTGTAAATATAGCAGTTGCATCATGGTTTCAAAGTCTTTAGGCGTACTCGACCCGGAGAAGGTCTCGTTTAAATCTGAAAGCCCGGCATTTAAAGAAACTTTTTTGCCGGTTAGGATTTTTTTGAGGGTTATAGCGTCAAATTTCCCAACCCCAAATGCATCGATAAAATTGTTGAGCATAATGGCCGAGGCAATCTTGTCTGCGTCAAATAAAGAACTCCCTCCCGGGCTTGAAGCAAATAGTATAACATTATCTTTTTCAAAATCGGCATGGCGGTATACAACAGTTGCATTGTTGGCCAATTTCCATTCAACAGCATCTAAGTCATCAAGTTTCCGTGTTGCCACCACTTTTGAACCCGGCAGTTCTTCATCAATTAGCGAAGCAACCTGCCCTGTGTCTTCATAGGGCTTAATCTCAGAGTTTTCCACATCAGTTATAATTCCCAATGCCTCTTCTTTGGTCAGGTGTTTTACATCGGCTCCTTCAGGCCCTTGTACTATAACTACCCTGTTTTCAGGTACAATCCAGTCTTTCGCTTTCGCAGAAACCTCTTCTACCATAATAGTTTTAAGGACTTTCTGCCCAAACTCCCAGTCAAATTCAGCTGAAGTAACCGGTTCATTAATCAAATAATTACTTTTGAAACTATGGGCATAACTATCGTTCCTGATTTTATCGCGCTGCTTGTAAGCATTTTCCATTGAGGTTAGCAAATTAATTTTTGCCCGGTCAAACTCCGAAGCGGTAAAGCCATGCTTTACAACCCGTTGTGCTTCAGTATAGATCGACCGTAAAGCTACATCCTCCATATTTGGTTTGGCTATTGCCGAGATCACCGTTACATCGTAACCACGCACGAAAGAACCATGCCCAACCCTGCCGATAACAAACGGGGGCTCGCCTTTCTGAAGTAATTCGGAGATGCGTTCTCTCAGCATCATATTGAATAAATTCTCAATGTATTGGCTACGGATATAATCCAGGTCCTTGTCTTCCGGTTTTATGGCATCGTGCTTAATATAGATTGATACAGAATACTGGGATGCTTCCGCATCGGTTGCCAAAACAAACCGTGTTTCTTTATGCGGCGGTACTTTAAAGAAAGGGCGGTATTTTTCATTTTGTACTGCCGGTATTTTTGAGAATAACTCTTTGACCTTTTTTTCTACTTCATCGGGGTTAATATCTCCTACAATTGCTATTGCCTGTAAATCGGTACGGTACCAGTCATGATAGAATTTACGGAGTGTTTCGTATTTAAAATTTTTAATGACATCCAGGTTGCCGATAACATCGCGCACTGCGAATTTCGACCCTTTTAAGAGTACCGGGAAATATTTTTCCCTCATTCGGAAATCGGCATTCCTCCGGGTACGCCATTCTTCGGTGATTACTCCCCGTTCGGCATCAATTTCTTCATCTGTCAACAGCAGGTAATTCGACCAATCATTTAAAATCAACAAACAGGTATCAACCAGCCCGGGGAGGGTTACCGGAATATCGCTGAGGTTATATACCGTTTCATTGAATGATGTATAGGCATTTATATTCCTCCCGAATGCAACTCCATGCTTTTCAAGGGTATTGATAATTCCTTTCCCTTCAAAATGTTCTGTCCCGTTAAAAGCCATGTGCTCCAGGAAGTGTGCCAGCCCGTTTTGGTTATCTTCTTCCAATAAAGCTCCAACATTCTGAATCATATAAAAACTGGCACGTTCTTTCGGCTCTTCATTGTGGCGGATGTAATAGGTCATCCCATTTCCCAGTTGCCCGTAATGCACCGCTGTATCCATTGGCACAGGCTGGCTCATATCATCCTGAGAGTCAGAAAGGAATGGGGTAAGGCAAAGAATGGCGATAAATAAATACGTGGGTTTTCTCATTATAATATTCTTTTATTGATAAAAACAGGTGCTATCCCCGGTGTTTATAAAACTTTGTGTACTATAAATTAAGTAAGCCGGAGTCACATAAAGGGCAAAAAGTAAGGAATATTTTTAACCAAAACAATAATATTCGTCTTGAAAGTCTCATTTAACTTTAAACAACTTCATTATTAACAAGCTGATAATTAATTTGTGGTTTAACTTTTTCAGCTTATTTTTGCACACATTGTCAGAATCCTTTATGAAAACTGGTTTTGAAAATGAAAGTAGGCGGAAAATATTTAGAGGATTTATGAATAAGAAAGATATATATAAAGAGTTAGAATCAAGAGTCCTGGTTATGGATGGGGCTGTTGGCACCCTTTTGCAGGAATTAAAATTAACCGAAGAAGATTACAGAGGAGAACGTTTTAAGGATTCCCGGGTTGACCAAAAAGGGAACAATGATATTTTATCACTCACCAACCCCGGCATAATCAGGCATATCCATGAGCAGTACCTTGATGCCGGAGCCGATATAATCCTCACCAACACATTCAATGCAAACCGGATTTCACAAGCCGACTACCACGCCGAAGAGTTTGTTTATGAAATGAACAAGGTTTCGGCTGAGATAGCACAATCGGTTGCAGATAAATTTACGGGGAAGGATATTGATAAACCCAGGTATGTTGCCGGCACATTAGGCCCAACCAATAAAACACTTTCATTGTCGCCAGACGTAAACGACCCCGGTTACCGGGCTGTTTCATTTGATGAAGTAAAAGATGCCTACCGCGAGCAGGCAGAGGGGTTGCTTGATGGGGGTGTCGACATGTTTCTAATAGAAACTGTTTTTGATACCCTTAACGCTAAAGCAGCTATTTTTGCCATTGAGGAAGCCCTGGAAGCACGCAACCTGAAACTTCCGCTGATGGTGTCGGGAACAATTGCCGATGCAAGTGGGCGTACTCTTTCGGGGCAAACACTGGAAGCTTTCCTGAACTCTGTTTCCCATGTAGATTTGTTGAGCATAGGGTTAAACTGTTCGCTGGGTGCTACAGAATTGCGCCCTTATGTGAAAGAACTTTCCCGGAAGTCACCGTTTTTCGTCAGTGCCCACCCGAATGCAGGCCTTCCTAATCAGTTTGGGGGTTATGATGAAACGCCGGAAATAATGTCGGGATTTATAAAAGACTATCTCGACAATAATTTTGTGAATATTATTGGCGGATGCTGCGGTACGACCCCGGCTCATATCCGTGAATTTGCAAGGCTTGCAAAACAGGCGAAGCCGCATAAAGTAGAAAAGGGCAGCCATTTTACCAGGTTTGCCGGATTAGAGCCGGTCACGATTACTCCTGAAGCCAATTTTGTAAACATCGGAGAGCGGTGCAATGTAGCCGGGTCAAGGAAATTTGCCCGGCTCATCAGCGAGGGGAAATATGAAGAAGCTTTGTCAATTGCCCGGAACCAGGTTGAAAACGGGGCACAGGTAATTGACGTAAACATGGACGATGCCATGCTGGATGCGAAAAAAGAGATGGTTACCTTTTTGAACCTTTTAATGGCAGAACCGGATATTGCCCGGTTACCGGTTATGGTCGACTCCTCGAAATGGGAGGTGATTGAAGCCGGATTAAAATGCCTCCAGGGGAAAGCGATTGTCAACTCTATAAGCCTGAAAGAAGGAGAACAAAATTTTATTGCCCGGGCAAAACAAATAAGGAGGTACGGAGCTGCTGTTATTGTGATGGCTTTTGACGAAAAAGGGCAGGCTGATAACCTTGAACGCAGGAAAGAAATTTGCCGGCGGGCATATAATATACTTACCCGGGAAGTAGGATTCCCTCCCCAGGATATTATTTTTGATGCAAATGTGCTGACTATCGGCACCGGGATAGAAGAACACAACAACTATGCAGTCGATTTTATCGAATCAGTCAGGTGGATTAAAAAAAACCTCCCGTATGCCAAAACCAGTGGGGGTATCAGTAATGTTTCTTTTTCATTCAGGGGGAATAATGTAGTGCGCGAAGCCATGCACTCAGTATTCCTTTTCCACGCTATCAGAGCCGGTTTGGATATGGGGATTGTGAATCCCGGGATGTTGCAGATTTACGATGAGATACCTAAAGAATTACTTGAAAGAACCGAAGACCTGGTGCTGAACCGCCGACCGGATGCAACAGAAAGGTTGCTTGAATTTGCAGTGCAGGTAAAATCGGAAGGTAAAAAAGAAGAGAAGAAAGACGAATGGCGGCAACTCCCCCTGGAACAAAGGATTGAGTATTCACTGGTTAAAGGTAATCCTGAATATGTTGATGAAGACATGGCTGAAGCTGTCCTTAAATACCAGCCTGCACTGAATATCATAGAAGGGCCGCTGATGAACGGGATGAATATGGTTGGCAAACTGTTTGGCTCCGGCAAGATGTTTTTACCACAGGTTATAAAATCGGCAAGGGTGATGAAAAAAGCTGTTGCCCACCTGTTGCCTTACATTGAGGCTGATAAAAAGAAAAATAACTCTGTTGAGCATCGAAAAAAAGTATTGCTTGCTACAGTTAAAGGCGATGTCCACGATATTGGGAAAAATATTGTTGGCGTGGTATTGGGCTGTAATAATTATGAGATCACTGACCTGGGGGTGATGGTTTCTACCGAAAAAATACTGGAAACGGCCATAAAAGAAAATGTTGATATAATCGGGTTAAGCGGATTGATTACCCCATCGCTTGAGATTATGGTGGACGTAGCAAAAGAAATGGAAAGGCGCAACCTCCGATTACCTCTTATGATAGGAGGTGCGACAACTTCTAAGATTCATACGGCGGTTAAGATAGAACCTGAATACAGCAACCCTGTTATCTATGTAAAAGATGCATCGCTGGCTGTTAATGTAGTGTCGAATCTTATTGCCGGGAATAAGGAATTTATTGAAGGGATTAAAAAGGATTATGATGAAATCAGGGAGTTTCAGGGGAAAAGGAAGCCAAAAGAGTATATTTCACTGGAAGCAGCACGGAAGAACAAATTCCCTATTGACTGGTTAAATACCCCGATTTACAAACCCAGATTCCTGGGTGTCAGGTATCTTATTGATTACCCATTGGAAGAATTAAGGGAGTATATCGACTGGACCTTCTTTTTCCTGGCCTGGGGGTTAAAAGGCCATTTCCCGCAAATCCTGGATGATGAAAAACAGGGTGAGGCTGCCCGGAAGTTGTATGCAGAGGGCAACCAGTTCCTCGATGAAATAATTGAAAAAAAAATGCTCCAGGCAAACGGGGTGTTTGGTATATGGGCAGCCAATGCCGATGGTGACGATATTGTTTTATACGAAGATGAGAGCAAATCAAAAGAAGCAGGCCGGTTCTACCACCTGCGCCAACAGGAGAAGAAGAAAGAAGGAGTTGCAAACTTCTGCCTGTCCGATTTTGTAGCTCCTCTTGAGTCGGGGATTACCGACTATTGTGGAGGTTTTGCTACTACTGCGGGGATAGGGATTGAGAAATGGAAGGATAGGTTCAGGGCAGATAATAATGATTATAATGCCATTATGCTGGAAGCTCTGGCCGACAGGCTTAGTGAAGCATTTGCCGAGTTGTTGCATTTACAGGTAAGGAAAAATTATTGGGGCTATGTGCCAAATGAGGAACTAACGAAGGACGAGATTTTAAAAGTAAAATACCAGGGTATCCGCCCGGCTCTGGGCTACCCGGCCTGCCCCGAGCATTCGGAAAAACAAAACCTGTTCAAACTACTGAAAGCAGAAGATGCGGGGATTACTTTAACCGAGCATTTCGCAATGTACCCTAATGCTTCAGTGAGTGGCGAATATTTTGCCCACCCCGGTTCAAGGTATTTCAGCATAGGGAAAATTTCGAAAAGCCAGGTGGAAGACTATGCCAAACGCAGAGGGGAGAGTGTAGAATTTATTGAAAAGTTTTTGCCTGCAAACCTGAATTATAAATAATACCACGTTTTATATTGAAGTTACTTTTTCTTATTTTGGAAAAACAAAAAATAACTACGGCTTACCCACAACTTCATACTTAACTTGACACTAGCCGAGTTTACTAATCCTTTCAAGCCGCGGAGTATCCAGTATCTTTATTTTCCGCCCATCAATAGCAATGACTTTCTCGCTGGCAAATGTTGACAACGTACGGATAGCATTTGATGTAGTCATGTTTGAAAGATTGGCAATATCCTCGCGCGAAAGGAAAGCCTTAAGGGTCGTCCCGTCAGCCTCAAAGCCATACTTGTCTTTTAACAAAATTAATGATTCTGCCAGCCGCCCTCTAATATGTTTTTGAGTGAGGGTTACGGTCCTCGAATTTGAGAATCCAAGCTCTTTCGACAGTATACAAATCATTTTATAGGAAAAGGCGGGGTTTTTTAAAGCCTGTGAAAAGATAAATCCAGTGTCAATCGTACAAATCATTGATTCCTCAAGAGTAACGGCCGATGCAATGTGGTTTTCGTCAGCAAATAAAGCCCGGTAGCCGATAATCCCCAAAGGTTTTGCCATCCTGATTATTTGTTCTCGCCCTCCGACACCCTCTTTAAAAATTTTTACTTTGCCGGTAATAAGCATTAAAAACCCCAATGGCTTATCGCCTTCTTTAAACACAAACTCATTTTTCTTGAAATTATCCAATGAAATATGATCTTGCAGCTCTTCCTTTTCTTCTGGAGTTAACAGATTAAATATCGATTTAGGATTGTCAACAATATCATTTACCCCAAATTCTGAATTCAACATACTTCACTTATTTGATATGTTTTACAGCATCAAAGTTAATCAAAAATGTTTTATTTTATGAGGTTGTTTAAAGTTAAAGTGGATTTTAGAGAGTGACAGATTGATTTTCAGCCCCGAGTACCCGGGGAAACTCGGTTTTTCTTCCTTAGCCCCTTGATAGGGGAATATCAGTCTGTCAATATTTGGCTACAAGCGGCATTTTTCTTCCAAAGCCAAATGCTTTTGAGCTTATGCGCAAAACGGGTGGGGCCTGGAATCTTTTATACTCATTTATATTCACCATTCGTATAACTTTATTGACAACCTGTTCCTGAAACCCATCCCTGATAATCTCATCAGGAGTTTGGTTTAGTTCGATATATTTAAACAGTATCTGGTCCAGGTCATCGTATTCAGGCAGCGAATCGGTATCTTTTTGCCCGGGCTTTAGTTCTGCTGAAGGAGGCTTTATAATGGTGTTCTCAGGGATTATTTCGCCGTCTTTATTCATAAACCGCGACATCTTGAAAACATCTGTTTTATATACATCGGCCAACACAGCCAGCCCGCCGTTCATATCTCCGTAAAGAGTACCGTATCCAACAGCACATTCGCTTTTATTGGTAGTATTTAAAAGGATACTTTCAAATTTATTGGAGAGGGCCATCACATAAACCCCCCGTGCACGGGCCTGTATATTTTCTTCGGTAACGTCATGCGGCAGCCCTTCGAAAATTGGGGACAGCCCTTTATTAAACTGGTCCACAACATCCTGTATATTTACAATATCATACCTTACCCCTAAGTTCTCTGCCAATTCACGGGCATCGTTAACGCTATGTGCAGATGAAAATTTTGAAGGCATTAACAGTACCCTTATATTCTCAGGGCCAAGTGCCCGGGCTGCCAAAACAAGGGTGACAGCAGAGTCAATCCCTCCGGATAAGCCGAGTGTGGCACTTTTAAAGTCCATCTTTGCAAAATAATCATGGATTCCCAACACCAGGGCATCGTGGATTTTTTCGATGTACCCTGTTTTGGGCTGGATACTAATACTTCCCGGATTGCCTGCATCAATAATCATGAAGTCCTCTGTGAAATATGCCAATTCTTTAATTATTTCTCCTTTCCCGTTGATGTATACCGAGCCGCCGTCAAAAATCAACTCCGTTTGCGCTCCTACCTGGTTCACATAAACAATAGGCAAGTTGTAAGCCTGTGCCTTTTTTACCAGTATGTTTTTTCGCCAGTTCTCCTGGTTGTATGAAAATGGCGATGCTGAAATATTGATAACTATATCGGGGTTTTGTTTACTTAGCTCTTCCAGTGGAGAATTCTGGTAGAGTTTATCCCTGCCAAATTCATTTTTTGTGGGTTGTTCATCCCAAAGGTCTTCGCACACGGTGATTGCCAGCCGCACCCCGTTGTAACTTATTACACGGAATTCTTTGTTGGGTTCGAAGTGCCGGTATTCATCGAAAACATCGTAGGTGGGCAACAACGATTTATGATGGGTGCTTTGTACCTTCCCGTCAGCCAAAAAAAGAGCCGAATTAAATAGTTTTTTCCCCCTCTCACTTTGATTGATAACAGGGGCACCAATGATAGCGGCAATCCCAGAACATTCTTTAGCAATTTTATTGACAGCCTGTTCGGCCCTGGCAATAAACTCTTTACGCTCAAGCAAATCATGCGGGTAGTAGCCTGTAACCGAAAGTTCGGAAAATACAACCAAATCGGCTCCTTTTGATTTTGCAAGGGACAAATGCCTGATAATTTTCTCCGAATTATCTTCAAAGTTACCGATGTGGTAATTTAATTGTGCTAATGCAATTTTCATTATTTTATCTTAAAAAAAAATTCTTGTGCAAATCTCTAATTTTTAGCCCAATTTAGCAATAAATTATATAGACTTACGTAATGAAGTTGTTTTCAGGTTCAATGAAAATAAAATAGACAAAAATGAAATACATGAAAAATATTGCATTTGTGTTTTTTGTGCTTGCCATATTCTATTCCTGCAATAGAAATAGACTCAATGTTGATGTTTCGAATATAAATACCGGCCTTGAGATTAAGAGGTTGGATAAAAGCCTTTTTGAGCTTGATACAATGGATCTTAAAACCGGGCTGGCAGGGCTAAAGAATGAGTATGGAGAGTTTTTTGATATTTTTACGTACAAAATGATTTCAATAGGAGGGGCCAATACCCCCGGATATTATGAGTTGGCTAAAAAATTTATAACGGATACGATGATCCTGAATGTCAAAAAAATGGTTGACAACGAATTCGCAGATTTTTCAAAAACGGAAAAAAGCCTGGACGATGCTTTCAGGCATTATAAATATTACTTCCCGGGAAAAGATATACCGTCCATCTATACCTGCATTTCAGGGTTTAACCAATCTGTTGTAGTTGCCAAAGATATTATCGGTTTAAGCCTGGATAACTACTTAGGCCCTGATTGCCCGTACTATTCACGGCTGGGTTTGCCACAATACAAACAACAGAAAATGTATAAAGGAAAGATAGCTGCTGATGCTATGTATGCCTGGGGAGCTACCGAATTTGAGAAGAAAGGGGAAGAAACGCATTTGCTTGACTACATGATCCATGAAGGCAAGCTAATGTATTTTTTGGATGCGATGCTACCGGATACCCATGATTCAGTAAAGATTGGGTACACGAAGAAGCAACTCGAATGGTGTAAGGATAATGAAGCGCAGATGTGGGATTTCATGGTGGAGAAAAAGAAATTATATATATCGGGGAGGATGGATATAAAACGGTTTATAGGCGATGCACCCTATACCAACGGCTTCCCGATTGAATCACCCGGAAAAGCAGGAGTCTGGATTGGCTGGCAAATAGTACGGCAATTCATGGAAAGGAACCCTGATGTTACCCTTCCTGAATTAATGGAAATGGAGGACTCGCAGGGAATATTAAACGCTTCGGCATATTTCCCTGAGCCAAGGTTGTGAAGCACCAGGGAAGCATGGAAATGGGGATCATATAGGAAAGTTGTGGGGAAAGGACTCTTCAAAAAGATAAACACCCAATAAGCCTGCCTGCCGTAGGTGTGGAACACCCAAGTCTTAGTACTTCCTGATTTTACATTCCTTATTCTTTATTTTAGATTTTCCCTTTTCTTATTCAAATTAGCTAAAATTTATGCTTAGCCCACAACTTTATGAGATGCAAAAAAAAGGGTACTTTAAAAGTACCCTTTTTCTTAAGAATCGAGAAATTTTATAGTTCTTTAATCTTAATATTCTTGAACCATACATCATCGCCATGGTCTTGCAAAGCAATTACACCCGATTTGGCAACATTTGCCCAGTCGGGGTTAAGTGCCGGGAATTTTGAGCCGGCTACAAGCTTATTCCAGTCGTCAGTCCATAAGTGGTACTCAACTACTGTTTCTCCATTTTGTTTGTGTACAACAGTGCCCTTATAAACAATAATTTCAATACTGTTCCATTCGCCTGCTGGTTTGGCATTTTGAGGTTTTGCCGGGATAAGGTCGTACAACGAGCCTGCCTTGCGGTTGCCGTCTTTACCGAGCATTGCATCAGGGTGCCTTTCATTATCAAGTATCTGCATCTCAGGAGCTGTTTTCCAGATTGGCCATCCTTTAACTTCTCTCCCTAAATAAAAGATACCGGAATTCCCTCCTTCGGAAATTTTCCAGTCAAGTTTAAGCTGAAAGTTTGTGAAATCTTTGTCATAAAGGATATCGCCACCATCCTGAGACCCGGCTTCTCCTTTTCCAGATCCTTTACAATGAAGGGTTCCATCAACAATTTCCCATCCTGTAGGGAAATGGTCTTTATTTACCCCTCGCCAGCCTTCACTTGTTTTGCCATCGAAAAGTAATTTCCAGCCTTCAGCTTGTTCCTGCTCACTCAATGTGTTTGGAGCAACTACTTTTTCAGACTTTGTTTCTTCTTTCACTGTTTTTTCCTGTGCTTTTTTCTTGCCTCCCTGGCATGAAACAGCAACTAAAAAAACACTACTTAATAGGATTAAGAATAAATTTTTCATAGTGTAAAAGGTGTTGGTAATAAGTTACAAAATTGTTTTACTGTGTGAACAAAATTATAAAAAAATCAGCAGACTCTATTCTAGTTATGCTGTTATTATCTTAAATTTAAAATTTGTTTTTTGTAATTTCGGGATTTATTAAAATCGAAGGATAGGATTTAAACAGTTATTAAATATCAGGAATAATGAAATTACCAAAGAGGGCAAAACGAATTGGGATATTAACAGCAGGAGGCGACTGCCCGGGACTGAATGCTGCAATCAGGGGCGTTGGGAAAACTGCTATTGTTGAATACGGGATGGAAGTGATAGGCTTCCGTGCCGGATTCCTGGGGTTGGTAAACAATGAATATATCGAATTAAAGGAATCACAATTATCGGGGATCCTTACTTTAGGCGGCACCATCCTGGGTACTTCACGCGAAAAGCCGTTTAAAATTGATAAAAATGGTAACAACTCAAAGGAAAAACCTGAGCTGATTAAAGAAAACTATAAAAATTTAGGGCTTGACGCGATTATTTGTATTGGTGGGAACGGGACGATGAAAACAGCCAATATGCTTTCGCGGGAAGGGCTGAACGTTATTGGTATCCCTAAAACTATTGATAACGATGTATGGGGGACAGATGTTACATTCGGCTTCGATTCGGCTGTTCAAATTGCTGTTGAAGCAATCGACCGCCTCCATACTACTGCAAACTCGCACCAGCGGGTAATGATCATAGAGTTGATGGGGCACCATGCCGGTTGGCTGGCCCTCTATGCAGGGATGGCTGCCGGGGGCGACATAATTTTAATCCCTGAGCTGGAATACAACATACGTTCGGTTTGTAAGAAAATAGAGCATCGGTACGAGGAGAACAAGCCATATTCTATTGTTGTGGTTGCCGAAGGAATTAAGCATCCGAAAAATATGACGGCAGGGACTCATATTGCCGAGGCAATACATACATATACTGAAATTGAAACACGCGAAACGGTACTTGGGTATATTCAGCGGGGAGGCAGCCCGACACCTAACGATAGGATACTGGCAACCCGGTACGGTGCTTTTGCTGCACAATGTATTGCCGAAGGGCGCTTCGGGATGATGGTAGCATTGAAAGACAACAGGCTCTCCGCAGTGCCTTTGGAAGAGGTGGGAGGAAAACTCCGGCTGGTCGACCCCGGCTTCCCTCTCATTTCGAAAGCACGCAAAATGGGCGTATCATTTGGTGACGAGTACCTGTAGCCCGGCTTTCTTAAGATTTAAAGGACGGTTGAGCCTGTAGGGGCAATTCAAATTACTGAGGGGGTATTTTGGTATATTCTTCTTTGAATCAGGGAAGTGGAAGGTGAATCAACTTTTTTGTCTCAAAAAACTCTTCTGAGAAAAAACTACCAAGGGGATACACTGTAACCTTTTTCCCAAAAGGCTTAAGCTCTTCCTCAAATTTACCCCCTTTAAGGTATAGGATACCATTTGCCAACTCATTTTGTTGCCGGTGCTTTATTTTGCCTTTTACCCAGGAGGCAAACTTAGGGAATGACGCTACCGCCCTGCTGACTACAAAATCATAATTACTTTGAATCTCTTCTAAACGGATTTTTTCACCAACGACATTTTTCAACCCCAGGGAAAGGGCAACTTCATTAACAACTTTAATCTTCTTCCCAATAGAATCAACCAAATGAAACTGGACTGCCGGGAAGAGGATGGCCAGAGGTATGCCGGGGAAGCCTCCTCCTGTACCGGCATCAAGGATCGATGTCCCGGGTTTAAATGAAACGACTTTTGCTATCGACAGCGAATGTAATACATGGCGTTCGTACAATCCTGAAATATCTTTACGGGAAATTACATTGATTTTAGTATTCCATTCGGTATATAAATCTTCAAGCTTTGCAAACCTCTCTTTCTGTTCAGCATTCAAATACTGAAAGTACTTTAAAATAATATCCATCAAACTGTATTATTTATCGCTCATCTCTGTAACATCAATTATTTTAAAAAGCATTTCCCTTGCCCTGAAAAGTTGTGCTTTTACAGTCCCTAAAGGTAAATTAAGCTCTTTGGCAATTTCCTCGTACGAAAATTCCCTGAAATAGCGCAATTCGACAAGTACCTGGTAACGGGGCTTTAATCGGCGTACAACTTTCCGTAGTAAAATGGCTTTTTGTATGCGGATTAATTTCTCTTCAGGGTTGGGCTCTTTCGACTTTATTTTAATTGGCTGTTCACCATTATTGCTTGCCTGGCTGTTTTCAATGGAAACATGCACCCCCCTCTTTTTCCGCAGGAAGTCGATACAATTGTTGGATGCGATTTTAAAGAGCCAGGTACTAAAAGCATAACTCGGCGAATATTGATGCAGGTTGTTAAAAGCTTTCCCAAAGGCCTCAAGGGTAAGGTCTTCGGCATCGTTTTTATTATTGACCATCTTTAGTAACATAAAGAATATAGCATCCTTGTAACGATTTAAAAGGCGGGCAAAAGCTTTTTCATCACCATTCAATGCAGCCTGGACAAGGGTATAGTCCTGCTGTGCTTTAAACGATAAATTGTTATCTGTTTTTTCCATCTACATTGATTATGGTGAACGATGATTAAACCATTTTAGGCCCATTTTTATATAAGGGGTGAATATTTCATATATTAACGAAGATATAAATATTTTTTGTTCATCCAAACGAATTAAAGCATTGGCAACAATAAGGATGTGAACAATTAGCCTTAACGCTACCAATAGGCTTATTGCTATTATTAATTCGGGCAATACAATAAACATGCTTACGACAACAGGCAAAAACAGTATGCGCAAGGAATCATCAAATATCAGTATTAACCTCTTCCATAATTTAAGTTTACGCTTTATCCGCCACGATTTTATCAATAACTCTTTGTAATCCCTCCCTTTTATGGCTTGTACATTCCTGATATTCGCTTCAGGAGTAAAAGCAAAGGATGTGGATCTTTTTTTCAGGAATTTATTTATCAATAATTCCATGTTTGCGTAATCTTCATTCATCTCTCCTGCGAAACCGCCAACATCAAAATATTTTTGTTTTTTTAATGCTATATTATCTTCCTTTAAAACATAGCCCATCCCCATTTTAATATATGCAAAGCTATTCAGTTGTTGTAAGAACAACTCTATCCTGAACAGGAGGTTGAATAATCCTTTTTGCTTTACAATATTTGAGTATCCGATTACCAGGTTGCTTTCGTCACAGATGCTATTGCTGAAAGATTCCAGCCATGAATCGGCAGGTTTTTCAAACGATGGCTCCATTGTTAGTATCCAATCCTTTTGAGCTGCTTTTATGCCAATATTCCGTGCCATCTTCGATGAATACCTTGTTTCCTGATTAAGAGAGCTGATCCGGAGGTTCTTATATTTCTTTTTCAGAAGGCCCAGTGTGGTTAATGAGTTGTCCTGCGAAAAATCATCTACAACGACCACCTCGAAATCGGGGTATTCGGTATTCAATAACAGAGGCAATTTCTCCCGGAGGTTGTCTTCTTCATTCCTTATGGCAATAATAATTGAAAACGGGAGGGCGGTTTTTTTCTCAATATTTTTCTTTTTCGCTAAAATAACCTGTACAAACAAAAACAGGTCGAAGCTCAACCGAAGGAGCCATATTGTAGCAAAAATACTTAACAGAATTACTTCCCGGTATTTAAGCTCACTCAGGAGATCAGGAAAGTTTTGCAGCATGGGTAATTAATTTATGTACAAATGTAAAAGGATTAACCATAATATGAGTGTCATTTTTTAATATTATTAACACGTGGGCAAAAAGATGTTTTGGATAAAATTGAAGTTTAATACCTATATTTGAAACCACAAAAATTGACAATGAAGTTTGAACTGATCGCAACATCCTCGGGGTCAAAAGCCAGGGCAGGGACATTAAATACCAGCCATGGGCAAATACATACTCCTATATTTATGCCGGTTGGTACAGCCGGTTCGGTAAAAGGTATTCATACCAGGTTACTCAGGGAGGATGTTCAGGCTCAGATTATCCTGGGCAATACTTACCACCTGTACCTCCGCCCGGGGGTTGATGTGATAGAAGAAGCCGGGGGGTTGCATAAATTTAATGGATGGGGCCTGCCAATATTGACCGACAGTGGTGGGTTTCAGGTTTTTTCGTTGGGCGATATACGTAAGTTAACTGACGAGGGGGTTCGTTTCCAATCGCATATCGATGGTTCATACCACCTTTTTACGCCCGAAAAAGTAATTGACATTCAACGGTCGGTAGGAGCCGATATTATTATGGCTTTTGATGAGTGTACGCCGGGCGATGCAGATTTTGACTACGCAAAGAAGTCGCTTGAACTTACACAACGATGGTTGGGCCGGTGTTTCGGCCAATTCAATGCTACCGAAGGGAAATACGGGTATCCGCAGTCGTTGTTCCCGATTGTACAGGGAAGTACCTACCCCGCTTTAAGGGAACAGGCTGCCAACCATGTAAAATCATTTGATGCCGATGGGTATGCTATCGGAGGGCTTTCGGTCGGAGAACCCGAACACCTGATGTATGAAATGGTAGAGGTAGTTAACGCCGTGTTGCCTGAGGATAAACCACGTTATTTAATGGGGGTGGGGACACCTGTAAATATCCTGGAAGCGATTGACAGGGGGGTTGATATGTTCGACTGCGTAATGCCCACCCGGAACGGGCGAAACGGGATGCTGTTTACCAGCGAGGGCATTATTAATATCAGGAATAAAAAATGGCAAAACGACCATTCTGAGATAGATAAAAACGGCATTTCGTTTGTCGACAGGGAATATTCAAAGGCCTATTTGCGCCACCTTGTGATATCAAACGAAATGCTGGGCGCCCAAATAGCCAGCCAACACAACCTGGCTTTTTACCTTTGGCTGGTAAACACTGCCAGGGAAAATATTTTGAATGGCAGTTTCAACACCTGGAAAGAAGAAATGGTACGGAAATTAAATCAGCGGCTTTAAAATGAGGTTTTTTAAAACCATAGACATTTACATCATTAAAAAGTTTTTAGGGACTTTTGTATACGCCATTGTACTAATTATTAGCATTGTTGTTGTATTCGACCTGGCTGAGAACCTTGATGAGTTCCTTTCGAAGAACATCCCGGTAAAAGCAATTATTTTTGACCATTATTTTAATTTCATACCCTATTTTGCCAACTTGTTCAGTGGGCTCTTTACCTTTATTGCCGTTATTTATTTCACCTCGAAAATGGCATATAATACTGAGATTATTGCCATCCTTAGCAGCGGGGTATCTTTCAGGAGGTTTTTGCGCCCTTACTTCTTCTCGGCATTTGTAATTGCTCTTTTCTCTTTTATCCTGGGGAATTATATTATACCTCCGGGCAATAAGAAAAGGATCGACTTTAGGTTAAATTATATTGAGAATAACACCGTACGGTCGGAAAGGATTATCCACCGGCAAATAGAGCCGGGGGTATATATTTATATGCAAAGTTTCAGTAGCAATAATGTTGGTTATGAATTCACCCTGGAAAAATTTGAGGATAAGCAGCTTGTGGAAAAACTCTCGGCAAGGAATATCCGTTGGGACGATGAAACCGGGAAGTGGGTGCTAAATCAATACTGGAAAAGGTTTTACCGCGATGGTGAAGAGGTGATTGTAAAGGGTTACCGGATGGATACTACGTTAAATATGCGGCCCGAAGAATACCGGAAAATTAAGCATGAAACAGAAACCATGACTACGCCCGAAATTAAGAAAGAGATTAAAAGTATGAAAATGAGGGGTGTGAATGCCGTTGAATATGTGATTGAGAAACACAAAAGGCTTAGCGGCCCTTTTTCTACGTTTATTTTAACATTAATAGGCGCGGGCTTAGCTTCCCGTAAGGTAAAAGGTGGGTTGGGGTTGCACCTGGGACTGGGCTTATTATTCAGTTTCTCTTATATACTATTTGCACAAATATCGACAGTTTTTGCCATTAGTGGGAATACTCCTCCGCTTATTGCAGTATGGCTGCCAAACCTGGTTTATGGGGCGATCGCATTTTTTGTCTATCGCTGGGCTGCACGGTAAATAAATTTTCAAACACGGGATAAAATTGTTCAAAAACAACAGGTTGCAAAAATTTAACGGTAGAAGACAAAATGTTTTATAAAACATGTTTGCGTATAAAAAAATTATAATTTAGCCCCGTTAAGTTGAATTCATATTTTAAAATAAAACCCTGTTTATTAGGGTGGGATAATTAAAACTTATCTATATGTCATTGAGAAACAACATACTTGACCTCCGAAAGAGGAAAAAGGAAGTACAAAAAGGAGGTGGCGATAAAGCCATTGAGAAACAGGCAAAAATGGGTAAGCTTACCGCTCGTGAGAGGGTTTTGGCTATTCTTGATGAAAAATCATTTCACGAATACGACCTGTTTGTTGAACATAGTGCAAAAGATTTTGGTATGGAGCAAAAAGTGCTTCATGGCGATGGGGTAATTATTGGGACAGGTACTATTTTCCAAAAGCCTGTGTGTATTTTTGCCCAGGACTTTACCGTTGCCGGGGGTTCGCTTGGATTGGCCCATGCACGGAAAATTACCAAAATAATGGACCATGCCCTGAAAATGAGGGTTCCGTTGATTGGCATTAACGATTCAGGGGGAGCCCGTATCCAGGAGGGGGTGAATTC
>JAADGO010000187.1 GCA_013152355.1 Chlorobiota bacterium
TTTATCCCCCAGTTCAATTGCAGTTGAAAGTGCCCGTTTTCGGGCCTGGTCGGTGGTTGGTAATCTTCTGTACGGCATTTTGTATTTTGGTTTTGCTTGTTCCGACTAATTTACAAAGGAAACAAACAAAAAACAGCCTCTTTTTAAATTGAATATCCACAGGGGGCTGTGGATAAGTTTATAGGAAACCTATAATTTGAGAAGGTTTTGAGGTTTTTTAATGCTAAAACTTAGACAGTCTCTTAATCCATAACTTTATGAAATGACCCGTTTTTAATTTTAAAACAACTTCTTTTATAAAAAAGCAGCCTTCTCGTTTCCGAGAAGGCTGCTTACCGTATCCTGAGATTTTATTCGCTAAATCTTGCTACCAGGTATTCCCTGTTCAACCTGGCAATATTGCTTATTGAAATGCTTTTGGGGCATTCCACTTCGCAGGCTCCGGTGTTGGTACATCCTCCGAAACCAAGTTCATCCATTTTAGCAATCATACTGCGGGCACGCCGTTTGGCTTCAACTTTACCCTGTGGTAGTTTTGCCAGGTGCGATACTTTTGCCGAAACAAACAGCATTGCCGATGAGTTCTTACAAGCCGCAACGCAAGCGCCACACCCAATACAAGCCGCTGCATCCATGGATTCTTCTGCATCATCGTAACTAACCGGGATTGCATTCCCATCGGGGACGCCACCGGTATTTACAGACACAAAACCACCGGCCTGCAATATTTTGTCGAAGGCACTCCGTTCTACAACCAGGTCTTTAATTACCGGGAAAGCTGCAGCCCGCCAGGGTTCAATAGTAATTGTCTGCCCGTCTTTAAATTTACGCATGTGTAACTGGCAGGTGGTAACCTCAGTATCAGGCCCGTGGGGGCGGCCATTTATGTAAAGGCTGCAAGTGCCACAAATACCTTCCCGGCAGTCGTGGTCAAATGCAACCGGGTCTTTACCCTCATTAATCAGTTCCTCGTTCAAAATATCCATCATTTCGAGGAATGATGCCCCTGTAGAAATATTTTCAATAGGGTAGGTCTCGAATCTCCCTTTTTCAGAAGCACTATTTTGCCTCCAGACTTTTATATTTAACTTTTTTAAAATTTTGTCAGCCATTTTTCATTTTCTTAGATAATTAACTTTTAGCCCTTTAAATTTATGCATCTTAAAAATGATTTATTGTGTTCTTTTTACTTAACACTCACTATTTATAACTTCTCTGAGTTAACTTAACATTCTCAAATACTAATTCTTCCTTGTGCAATTCTGGGTCCTGCCCCTCTTTTTTGTACTCCCAGCATGAAACGTAGGTGAAGTTTTCATCATCGCGTTTTGCTTCTCCTTCTTCGGTAGCAGATTCTTCCCTGAAATGCCCTCCACACGACTCGTTGCGGTTCAGGGCATCAAGTGCTATCAATTCACCAATATCAAAGAAATCGGCCACCCGTCCTGCTTTTTCCAGTTCAGGGTTCAAATTATTCAGTTCGCCGGGAATCCTTACATCAGCCCAGAACTCTTCCCTCAATTCCCTGATCTGTTTGACAGCCTTTTGCAAATCCTCTGCATTACGCGACATGCCTACATAATCCCACATAATATTCCCCAGTTTTTTGTGGAAATGGTCAACTGTTTTCGACCCTTTAATATTGAACAGTTTTTCAATCCTGCCGGTTACAGCTTTTTCCGCTTCTTCAAATTCTGATGAACTGGTATCGATTCTTGGCGTCATAATTTCATCAGCCAGGTAATCGCCAATGGTGTAAGGCAATATAAAGTATCCGTCAGCAAGCCCCTGCATCAGCGCAGAAGCCCCTAAACGGTTGGCTCCATGGTCGGAAAAATTGGCTTCCCCGATGGAATACAGTCCCGGGACTGTTGTCATCAGGTTATAATCGACCCAGGTGCCGCCCATTGTGTAGTGGATAGCCGGGTAAATCATCATCGGCTCTTTATATGGGTCGGCATCGGTAATTTTTTCATACATCTGGAAAAGGTTGCCGTAGCGGGCTTCAATTACATCTTTTCCTAAACGTTCAATAGAATATTTAAAATCCAGGAAAACTGCTTTCCCTTCGGCATTTACGCCAAACCCTGCATCGCAGCGTTCTTTAGCTGCACGTGAAGCAACATCGCGTGGCACAAGGTTCCCATACGATGGATACCTTCTTTCCAGGTAGAAATCACGGTCTTCGTCAGGAATATCATTTGCTTTGATTTCCCCTTTCCGTAATTTTTCTACATCCTCTTTTTTCTTCGGCACCCAAACACGCCCATCGTTACGTAGCGATTCAGACATCAGGGTTAATTTAGATTGCTGTGTCCCATGGACAGGTATACAGGTGGGATGTATCTGTACAAAGCAGGGGTTCGACATAAAAGCACCTTTTTTGTAACACTGCCATGCTGCCGAGCCATTGCTGCCCATGGCATTTGTTGAAAGGAAAAATACATTCCCGTAACCTCCTGTTGCAACAACCACAGCATGAGCCCCAAACCTTTTTATTTCTCCGGTCACAAGGTCACGGGCGATGATTCCACGTGCCTTGCCATCTATTTTTACAATATCCAACATCTCGTGGCGGCTGTACATTGTCACATTCCCTTTGCTGATCTGGCGGTTCATCGCCTGGTAAGCACCTATTAACAATTGTTGCCCTGTTTGCCCGCGTGCATAGAATGTCCGGCTAACCAGTACGCCTCCGAAAGAGCGGTTTGCCAGAGTCCCGCCATATTCGCGCCCAAACGGTACTCCCTGGGCCACGCACTGGTCGATAATATTTGGCGAAACTTCTGCCAGGCGGTATACATTTG
Organism: Chlorobiota bacterium; assembly: GCA_013152355.1. Taxonomy (GTDB): domain Bacteria; phylum Bacteroidota; class Bacteroidia; order Bacteroidales; family Prolixibacteraceae; genus JABMQB01. The sequence goes on from JAADGO010000187.1 coordinate 2,808, forward strand.
CTTCACGGGCACGGTAATCGCCACCTTTTATGGTATCGTAAAAAAGGCGGAAAACAGAATCATTGTCGTTCTGGTAGTTCTTCGCCGCATTAATACCCCCTTGTGCTGCAATTGAATGCGCCCGGCGTGGGCTATCCTGATAACAGAATGCTTTAACATTGTACCCCAGTTCGCCCAATGACGCTGCTGCTGATGCCCCACCAAGCCCGGTGCCAACTACAATAATATCTAATTTCCGTTTATTTGCCGGACTTACTACCTTAATATTGGATTTATGCCTGCTCCATTTCTCTTCCAATGGCCCTTCCGGTATTTTTGATTCAAGAATACTCATGTTTATTTCAAATTAAATGTTTAAAATTTGATTAAAAAATACAATGGTATGATAGCAAACCCTGTTGCTATGATAACAGCATAAATGTAACTAATCCGTTGCAAGCGTTTCATCCAGTTCCTATTATTTAAACCAAGGGTTTGGAATGATGACCAAAAGCCATGGGAAAGGTGTATGCCTAATAGTATTCCCCCAATGATATAGAGAATATCATAAATAACACTGGCTTTGAACAAAGATGCAACCAGTGTGTATGTGTCTTCAATTTCCCCTCCATTAATATAGACCGTATTTAATTTCCCCGGATTAAATTTTATATCCCAGAAAAAGTTAATGATGTGTATCACAAGAAACACTAAAACGAGTGACCCCAGTATCAACATATTCCGTGATGCCCAGGTGCTGGAGACACTCCGGCTTTTTGTAAGGTAACCTATGGGCCGTGCCATAAAGTTTTGGTACGATAAAACCAACGACCAAAGGATATGCACCACAAAGCCTAAACCGAGGATTGGTTCTACTATTTTGATAATCAGGTTAGTAGCCATAAAATGCGCACCCAGGTTAAATAATTCACCGCTATCATCGAATATTAATAATAAGTTTACCGTCAAATGCACCGAAATAAACAAAAACAGGAATATACCTGAGATGCTCATTATAAATTTTTTGCCAATTGACGCAAATAAAAAATTGCTCATAAAGATTGATTTATTTGATTACTATTTAAATATTTTACATACAAAAGTATGTTTAAGTCACTTTACTTTCAAGCCAGGCTTGCTTAAATTAGTAATTTAAATTGTTTCCATTTTGTGCTTTGTGTGTAACGCCCGGATCCACAGGATATTAAGGTGTGTTGTTCTTTGGGGAATATATAGAAACCAAAGCAATTACCTGGCTGGTTTTCTTATTTTTTAACTGATTCATCCTGATTATAATAGAATTCTAAGATTTTGAATATTCTTTAAATGATTTGTTCCATTCACGAAGAGTGAACTTTTCTGATATTGCAATAAGTTCGGTTGGATGGAATGATTTACGAATGGGTTTCAGGCTTACCTGGTTAAATGTACATTGAACAGCAGTGGTTTCCCCTGTTTTGAGGTTTACAAAGCCTTTTATCCTGTATGCTTTGGAAGCCCATTCATTTAAAAACTCCTTCAGGGATTCATACGAAAGTTTCCGGCTGCTTTTAATCGCCATAGAATTTATATCGGGGCGAGCCATGGATTCAACCTGCCCAAGATAAAATTTTGCCTCCGGGATTTGCCCTAACTCAATATCAATATCACAATAAATGGATTCCATGATTTTGGCAAAGGGGTTCATCTTTTTTATCTCCTCCTTTATCTTTGCTACTCCGGCTTGCGACAGGTCAATCTTATTGATAACAATAATATCAGCCATAAGGAGCTGGTGAATGGCCCTTTGCTTCATCAGCCCTGTTTTTCTGAAGTTTTGCGCATCGACAATGCACCAGTTAGATGCCAGGTAAATCTTTTCAGCAACCGCCCCGGACGATAGGATTTCGCAAATCGAAGTGGTGTCTGACAGCCCTGATGCTTCCATTATGATTACTTCCGGTTGGGTTTCGTCTATAAATTTTTCAAGCCGCCGTGTGAAATCACCCAGCAGGCAGGCACAAAAAACCGACCCGTTGTTGATTTCGAGCAGTTGGAAATCTTTGCCCGTTTGTTTTAGTTCGACTCCGTCAATATTTGCCGGGGCAAACTCATTTTGTATTATACCGATTTTTATTTCCCCTGAGTATTTCTCAATAACCCTTTTTAGGAAAGTGGTTTTGCCACTGCCCAAAAAACCTGAAATAATATGTAATGGAATTTTTTCCACTTATTTACAGCCTGAGTCGGCTACCTCCCGTATTTTGCAGATGTGCCCGGGGGTTGTACCGCAGCAACCGCCAATAATATTTGCCCCTGCATCAATAATCTCAGTTACCCTGGCAGCCATTTCATCCGGAGTTTCAGGAAAGATTGTTTTACCATCTTCGAAAACAGGCATTCCGGCATTTGCATGAACCAGGATTGGTATTTCCTGATTGACCCGCCTGATCTCCTTCACAATCCCAATCATATCGGCAATGCCATTGCCACAATTAGCACCCAGTAAATCAGCCCCTGCATTAACCAGGGCACCGGCCATCTCAGTTGGGGAAACCCCCATCATTGACATGAATTTGCCATCAGCCGTTTTTTCGAAGGTCATAGTACAAAAAACTTCGCAATGTGTATTTTCTTTTGCTGCCCCGACTGCCAGACGAGCCTCTTCAAGGTCGGTCATGGTTTCGACCATAATGGCATCTGCACCGCCGGCTTCAAGGGCTATACATTGTTCTTTAAAAGCTTCGTATAATTCTTCTTTTGTAACTTCACCCATCATTAGTATTTTCCCGGTTGGCCCGGCCGACCCCAGCACAAATTTATCTCCGGCAGCTTTCCTGCTGATCTCAGCAGCGGCTTTGTTGATTTCAAATACCCTTGCTTCCAGCCCGTAATTTTTTAGTTTGAAAACAGTACCTCCGAAACTGTTGGTCTCAATCATATCTGCCCCTGCTTCAATATAGCTTTGCGCAATCTCCATTACTTCGTCAGGTTTGGTAATATTCCATAATTCAGGGCATTCGCCGGGTTGTAGCCCTTTTTTTTGCAGGAATGTACCCCAGGCCCCATCGGAAACCAGGATTTTACCTTTTTTTATAGCTTCAATAATTTTTCCCATGTTAATAATTGCCCTGGCCAAATTACAAATTTTTATCCTCTATACTACAATTCCTTAATTCATATTTCTATATTTAAATAGTCTTTTAGTCACGCAAATCATACTAAAAATGAAAGCACTGGTATTAGAAGAATACAACAAACTGGTTTATAAAGACATGCCGGTGCCAGTTTTCGCAAAAAATGAAGTGTTGGTTAAAGTTAAAGCCTGTGGGATTTGCGGATCGGATGTGCATGGCATGGATGGAAGCACAGGCAGGCGAAAGCCTCCACTTATCATGGGGCACGAAGCCTCAGGAGAAATTGCCGGTTGTGGGAGCGATGTTTCAGGTTGGAATATTGGCGACAGGGTAACGTTTGATTCAACTATTTACTCATTAGACGACTGGTTCACCTTAAAAGGGTTATATAATTTGAGTGAAAACAGGCAGGTACTGGGCGTTTCTACCAATGAATATTGCAGGCATGGGGCTTTTGCAGACTATGTGGCTATTCCGCAACATATTTTGTATAGGATACCGGATAAAGTGGCATTCGAACAAGCTGCAATGGTTGAACCTGTGGCTGTAGCCATGCATGCCATCAACCAGTCGCATCTTCAACTGGGAGAGAGCGCAGTTGTTGTTGGGACGGGCATGATAGGGCTTTTCATTGTCCAGCTGTTAGCCCTTTCGGGAACATCGCCTGTGATTGCAGTTGATGTGGACGAAAATAAACTGGAACTGGCAAAAAAATTTGGCGCAGATGAAGTTATAAATCCTGAAAAAAGTAATCCGGGGGAAATTGTAAAGAGACTGTCCGGTAACCGCGGTGCAGACCTGGTTTTTGAAGCTGTGGGAATTACACCTACTGTCAACACTGCCATTAATTTAGTAAGGAAAGGGGGTAAAGTTGTCCTTGTGGGTAATCTGTCCCCTAAAATTGAGTTCCCGCTTCAAAGCGTGGTGTCCGGGGAAATTAAAGTAGTGGGTAGTTGTGCCATCCGTGGCGAATACGATGCTGTTTTAAAGTTCATCGAGGCTGGTAAAATTAGTGTTGATGAGATGATCTCGGCAGTTGCCCCGCTTTCTGAAGGGAGTGAATGGTTCCATCGCCTCTACAGTAAAGAGCCCGGATTGAAAAAAGTAATCCTTGTACCATAAAAGTTAAAAGCCAATTTATGAAAAACAGGATTTATAATATTGGGATTTTGGGTTGCGGAAAAGTTGCCCACCTTCACGCAAAAGCCATTCAGAATTTGCCAAATGCCCGGCTTGCAGGGGTATGGAGCAGGACATCCGAAACAGCCGTTGATTTTGCCAACCACTACAATGTGAAAGCTTATACCGGCATTTCACAGATGGTGGCTGAAAATAACATCGGGCTTGCTATTGTCTGTACACCTCATCCGTTCCATTTAAAACCAACAGTTGAAGCAGCAAAAGCCGGAGCAAATGTACTGGTTGAAAAACCATTAGCTTCTACCCTCCATGACTGTGACGAAATGATTGCCTCCTGTAAAAAAGCGGGGGTCAGACTTGGGGTGGTCAGCCAGCGCCGCTGGTACGAACCGGTAAAAAGGGTGAAAACAGCCATTGATGCGGGTAAAATTGGCGAACCTGTTTTTGGCACCATAAATATGTTGGGTTGGCGCGACAAGGCTTATTATGATGCTGACGAATGGAGAGGTACCTGGGAAATGGAAGGAGGAGGAGTGCTGGTCAACCAGGCGCCACACCAGCTTGATATCCTACTCTGGTTCATGGGCGAAATAGATGAAGTATACGGGGTATGGAGAAACCTGAACCACCCGTATATTGAAGTAGAAGATACTGCACTGGCTATTGTAAAATTCAAAAATGGAGGTATTGGGAATATCATTGTCAGCAATTCTACCAAACCGGGTATTTACGGGAAAGTACATGTTCACGGGAAAAACGGAGCTTCAGTTGGTGTCCAGGCCGATGGCGGGGCCATGTTCATTGCAGGGATGTCGGAAATCCTGGATCCTCCGGTAAATGATTTATGGACAATCCCCGGTGAAGAGAATATGTTGAAACAATGGAATGAGGAAGATTCAAAATTCTTTCATTCTGTCGACCCGATAGTTTATTATATGGAAAGGCAAATTGAGGATTTCCTGGATGCGCTTGACAACAACAAAGAACCATTGGTAACAGGGGGAGAAGGCAGGAGAACAGTAGAACTTATTACAGCTATTTACCGCTCAACACGCGACAACTGCCCAATTAAATTCCCGCTCCTTCCTGAAAAAGAAAGAAAAGATATGGATGGAAGGATGATTTAAACTAACTTGTAAATTGCTAAACTAAATCCGATAAAATGTCAACTCCATTTATCCTGTTTTTGGTGATATCAGCAGTAGTACTTCTGCTTTTAATGGTATTAAAACTTAAGATCAACGCATTTATTTCTCTTTTAATCATCTCAATCTATGTAGGAATTTTAGCGGGTATGCCACTAAACGCTATTATGCAAAGCATACAGGATGGTATGGGTAGCACGTTAGGCTTTGTGGCTACTGTTGTAGGTTTAGGTGCCATTTTTGGGCAAATGCTGGAAAGTTCGGGAGGGGCAGAGTCGCTGGGGCATTCGCTGGTGAAGAAATTTGGGAAAGATAAAGCCTCATGGGCAATGGTTGTTACCGGGTTTATTGTAGCTATCCCTGTATTCCTTGATGTTGGGTTTATAATTTTAGTCCCTATTATTTATGCCTTGTCCAGAGACACAAAAAGGTCGTTGCTTTATTACGGTATCCCATTGCTGGCAGGGCTGGCGGTAACGCACAGTTTTATCCCTCCAACCCCGGGGCCTGTTGCTGTAGCAGACATTATTGGCGCCCAACTTGGGTGGGTTATCTTTTTTGGGATTATCCTGGGATTTCCCACAGCAGTCATCGCCGGCCCGTTATGGGGGAAATATATCTCCCAAAAGATAGATATCCAACCGCCTGCTGAAATGGTGAGTTCCTTTAAGGAATCAGGGAAAAGCCCGGAAGTGGAACCTCCTTCTTTTGGGTTAATTGCTGTCATTATTGCAATCCCATTACTTTTGATTCTATTGAATACACTGTCATCTGTTTTGGTTGAAAAAGGGGTTTTAGCAAAAACAGGGTTTACAGATAGTATAGAATTCATAGGGCACCCGTTTTCGGCATTAATCATTGCTACCCTTATTGCCATCTACTTTTTATGCATCAGGCGGGGGATGTCAAAACAGAGTATCCTTGACCTGAGTACAAAAGCCCTGGGGCCGGCAGGGATCATTATTTTAATTACCGGGGCAGGGGGTGTCTTAAAGCAGGTACTTGTTGATTCAGGTATCGGAAAAATAATGGCAGAGTCAATTGCGGAGTCTGCGATGTCTCCAATTTTACTGGCATGGATACTTGCGGCAATTGTGCGCGTAACCCAGGGGTCGGCTACGGTTGCCATGATCACGGCCGCTGGTATCATCACTCCTGTACTGGGAGAATTTAATTTAAACGACCCTCAGCGGGCATTGATCGTGCTGGCAATTGCATCAGGGGCAACACTGCTTTCGCATGTCAACGATAGCGGATTCTGGCTGGTTGGTAAATACTTCGGAATGAATGAAAAACAAACCCTGCAATCGTGGACAATAATGGAAACGAAACGATCATTGCCGTTTGTGGTTTGGCATTTACCCTCCTTGCAAATTTATTTGTGTAGCAGAGTTTTTCCAATGATAACAGAATAATGAAATTTATTGAGTGCAAATATTCGCGAGCCCCAGAGGGGAGAAGCGATCTTTTGAATGTACTGCCGGGACATGTTGGTATCGGGGCAGCTGCAATACCGATGCCGGAGGCATCATATATTTATAGAAAACACGTTGGGGGTTGACAATTCGACCCCGGCCGGGGTCGGACATTTGGTAACATTGATAACCATGCTATAAATATGCAAACCCTCCGGGTTTGAGGAAAGCTTCAGGATGCGGTTAAAACGGAATACAAAATAATTAAGCGTTCGGGTATCTGGTTTTGGTCTAAACTAAAGAATCCCATTATAATAATTCATAATGTTGTAATATATTGCAACATTTAATACCTTTGTACAGTGAAACGATTTGAAATTAAATATTTGTCAGGAACAATCGAATTTTTAGAGAGTATTGAAACAAAGGCAGCAGATAAATTGATTTATAACATTTCAAAATCGCAAGCAATAAATGACACTCGGATATTCAAAAAACTTAAGAATAGTAGTATTTGGGAGTTCCGGGCAGAATACAATAGCAATGAAAACTGTGTCGCACGAAGAAGTATTGAACCGTTTTATAGGCAAACAGGGAACGCCCAAACGCACCGAATTTGAAAATGAGCTAAAAGCTGAGATACTGGCATATCAATTTAAAGAGTTACGCAAAAAGAGGCACCTTACCCAATCCCAGCTAGCGGAGAAAACAGGTATGGAAAAGGGGCAAATATCAAAGATTGAAAATGGCAAATTTAATCTCACCCTGGCAACCATTAATAAAATTGCATCGGCGTTAGGAGCAAAGATAAGTTTTGATTTACAATCTATTTAGGTTGTTGATGTGCGATAATCCACTACAAAATTCACACCGAACGTTTTGCATAATAAGAACTTAGATTATGCAATTAAATTTATAATATATGGCATGGACAAAAATTAAAAAATCCTATTTTTCATCTGCTGAACCTGTAATATCAATTAATAATAATAGGTTCTCATATAATAGTGTTTTCTCTAAAATTGCAGAACTGGAAAAAAATTCATTTGTGACCTATTATGTGGATGAAGAAAATCGTAAAATAGGCTTCGAATTTAAAAATATCGAAGATGAGTATGCATTCAAAATAAATTTAAATAAATCGAAAGGAAATTATAGTCAATCAAATGAATTGTTTTCTAAAGATTGGATTCAAAAGATTTCCAAGATTAAAGAAGTCAATCGTTTTAAACCCATTAAAGATGGGAATAAGTTTGTAATCACATTATTGCCTGTTTTTGAATTTAGAGTCTTGAGAACGAATTATTTAAAAATACCTTCAGAAGCCAGTGGAATATACCGCTATATTGACAACAACAATATAGTATATATTGGAAAAGGAAAGATAAGAAATAGACTAAAGGAGTTATCAAGAAAGGATTGGCAATTTGATACAATTGAATATTCAATTATTGGTGATGCTGACTTACAGTTTGAGTGGGAGCGTTTTTGGATTGAGCAATTTAAGGGAAAAAATGAGAACCGATTACCTGCATATAATTTAATTTCTGGAAAAATTCAATAAAATACTGTGTATAACAATGATGGCTGCTATGTCAAAGCATACATTGGAAAACTAATCTTATTTAAAGCATTCTGGATCAGATGAGAAAGTTGTGGGGAAAGGACTTTCTCAAAAAGACAAACACCCAATAAGCCTGCCTGCCCGGTAGGTATGGAACACCCAAGTCTTAGTACTTTCTGATTTCACATTCCTTATTCCTGATTCCTTGTTTTTTTATCTAACACCCAATAAAAAAAAGGAAAAACCTGCGTTCCTCCCTTTTATGTGGTGCCACCTGGAATTGAACCAGGGACACACGGATTTTCAGTCCGTTGCTCTACCAACTGAGCTATGGCACCTTATTCTTTTCAACTGAGCCTGCCTGCAAACAGGCAGGTATGGCATACGGTTGTTTTTTAAAAGTGTGACAAAAGTAAATATTTTTTTCACATCACAAAAAAGAAATATTGTAACAGTTAAGAAAAATGTAGCAAAATCATTTGCTATACCATTCCCGGGTTAATATTTCCCGGTATTTTTTTCATGCCGAATCACATCTTTTCCTACTTTTACAGCCTGTTAAGGAAAAAAAGGATGATAAATAATGAGTTTCAGGTATACCGGCTAAACAATGGAATCCGTGTAATACATCAGCAGGCAACGTCAAATGTCGGACATCTGGGGGTAATTATAAATGCCGGTTCGCGGGATGAGGAGGAATATGAGCACGGGATTGCCCATTTTATTGAGCATTCTATTTTTAAAGGCACTAAAAAGCGGAAGGCATTCCATGTGCTTAACTGTATTGAAAATGTCGGAGGCGAAATCAATGCCTATACAACCAAAGAAGAGACAGCATTGTTTGCTTCCTTCCTAACCCCATATTACGAGCGTGCATCGGAATTGTTAAGTGATATATTATTCAATAGTGTATACCCTGAAAAAGAGTTGTCACGTGAAAAAGAGGTGGTGTTTGAAGAGATCAATTCATTTAAAGATTCTCCTTCGGAATTAATTTTTGATGAATTTGAGGAACTGATTTATGATGGGCATCCAATTGCGAGGAATATTTTAGGCACACCCGAAAAGTTAAAAAGTTTTGGGAAGGGGCATATCTTTTCATTTATTGCCAACAACTACCATACCGACCAGATTGTGATTAGTTCGGTGGGTAACATACCCTTTAAAAAGATTATTCAACTGGCAGAAAAATATTTTGGTGGAGCCCCTGAGAATCTAAGGTCCTGTAAACGGAAAAAATTTGAGGAATATGTCCCGGGCAACCGGCAGGAAAATAAAGATACTTTCCAGTCACATTGCATCATTGGGAATATTGCCTTTGACAGTTCCCATCCGCTGAGGATTGCAATGGTTTTACTGAACAGCCTTTTAGGAGGGCAATCGATGAATTCACGGCTTAACCTGGCTCTGCGCGAACGAAACGGGATTGGCTACAATATTGAGTCGAACTATACAGCCTATACTGATACGGGGCTGTTCTGCGTATATTTTGGCACCGATAAAGAAAATCTTGAGAAAGCGATTAAAATTGTTTATCAAGAGTTCCGGAAATTAAGGCAGGGTACTTTGGGTGCCCTGCAACTGGCAAAGGCCAAAAGGCAACTAATCGGGCAACTGGCCATTGCAGCCGAGAACCGGGAAGAGCTGATGCTGACCATCGGGAAAAGCTATTTGTTGTATGATAAGGTTGACCCCATGGCGAAGGTATTTGAGAAAATTGAGGCTGTTACTGCTGCTCAGGTAATGGAGGTGGCAAATATGATTTTAGACGAGCGTAAATTGAGTCAACTGGTTTATCTTTAGCAATATGAAATTAAGTTTAGAACTTGAGAATTATATTCTGGAGAATATTGGCGATGAAGACGATATCCTGAAAGAGCTTGACCGGGAAACCTATTTAAAAACACTTTATCCGCGCATGTTGTCGGGGCATTGGCAGGGGAAGGTACTGACTATGATTTCAAAAATGGCCCGGCCCGGCAGCATACTTGAAATAGGCACATTTACAGGCTATTCGGCAATATGCCTGGCAAAAGGGTTAGCCCCGGGAGGGCAATTAATCACCATTGAGGTGGAGGATGAGTTGGAGGGCTTTGCAAAACGCTATTTTAAAAAAGCCGGGTTAGAAAAACGGATAACGCAAATAATTGGCGATGCTGTTGAAGTGATTGGCAAACTCGACCATCAATTCGACCTGGTGTTTATTGATGCCGACAAACGGCAATACTGCGATTACTACCGGCTGGTGTTTGATAAGGTCCCATCAGGTGGGTACATTATAGCCGACAATACCCTTTGGGGAGGCAAGGTAATTAATCCTCCGGCAGAGAATGATGTACAGGCCAAAGGCATTGTTGCATTCAATGAATTGATTAGAAAAGACAAACGTGTTGAAAAAGTCATCCTGCCCGTCCGCGATGGGATAACCATTATCAGGAAATGTTAGCGTTTCCCTGTCGTTTTTTATGCCATTTCTTCCTTCTTTTCGAATTGCTTTTTTTGTTTTCCGGCAATTCATTTTGTGCCAGTTGGAAAACAGGTTCGTCTTTCTCCTCCGAAGTCCCTATATCGGGTTTTATCCCTCTTTTATTTTGCTGAATAACCTTTTTGACCTCTTCAGTTGAAAGCTGGACAATGGTATTTTGTGCCTTATCCACAAAGATATACCAGATCGTTTTTGCCAGGTAATCTGTTTTAAAAGGCTTAGCACTCCCCTTTGATGTTTCCAGGGTTAGCAATTCGGCAGGGAATTCTTTACCCGCCTCGATGTAGGTATCCAGCTCATATAGCAGGCAGCATTTCAGTTTTCCACATGCTCCGGCTAATTTACTTGCCGATGAAGACAGCCCCTGCTTACTGATTGCCTCCGTTGATATAGAGGAGAAGTCGGTAAGCCAACTGGAGCAGCACAATTCGCGGCCACACGAACCTATACCACCAATACGGCCTGCTTCCTGCCTGGCGCCTATCTGCTTCATTTCTATCCTTACCTGGAATTCGCGGGCATATATCTTAATCAATTCCCGAAAATCGACCCGGTCATCTGCAATGTAGTAAAAGATTGCTTTCCCGCCATCGCCACGGAACTCCACATCGCCAACTTTCATAGCCAGCCCCAGTTCTTCGACAATCTTCCGAGCCTGGATCATAACCTGTTTTTCACGTTTTTTCGAAGCGTCCCAGTTTGAAATATCATTCCTGGTTGCTATACGGTAAATGGTGTTCAGGGTATAATGGCCCTTATTCTTTGTTTTCCGTTGAAACTGTTTGTCGGCCAGAACCCCGGTTAAGGTAACTACTCCTACATCGTGCCCCGGCAAAGTGGCTACAACCACCGTATCGTTTCGTTTTATAAACAGGTTATTGGTATTCCTAAAATACTCTTTACGTGTTGATTTGAACCTTACTTCTACAATATCAGAAATATCTGATGTGTCGGGTAGGTCATTTAACCAATCATGTGTGTCCAACATAGGTGGACGGGAAGTATCTATATTATTGTTTTGTGCACATCCGTTGCAACTCATTCTAATCCCGGTTTAAATTAATTTTTAAACAATTTTATTGGTTTCTATATCCGGGAAAACCAGCCGTGGGCTAAATGATTTTGCTTCTTCAAAATCCATTAATGCATACGAAATAATAATTATCACATCGCCTACTGCCACTTTCCTTGCTGCCGGGCCATTGAGGCAAATAACCCCCGAGCCACGTTCTCCTTTAATTACATAAGTCTCCAGCCTTTCCCCATTATTGATATTTACAATCTGTACTTTCTCATTCTTAATAAGATTTGCAGCATCCATCAGGTCCTCATCAATGGTGATACTTCCCACATATTGCAAGTTAGCCTCTGTTACAGTTACTTTGTGGATTTTTGATTTACAAACTTCAATCTGCATGGTTTTTAAATTTCAGTTAAATATAACATTATCAATTAACCGTACTCCACCGCAATGAATGGCAATACACCCTACTTTTCTTACAGGTTCAGCCCAATCATTTACAGGCTGAAGCCTTTCATCGTCAACTATTTTAAAATATTCAACGTTTAGGTATGGGTTTTTGTTGATTGTTTTAATAACCCATTCCTCAAGTTGTTGTACGTTATACCGGGAGGTAAGGTTCTTCGCCTCGAAAAGTGTCTTCGGGATAACCGCAGCATTTGCCCTTTGCCCGGGAGACAACCGTGTGTTCCGAGAACTCATTGCCAGTCCATCGGCCTCGCGGATAATGGGGCATGGTACAATTTCAATATTCAGATTAAGCTGATTTACCAAAGCCTTTATAATTACGAATTGTTGAAAATCTTTTAACCCGAAATAAGCTTTATCCGGCTTTATTATTTCAAAGAATTTACTTACTATTTGTGCAACGCCATTAAAATGCCCTGGCCGGTATCTCCCATCCAGTACCTTTTCAAGTTGCCCAAAATCAAATTTGCGGGTGTCGGGCTCAGGGTACATTTCATCAACATCCGGGTAAAATACATAATCGCATGGAGTACCCTTTAGCTTTTGCAGGTCTGTTTCCAACGTGCGGGGGTATTTTTCAAGGTCTGTTTTATCGTTAAATTGGGTTGGGTTAACAAATATGCTGACAACAACAATTTCATTTTCTTTACCCGCCTGTTCAATAAGCGACAGATGCCCTTTGTGCAAAGCCCCCATGGTTGGCACAAATCCAATTGATTGTATATTTCCGGCCCTGCCCAGTCTTTTTTTTAATTCTTTTTTTGTTATTATTAGCTCCATAACCCTGGAATTCAAGTGCAAAGTAAATAAATAAATTGCTAAAAAAAACAATAATTTTCACCTGTTAGAACGTAACCTTTTGATTAACTGCCTATATATTGAATATTAGGGATATTTTTATTATTTTTGCACCCGATACGATAACCGTAGTTAAGGTCGATGGAAAAAATGAAAATCCTTTATATTTCACAAGAAATCACCCCATATTTGCCAGAAAATGACATGTCGGAAATAGCTCGTTACCTGCCACAAGGGGTGCAGGAGAGGGGAAGAGAGATCAGGACATTTATGCCCAGGTATGGATGTGTAAATGAGCGGCGCAACCAATTACACGAGGTTATCCGCCTATCGGGGATGAATCTGGTAATTAACGATACCGACCATCCGTTGATAATTAAAGTAGCTTCTATCCAGGCAGCCAGGATGCAGGTTTACTTTATTGACAATGAAGACTATTTCCAACGCAAGTACGTGCTGAAAGATGAGAAAGGCGTTGAATTTGCAGACAATGATGAACGGGCTATCTTTTTTGCCCGGGGAGTGTTGGAAACAGTGATTAAGCTTAGGTGGACTCCTGATATTATTCATTGCCACGGGTGGCTAACTTCCTTAGTACCACTGTATATAAAAAAATATTATATAGACGACCCGCTTTTTACACAGGCAAAAGTTGTTTACTCTGTTTATGATGACGATTTTTCGAATAGCCTCAATAAGGACTATAAAGAAAAATTACTTATTGAAGGTGTGACTCCTGACGATGTTGCAAGCCTGGAAAACCCTGATTTTGAGAATGTAAGTAAGCTGGCTATTGATTATTCCGATGCTATAATACAGGGTACCAAACAAATTAATAATAATATAAGAGAGTACATCCAATCTTCAGGAAAGTTATTTTTAGATTATCAGACTAAAGAAAACTATATTGATGCTTACAACGACTTTTATAATAAAGTGTAATAAAAGACAGGCAGCAGGCCCGGGAAATTCCCAGTTGATTATTTTTTTACCCCTCTCTCTACGATGGGTACTTTAATCGATACACAAAAACGCACGGCTTTACCATTCATTATACAACATCTTTACAGTATATCAGAAGGCCGGACCAACAATAATGGATTCTTTTTAGGCCTCACTCGAAAACGGTAACATGCAAACAGGGAAATCATGAAAGGACGTAGCAATATAGTAGGAATAAGGTTTGTTGTTGCCTGTTCACGATCACTATAATAATTTTATCAGGATAAAAACTATGTGTGGAATTATAGGTTATATCGGTGAGAAAAATGTTTATGCGGTATTAATTAACGGACTCAAAAGGCTTGAGTACCGCGGGTACGACTCTGCAGGAGTTGCAATCTGTAATTCAAAACTAAATATTTATAAGCAGCAAGGGAAAGTTAGCAGCCTTGAGAAATATATTGCCGACAAAGATGTTGCCGGCACAATGGGTATTGCCCATACACGGTGGGCAACCCATGGCGAGCCAAATGATAAAAATGCCCATCCGCATTTATCAATGAAGGGGAAGTTCTCCATTGTACACAACGGAATAATTGAAAACTATGCCGACCTGAAGAAAGATTTGATCAGGGAAGGGGTTAAATTCCAAAGCGATACAGATACGGAAGTATTGGTTAACCTCATCGAATATTTTTATGACCAGGACGAAAGTGTCACTGCTGAAATGGCCATAAGGTTAGCTTTGTCAAAAGTAGTTGGAGCCTATGGGATTGTTGTTGTTTGCCGCGATGAGCTAAATAAAATAATTGCTGCACGGAAGGGAAGCCCCCTGGTAATTGGAATAGGGCGGGGCGAATATTTCATTGCCTCTGATGCCAGCCCGATTATTGAGTATACTAACCAGGTTGTGTACCTGAATGATTATGATGTGGCAATTATCGGGAAAGATACCTTAATACTAAAAAATATCGAAAATTCATCTGTTGCCATGACTATCCAGAAATTGGATATGAGCATTGGAGAAATGGAGAAGGGTGATTTTGAGCACTTTATGCTGAAGGAAATTTTCGAACAACCCAAAACAATCAGTGATACTTTCAGGGGGAGGGTAAGCCCTGATAAGACCGATATTATCCTGGGAGGATTGCTTGATGTCTTTCCAAAAATAGAAAAAGCCAGGCGGATTATTATTATTGGTTGTGGCACTTCGTGGCATGCAGCGCTTATAGGAGAATATTTAATTGAAGAATATGCCCGGATATCGGTCGAGGTTGAATATGCTTCTGAATTCAGGTACAGGAAGCCTGTCCTTACCAAAGAGGATGTTGTAATAGCGATCAGCCAGAGTGGTGAAACTGCCGATACACTGGCAGCCTTAAAGATGGCAAAAGAAGAAGGGGCATTAATCCTGGGTATTTGCAACGTAGTAGGGTCAAGCATTGCCCGCGAAACCGATGCCGGGGTTTATACCCACGCAGGAGTTGAAATAGGTGTTGCCTCAACAAAAGCATTTACTGCCCAGGTAACAGTATTGACAATGCTCGCATTAAAGTTGGCAAAAACTAAAAATATTATCTCACAGGATACATTCGTTTCTTTGATTAAAGAGCTGTATGAAATTCCTGAAAAAATAAAAACCATTTTAACCACCCACCTCTATATTAAAAAGGTTGCAGAAAAATACAAAGATGCTGTGAATGCACTATACCTGGGGCGGGGGTATCTGTTCCCGGTCGCATTGGAAGGGGCACTTAAACTAAAAGAGATATCTTACGTCCATGCCGAAGGCTATGCCGCCGGTGAAATGAAACACGGGCCTATTGCCCTCATTGACGAGAAGATCCCGGTAGTGGTAGTAGCCTCGCAAGATGGGTTTTATGAGAAGATTGTAAGCAATATACAGGAGGTAAAAGCCCGGAAGGGTGATATTATTGCGGTAGTTTCAGAAGGAGATAACCATCTGAAGGAGCTGGCTGATGATACTTTTGAGATTCCAAAGGCTCACCCTGCTTTAGCTCCGTTACTTGCGGTTATCCCATTGCAGCTATTCGCATACCATATTGCAGTCCTTCGCGGTTGTAATATTGACCAGCCAAGGAATCTGGCAAAATCTGTCACTGTTGAGTAACAATGATTTAATTTTAAACAACTTCATTATCCTATACCTCCGGGCGTTGCTAACCTATGTTAAAAATTTTGTTAAATTATGTTATCTTTCACTGGTAAAATAATTGAAAAGTTACTTTTGGAGAAGTAAATACGGACCATGAAAACCTTTACTTATTCTATATTGGTTGCCTTCTTAACTTTTCCTGTGTTATTATTTGCACAAGATTGGGAGATTGACCCTATGCCCATCCGCCTGAAAGCAAAAATAATAAGTGTTGGCGATGGTATGCCGGTCCCCTATGCACACATTATAAATAATCGAACCCACGGGGGTACAACATCCAACGCAGGGGGGTTCTTTACACTCGATATGTTGAATGTCGACAGCCTGGTAATTTCGGCAATGGGTTTTACAAAACTATCATTTAATGTACCTTTCAATTATAATCCTGACAGTATTTTAATAATTTCCCTAAAACCCCTGAATTTTGCAATACGTGAAGTAACGGTTGAAGGCAAAAAAAACAGGGTTAATCTGGATGGCATTCCTTCCGGGAAGCCGGTTGATATCGACCCGGAACTAAGAGGGGATGCTTTTAATGAGAAACCTCCGGTTATAGCAGCACTGTTTAACCCTCTTTCGTACTGGCAGTATTACCTCAGCAAAAAAGAAAGACGGAAAAGGGCAGTCAGGGAGGCTATGGCTATTGAGAAGAATTGGGAAATGCACTCTCAAAATTACAACAAAAAAATAGTGATGATGCTAACCGGGATGAACGATAGGCAGGCGGATGATTTTATGATTTGGTTCAATGCCCTGAATGTGCTGCCTTATACATCTACAGAATATGAAGTGAGGGCTTCGATCCGTAAATATTTTGAACTCTACAAACGGGAAGGAAGGCTGAAAAAGTAGGCAATAAAGCCCTCGGTCACCAACAATTTATTTTTTATATTTGCGCTTACATAAAAACAGGTTCTTGTAAAAAAGATTCATAAAAAAACAGATAATAAAATGGCATTAATTAACGAACACTACCTCAAACTGCAAGCAGGTTACCTTTTCCCCGAAATTGGGCGCAGGGTAAGAGAATTTTCAGAAGCGCACCCCGATAAGAATGTGATTAAAATGGGGATAGGCGATGTTACTCAACCGCTGTCGCCTACTGTGGTAAAAGCCTTTCACGATGGGGTAACCGAAATGGCCAATGCTGCCACCTTCAGAGGGTATGGCCCCGAACAAGGGTATCAATTCTTACGTGATGCGGTGGCAAAAAATTCATATCAGTCCAAAGGGGTTGGTATTACTGCTGATGATATTTTTATCTCCGATGGCTCCAAATGCGATGTGGGCAACATTCAGGAGATATTCGGGCACGGCAATAAAGTAGCAATCTGCGACCCCGTTTACCCTGTGTATGCCGACACTACCGTGATGTCAGGAAAAACAGGCACCTGTATGGCAAATGGGTATTACGATGGAATTATTTATATGCCCTGTACCGAAGAAAACGGATTCATCCCTGAATTACCCACCGACAGGCCCGACCTGATCTTCCTGTGTTTCCCAAACAACCCAACCGGGACTGTTGCCACCAAGGCAGAGTTGAAAAAATGGGTTGATTATGCCCTGGAGAATAAGAGTATTATTTTGTACGATGCTGCCTATGAGGCGTTTATCACAGAAGATGATATCCCACATTCGATATATGAAATTGAAGGTGCTAAAAAAGTAGCCATTGAGTTCAGGAGTTTTTCAAAAACAGCAGGGTTCACCGGTACCCGCTGCGCACTAACAGTTATCCCTAAAGAACTCCAGGCCTACGATAGTAAAGGG
Source organism: Chlorobiota bacterium (assembly GCA_013152355.1). Lineage (GTDB taxonomy): Bacteria > Bacteroidota > Bacteroidia > Bacteroidales > Prolixibacteraceae > JABMQB01. The sequence continues at coordinate 20,830 of JAADGO010000187.1, forward strand.
AATGCTTACGCAGTGAATAATTTATGGAACAGGAGGCAATCGACAAAATTCAACGGTGTTTCGTACCCGGTGCAAAAAGCAGCCGCAGCAATTTATTCCGAGGAAGGCAAAAAGGAGGTACGGGAAATTATTGCCTACTACCTTGAGAATGCCCGTATCATGCGCAAAAGCCTGGCAGAAGCAGGATATAAAGTATTTGGCGGGGTAAA
>JAADGO010000011.1 GCA_013152355.1 Chlorobiota bacterium
TTTCCTGTTCCCCATGTATAACATCTAAAATTTTGGTGTACTAATCTAATCAATCACAAATGAACACCAAAAATAGTTCTTTAGAAACAGACTGGAAACAAATATGTATAGGAAACCTCTAAAAAGTACTTTTTATTCTTTGATAAGTAGCCATGAATCGAAATATTTGGGGAATTCCTGCCTTATTTGGTGTACCCGTTGACGGGCACTCATTTCAGTTTTAAATGAGTTCACACAAATACGGTAATAACCTGCTTTTGCACTATGCAGGATAATTGGCGTAAACCCCTCTTCTATAAGTTCCTGCCGATAGGCTTTAGCATTTTCAAGGTTGCTGAACGACCCGACAATCACAAAATAACTTTTGTCTTCATTCCCTGCCTTATCCTCCTGCATGGCAAACGTTATTGCTTCTTTTCGAACCGCAATGGGTTTTTCGTCTGCTTTGGCCGGTTTTGGCTCTTTTACTTCGGGTACTGAGAACACCTTTGGAGATGTATCGGTATTTAATGCCGGTTGGTAAGCTGTATCCAAAGTCCCTGTTTTCTTAAATGTTTTACACGAAACAGCCATCATTGAGGCGGCTAAAATAATCAATGCTATTTTTTTCATACCCGAAATCTTTAAAATAAATAACGAAATTACTAAAAAGGTTATTTCATAATTTGCCAATGAGGTATAAGTTATACACAATCGGGTGTGAGTAAAAATTAAGAGGCTGTTTAAATTTTATCCATCCCTTGGTGTCAATTACATTCAATCAGAGGGAAAGAAGGGAATGGGTTATCCGATTCTTTGAAAAAAGCCTTCGTCAAATGGATGCATCCATGCAAAGGAAAAGGGTAGCTCCGGGTAAGTCTCGATAAAACGTTTATATTTTGATATTTTTACCTGGTTCTTGTCATATTTTGCCTCAATAGCCCTAGGCTCACTAATATGAGGGAGCACAAAATCAACTTCGTTACCTGCACTGGTACGCCAATACTGAATTGCATCCAGGCCATATTTATCCGCCAGTATCCTGAAAACAGTATTCTCCCAAAGCTCGCCCCTGTCGGCACGCAGGGCAATTGGCTGAAAATTATTCAACAGGCAATTCCGTAAACCTGTGTCGAGCAAAAAAACTTTGGGCATTTTAACCAGTTCTTTTCTCAGGTTCCTGAAAAATGGTTTTATCAATGCGATGTGAAAACATTTCTGCATAACCTCAAGATAACTGGCAACAGTTTCATTTTTGATTCGCAATGTAGAAGCAAGTTCGTTTATATTGACCAAACTACCGCTTTGTGCTGCCAAAATTCTGAATAGGTTATAAAAAGCTGTTTCATTTATAACACCCGACTCCAGGATATCCCTTTTAACAAATGAATCCCTTATTTCTTTCAACCGGTCAATTTTTTCCTGTATATCGGGTTCGGTAATGATTGCCGGATATCCACCATAGATCATATAAGATTCCCACTCTATCTGCAGGTAAGCAATTAAAGTACTTTTAGACCCCGGCCTTTTTATAATCTGATTTTTTTCCTCCAGCAGGTGTGACTTGCCGCATAATTCAAGATATTCATCAAATGTGCAGGTCGGCAAATAAAACAATTTTTTTCTGCCTGCCAGCGAATCCCTGAACCGCCTGTCAATATAAAAAGCACTGCTCCCGGTTGCCACTACCTTTATACGTTCAGTATGTTCATCATACAAAAGTTTCAGGAAATTAGATGCATCATTTAAATATTGGACTTCATCTACAAAGGCCACGATTCTTTTGTCAGTATCAGGCAAAAATTTTAAAAGGTTCAACGGATTTTCATTTAATTCGGACAGGATTGATTTATTTTCCAGGTTCAGGAAAATAGCCGGAATGTTATTCTGTTTGCAATAAAGTTCCAGCTGCCTCAAAAGAGTAGATTTGCCAGTTTGTCTTGCCCCTGTAATAATACTGAATTCCTTCTTAGGAATATGAACCTTTAATTTTTCGAATAATTTTCTGTGGATCATTACTGTTCGTTTTTCACAAAGTTAAATACTTTTTTGGCATTTTTGCCTGTCCATGGGGTAAAATATCGGATAATTTACCCCATATAGGGGATAAAATACCTGTTTTCTTTAGGATTCAAGCTGAATTCTAACCTTGCAACCACAGAGAATGGGCAGAAGCCTTTTTCATTTTAGGTTAAGCTCCCACCAGGGAGCAGCTGAGCATTGTGGGGGAAATCTTTTTATATTCAGCAGGAGACTTCGAGTCACCTACTGAATAGTGTATTTATGGTATCCCGGTTGGTTTAAAATTCATTCCCTTTCGGGCTTCCAGCCCTGCCGTAGATTAACGTGCCCCCCACAGGGTTTGCCCTGTGGGCTTAATGAAGTTATTTGAAGAAAAAGATATAGGTGCCCAAAAATTTCAGGCACCTATATTGTCTGTTAAAATTAAGAAACTGTTTAAAAATAAATTTTAAATAGCTTCTAAAAAGGATTCTGCACTAAATTCGGATTCAAAATAATTTCAGATTCAGGTATAAGGTGAACTATTGCTTTAGACGTAGGTTCAATTATTCTTGGACCATGCCATGCTACATCAGGTGGAAGATAGGTCCTGTCCATAGTCCTGTTGTTTCGATACACATCATAAGAACGATGCCCTTCCCAGGCAAATTCAAGGCGTAATTCATCCATAACGATATCCATAGTTGAAGTATAGCCCTGCATATTATTCGAAAACAATTGGTCGCCTGTCAACCCTGCTCTTTGCCTTAATAGGTCAACTATTTCTATGGCCTTGCTATCCTCCCCTTTTTTAGCATAAGCCTCAGCTTTTATAAGATACATTTCTGCAAGCCTCAGCCGGATTATCGATGCAAGCATTGGTATGCCATCCTCCATTGTATATTTAACATTATAGTATTTGGAAAGGCCGTTACGTTTTTGCACCTTAAATCCACAGTCCTCTGTTGGGTCAGGTATCTTATTCCCCTTATAATGCGGCTGTATAAAATTTATGCGGGCATCGTTGGAGTATTTATAAATGAGTTTACGGTAAGAAGGTGATACGTACAACTCTCCCCATCCGCCGAAACCATTAAACATAGAGCCGACAGATCCTTTACGTTGATTCTCAGTAGCTAAAAGCTTAATGGCAAAGATGGTTTCTTTATTCTCTTCAGGGATAAATGTAAAGTATTTTTTATAATCATTACCCTCTAACAATTTATACCTGCCGGAGTTGATGACCAGGTCAGCATATTTTATTGCATTGTCGTAATCTGCCATGTATATATATATCCTTGCAAGCAATGCGTAAGCAACCTCCTTGGAGGCGTAAATATCCGGCTTGGATTCAGTCATCAGAGTAGCAGCTTTTAATAAGTCGGCAACAATAAAGTCGTAACACTCCTTCACGGTACTCCTTGGCGGAAGGTCAGTCGGGTCAATATTATCGCGTATCATAACGCCCAGATTCTTAGATGGGTCGCCATTGGTGTATGGCCTGCCAAAAATCCTTACAAGGTCGTGGTGAATTAGTGCCCTTAGAAATATATTTTCACCCAAAAGTTGTTTGAGCTTAGCTTCTGCATTATTTTCATCTATGGCATCAATAACTTTATTGGCTGTATAAATTGCCTGATAGCCTATAGTCCATACAAGCCGGGACACATTAGAGTTTACAGTATGCCCGTAATTATATGTTTGCATTAAATGGTCTCCTGTTGTTTTCACAAGGATAACATCATCGCTCATCAATTCTTTGGCATAGCGGCAATACCTTAAATAATTCCTGATCTTTAATTTACTATAAGTGCCGTATGTTACATTTTGCAACAGGTCAGTATCGCCCACAACCATTGATTCATCTAATTGATCGATTGGTTTATAATCTAAATCATCGCAACCAACCAAAAAGATTGAAATCAAAATAAGTACATTAATAAATCTATATGCTTTCATCTTTTTTAAATTTAATGTTATAAATCAAAACTAATTCCAAAAATTACCTTCCGTGTAGGTGCGAATCCTCCACTGTTTGAGCTTTGCCCGCTTAATGGATATTCCATATTCATTGATGGGTCTGCACCACTATATTTAGTAAACGTAACAAGGTTGTCGATACTAAGATGGAACCGTATATTGGAGAAGAAAGCCACTTCCCTATTCATGCTATAACTTAATGAAATGTTCTGTATCCTAAAATATGACCCGTCTTCAAGGTATCTTGATGAAGTAAAGTATGATTTATTATTGCCATTGTATAATAATTGGGGATGAGTAGCTTTATCGCCCGGCTTTTCCCATCTGTTCCATTCCGGGCGCAACTTCATTTTGTTATGCCACATGAATGCGCCATCAGAATCGAGCTTTTCCCTGATTGCCGAATAGATAGTGTTGCCATAAGAGAAATCTGTCAATATGCTCAACGAAAACCCTTTATACGAAAACTCATTTATAAACCCTCCTGTAAAATCAGGGTACGGAGTATCGATAAAAAGCAGGCTTGCTTCTTTTCTGTTACTTGTTGTAGTAATATTTGCCGGGACTATTGGATTATTACCTCCTGATGCGTTTATTTTATTACCTTCTGCATCCTCCCATTTAACCCACAAAGGCTTGCCATTTTCAGGATCGACACCTGCCCATTTCCGCATGTACCAATAACGCAAAGGCCGTCCTTCGCTGAATCTCATGTTACCACTTGAGATATCATCCCCGTTATTTAACCTAAGAATCTTACTTCTGTTAAAATTAATATTAAAATTAGAAGTCCACCTAAACTCGCCGTCTATGTTTGTTGTTGTTATATTTAAATCAAGCCCCCTGTTTTGTACCTCTCCAATATTTTTTTGTTGAGATGCAAATCCCGTAGCAGCAGATAAGGGGACAGCCTGCAAGAGGTGCTTATTTTCCCTGTTATAATAATCCACCTCAATCTTAACCCTTTTGAAAGCAGATATTTCCAGCCCCAGGTTAGTAGTGTATGCTACTTCCCAGGTTAAATCCGGATTAACCATACGCGCAGGTACGGCTGCGGCATTACCGGCATAACTATTTGCAAAACTGTAAGAACTCAACGACAAATAATTTGCGATATTTGCGTTACCTGTTGAACCGTAGCTTAGCTTCAATTTAAGCATATCTAACCAGTCTTTATCCTTTAAAAAGTTTTCCCTGTTAAGAATCCAGGATGTCCCTACAGCATAGAAACTACCCCATCTGTTATTTTTACCAAAGCGTGAGGAAGCATCATCCCGGTAAGAAGCTACTAAATAGTACTTATTCCTAAAACTATAATCAAACTGGGCAAAATAGGATTTGAACCCTACCTCTGTTTGATTACCCCCCACATTCCTTGGGCTGCCGGTAGCAGAGATTGCACTTAATCCAAACGGCAAATCCATACCCTCTGCCATTACAAATTTATACTTTGAGTAACTGTACTCCTGCCCCAAAATCCCTGTGAGCCGGTGTTCATTAAACTGTTTCTTAAAGTTAAATTTGTTTGATGTAAGTATTGAACTGGTATAACCAAATATACTTTTCGCTATTCCTTTTTCAGACCGTGCTATAAAATGGAATTTGTCGAAAACCTGAGAACGGTCATTACTATTAAATCCTATCCGGTTTGTTGTTGAGAAAGTAACCCAATCTGCTATTTTTACATCCAGCTGGACATCAAAAGACATATTCAGCCTTTTTGTAATATCCGTATAATGTTCCCTGTTATAGAAATAATTTGATTTCGAGTTCCCATACCAATTAATATTTGGGTCGTAAGGGTTAATAGGGTTACCGTTATCATCAAACGGCCGGTCGAAAGGCATTGCCATGTGGTATTGCATATAAAGCCCTTCCTGGCCTCCTTGTGGTTCATTAGGATTCTCGCTTTGCCTCAAAGAAACCCTGAAGCCCAGGTCAAATACTTTTGATATTTGATGTTTGAAGTTAGCCCTTAAGTCAAATCTTTCGTACTCCATGTTTATCATGGTACCTTTTTCTTTATAATAGTTGCTACTCAGATAAAATGTTGTTTTTTCATCTCCTCCCGATACAGAAATCTGTTGTTTATTGATATACCCTGTACGTTTCAGCAAGGATTGCCAATCCGTTTGATAGTCCAGGTTTGACGATGGCACCTTTTTTTCCAGGAAATCTTCGAGAGGCTGGGAAGGATTTGTTAACAAATTGTATGAATTTGTTGCAGCAGTCCTATGGTAATTAAATAATTCCTGTGCATTCATAAAAGACATATTGCCATCATTATGGTACGATGGACCAAAAGAACTATTATAGCTCACCACTGTTTTTCCTTTCCTCCCACTTTTTGTTGTAATAACAATAACCCCATTTGCAGCTCTCGACCCATACAACCCTGAGGCTGCTGCATCTTTTAAAATCGCTACTGTTGCTATATCTTCCGGGTTGTATGTCCCCCCGATGATTCCATCTACAACATACAACGGGCCATACCCGGCTCCAATCGAACCTACCCCGCGGATTACAATCTGTGGATATTGGCCAGGGCGCCCGGTTGTATTCGATATCCTTACTCCTGCCACTTTACCTTGTAACATGGCACCAAGGTTACTTGTTGTAACACCTTGCAGGTCTTTTGCTTTTACGACAGATACGGCCGATGATAATTCTGATACCTTTTTGGATGAGTATCCAATGGCCACCACCTCTTCAATCCCGATAGCATCGGACTGCATAGTAACATCAATATTTGCTTTTGCCCCCACTGTAATCTCCTGGGTGACCATTCCCACAAACGAAAATACCAGCACACTTTTATTTGTTACAGATGAGATGGAGTATTTCCCGTCAACATCAGTAACCGTACCTTGTGTCGTACCCTTCACAACAACTGTAACCCCCGGTAAGGGTTGCCCGTCTTCATCGGTTACTTTCCCGGCAATGGATTTTTGTTGTGCCATAAAAGAAGAGTTCAATCCTTTTATGATAATATTCTTCCCAATAATCTCGTAACCAAATGGTTTATTGGCTAAAATCTCATCCAGTATCTCATCGATCTTTTTATTGGTAAAATCAACGCTTATCCTTTCTTTATCATTGAACTCTGTCCGATTGTAAAAGAAATAGAACTCGCTTTGGTTTTCAATCTGGTCTAACACCTTTGCGATTGTGGCATTTTGCATCCTCAGGTTCAAACGGGTATTTTGCGAATATACACTTGCCGATACCTGAAACAATGAAAGTAGCATTAAAACAATACTCAACTTCATAATTAATAATCCTTTTTTGAGTGGCGAAATAATTCTACCACCATTCTCTGGTTTTTTTTTCATAAATTTGAATGTTTTGAATTAATAAATGATTTAGGCAGAAGATGCCTGAAACGTTTAGCAGGAGGGAATAGAGGCAACTACTCCCTCCTTTTTTGTTTCTGCTAACTTCTTCCTGACCTAACTAAACTATTCTCCCATAAACTTTAATTTTTTTTATAAATAATATTTCCTTACTTTTTATAGCTAATGCGCACTACCCTGCCCTGAATCTGGTATTTCAGGTTAGTAGTTTTTTCAATTTTGCATAACGCATCCACGATATTGTGGTTGTACTCGAACATCCCCCTCATCCGGATACTCCCGATTGACGGGTCTTCCAGCTGTATCGATATATCATAAATCCTCTCCAGTTCTTTAAAAATCCTGAACAGGTCGGCATCTTTAAACAGGAATTTTCCTTTGCGCCATGCAGTATGTAATTGAACATCAACTTTATCGATATTTACTACTTGCTTCTGAATATCATAAACAGCCCGTTCTCCCGGCTTTATAAATATTGTTTGCTTTGTTTTCCTGTTCAGGATAATTTCAACACTCCCTTTTTCCAGTATTGTTTCAACGGTATTTAAATTCTGATAGGCTGCCACGTTAAAAGAGGTCCCGTGGACCTGGACCTGAATTGTATTGGTTTGAACCCGAAACGGCTTAGAATGATTTCTTTTTACTTTAAAATAAGCTTCCCCGTCCAGGTAAATATCACGGTACTTTTTATTGAATTGATTGTTGTATTTTATACTTGTCCCGGAGTTCAGCCATACCTCTGACCCATCAGCAAGTACACATTTTGAAATTTGCCCTTTGGGTGCCGAAATCTCTGTGTATTGCATTGATTTGTTTAAACCATTCGAATTTATGTAGTACCAGCTAAAAGTAATCAGGACAGGGATAAGCAGAATGGCTGCGGCTTTATACACAGAAATAAGAAAGTCGCGCCTTTTATTGTGTATAGATAGGGTTCGAATAATCCGGGCATTGATCGCATTAAAATCAGAATCGATTCGGTCTTGAGCTATGAAAAAATGGTTTGCCTGCCAAAGTTTAAGGCTTCTCTGAAAAAGTTTCAGGTTTTTATCAGAACTCTCTTTCCAGTCCTCAAGCATCTTAATTTCTTCCTCAGAAGCATTGCCGGATAAAACCTTAGAAAGAATTATGTCTAAATGATCAGTTTTGTTTTCCATCCACGTATAGGAATCTTTTTAATCCATAGACGAAGGACTGATGTAATACCCTGTAACAAAATGGTTATTTTTTTTTGAAAACCATTACTACTAAGTTAATCCACTGGTAATCAGACAATTTGTCGCGCATTCTTTTTAGGGCAATACCCATTTGCATTTCAACGGTTTTGATGGAGATACCGAGCTTCTCAGCAATCTCGGTATACTTTAGTTCTTCGAACCGGCACAGGACAAAAATTTCGCGGCATTTTTCGGGTAATGAAAGGATAGCCTTATTGATGCGGTCGTTTAGCTCCGCTTCTTCCATGTAATCGCGAAACACGGCAGTATCTTCTTTCCGGCCGTATTTTGCCAATGCACTCTCGTTGCTTTTTTTCTTCCGAAGAAAATCGATACAGGCATTGCGTACGGAGTTAAAAAGGTAGGCTTTGACAGAATAGTTTATATTTAATTTTTCGCGTTTAATCCATAACTCAACAAATACTCCCTGGACAACAGACCTGGACTGGTCGAAATCATTGATAAATTTATCAGCATAGTAGCATAAACGTGTGTAATAACCTTCATATACCTTCCTGAAGGCACCTTCATTACTCTGTTGAACTTCTCTAAATAATATTGAATCGTTTTCCGTCAATTCCAAGAATAGCTTTATGTATTTTGAAATTTTATAATACCCTTAAAAATATAATTCAAGAATAAGGGGAAATGATATAAAATGCTTGTTTTTAATATGTTAAACAAAAAGCATTTCTTTTCTGATGAAAAATACAAAAAAATTAATCAATTGGCAAAATGAAGGTTGTTTAAAGCTTAATGACGTTATTTAAAGTTAAATTCTAAAACAACCTTTTTAATCCTATTACGGCTTTAACCTCTTTTAGTGTTTCCGATGCAGACTCCCTTGCTTTTTCAGCGCCCATTTTGGCTACTTTGGCGAGGTAAGCCTCATCTTCCAGAATATCAATTATTTTCCCCCTGATTGGAGAAGTGTAAGCAATAATATCTTCTGCCAGTTGTTTTTTCAGGTCGCCGTAACGGATTTCGCATTTGTTGTAAAGTGTATCAAAATGCTCAACTGTGTCATGAGTAGAAACAATCTTCAGTAAAGTAAAGAGGTTTTGGATTGCCTCCGGTTTTTCCTGGTCCATTTCTGTGGGGCCCGAATCGGTAACAGCCCGCATTACTTTCTTACGGATTTCTTTTGGGGTATCGTAAAGGTTTATGGCATTCCCTTCCGACTTACCCATTTTCCCGCTGCCATCTAATCCGGGGACTTTAATCATGTCGCCACCATCGAATGTAAACGGGCGTGGAATGGGGAAAACCTCTTTTTTATACATCCTGTTGAACCGTTTTGCGAATTTGCGGGCCATTTCAAGGTTTTGCTCCTGGTCTTTCCCAACGGGGACAAAATTGGCTTTGTGGATAATAATATCGGCTGCCATTAAAACCGGGTAAGTTAACAACCCTGCGTTTACATTTTCAGGTTGTTTCCGGGCTTTTTCCTTAAAAGAAGTTGTACGCTCCAATTCGCCCAAATAAGCATTCATGTTCAGGAAGGTATATAATTCGGCTACTTCGGGCACATCGCTCTGAATAAAAATGGTGGCTGCTTCGGGGTCAATCCCGCAAGCCAGGTATTCAGCCAAAACCTGCTTTACCCCCGACTGTAAATCTTCAGGCGTAGGGTGAGTTGTAAGCGAGTGTATATCAGCAATAAAAAAGAAGCAGTTATAATCATTTTGCATTTTAACAAAACTCCTCACAGCCCCAAAATAATTCCCCAGGTGCAAATACCCCGTGGGCCTGATCCCACTTAAAACAGTCAGTTTTCCCATACCTTACCTATTTTTTCTCATTAATCAAACTTATGCCGAAGTTAAATTATAATCCTGAAATTCATTGAACTCCGGGGCCAATTCTACATGAAGATAAAACTGCTCCTGATATTATAGGATTGTTTTCTCCTGATTCCATTGGATTAAGCTGCAAAAATATACTTCCATCCTGAAAGTAACAAGTATCATAAAAAAAGTTGTTGCAGAGGCCCTCTAAAAACGTGTTAAAACCCCAATTCGATTTGAATCCTTAAAAAATATAATTAGTTTTACGTCCATATAAAAACTCAAATGGAAAGAGTAAATTCAAATACCGGTAATTCCTGGCGGTGGCAAAGCTACATAAAAGCTGCGTAAACCTGTTACCTGTATTTAAGAAATCCAAAAAAGGGTTATGTTGTTTACGCGGCATAACCCTTTTTTAGTTGGGAGTATTTGAAGTTGTTTAAAAAGGAAACACTATAAATTTATAAAGGATAAGAAACATCAACCAAAAAACTGAACAGTTATGACAAAGCAAAAAAAAATCTACCTCGAAGAGTCGGAGATGCCCAAACAATGGTATAACCTTGCTCCCGACCTTCCCACTCCTATGAATCCGCCATTAGGCCCGGGAGGAGCTCCTATTTCGCCTGATATGCTTGCGCCTGTTTTCCCAATGAACCTGATAGAACAGGAGGTAAGCCAGGAAAGGTGGATTGATATTCCGGAGGAGGTCAGGGAAATTTTGGTCAGGTGGCGCCCAAGCCCGCTCATTCGTGCTTATGCTTTAGAAGAAGCATTGGATACCCCTGCGAAAATCTATTACAAAGATGAAAGTGTTTCGCCGGCAGGAAGCCATAAGCCCAATACCGCTGTTCCCCAGGCATGGTACAACAAACAGTTTGGCATTAAGAAACTGACCACCGAAACCGGCGCCGGGCAATGGGGCAGCGCCCTTTCATTTGCCTGTTCATTAATAGGGCTGGAATGTAAAGTTTTTATGGTACGGGTAAGCTTCGACCAGAAACCATTCCGCAAAATGATGATGGAAACCTGGGGAGGAACCTGTATTGCCAGCCCCAGTACCGAAACACAAGCCGGCAGGAATATCCTGGAAAAATACCCTGACACCCCCGGAAGTTTGGGTATCGCCATTAGTGAGGCCATTGAGGCAGCTGTTACCGACCCGACCGGTGAAACCCGTTATTCGCTGGGGTCGGTTTTAAACCACGTGATGTTGCACCA
>JAADGO010000185.1 GCA_013152355.1 Chlorobiota bacterium
TCCACATCCGGTTTATTAACCGGCAGGCTCAGGTTTATATCGTTGTTGCCTACTTCCTGTTTTACCCAATAGCCATGTGGTTTAGAAATCTTTATTTCCGATGCGTCATGAAGGAATTGTGCATATTTCACTTTGTCTTTAAACCCTTTTAGAAGGAGGTTTTTCATTGGGTAATCGAGCAGGTGGATATAAAGCCTGTTCGTTTCCGGGTTATAAGTCAACAAGGTATTATCCGGTGCAGTAAAACCATCCGGAGCCTGTGTACACCCATAGATTGAGCGGTTGTTAAATTTCATCCACTCCCCCATTTTCTCCAAGGCCTTATCGGCACGGTGGTCGAATGTACCACGGGCAGTAGGGCCAACATTTAGCAACAGGTTGCCGCCTTTACTAACCGACTCAATTAAAAGCACCAGCAGTTGTTTATTATCTTTCCAGGTATATTCATCGCGGTAATAGCCCCACGATCCGGAAAAGGTCTGGCATGTTTCCCATGGTATCCGTTCACCATCAATTTCCGGCCACCTCTCAACCTTAAATTGTTCGGGTGTTGTAAAATCCCACCCTCCCTGGTAATCTTTCAGGTCGGCACGGTCATTTACAATAATACCGGGTTGCAACTCACGCACCATTTTCATAAGCTCTACCGAGCCCCAGTCATCACGTCCTTTCCCAAATTCCCCGGGGAATGAAAAATCGAGCCAGAGGATATCAATCTTACCATAATTGGTCAGAATTTCGCGAACCTGGTTTTTTAGGTATTTGCGGTAAACCCCCATATCGCGCCCTTTATTCAACTCATCGTATTCCTCTTTGGTATTGGCACTTTGCGGATGAACACGGTCGATGGTATATTCAGGATGGTGCCAATCGATAAGCGAATAATAAAAGCCTATGCCCAGCCCTTCGGCACGGAAAGCATCAACCCACTCTCTAATAATATCTTTCCCGTAAGGAGTGTTCGTAACATTGTAATCGGTAAACTCCGATTTAAACATATCAAACCCTTCATGGTGCTTTGTCGTAATAACGGCATATTTCATCCCGGCAGCTTTTGCTTTTTTTGCCCATTCGGTTGGGTTGAAAAGGTCGGGATTAAAAACCTCAAAGTATTTCCTGTACTCCTCATCGGAAATACGTTCACGCTTTTTCACCCATTCATGGCGGGCTGCCTGTGCATACAGCCCCCAGTGTATAAACATGCCAAAACGTGCATCGACCCACCACGCAAGGCGTTCTGTTTTTGCTTCGGTTGTTTCGTCCCAGATTTTCTTTTGTGCAAAACTTAACTGGCTGGCAAATACCCCTAGGAAGAGGAATAATATGATTCTTTTCATTGATTTAGGTTTACAGTTCAGCAATATTATTAAAAATCCTTATTACTATCTGTATATATTTTAATCAAACATGAGTATATTTTCCTAAATCTATTCCTTTATTAGTACTGCGGGGTATTAAGAGACTGTTTATTCTTCAGGTTTATAGTAGCGGTTTAAAAAGAAATGATTAACCTGGTTTTCTAACCCCTGCCCTTTTTCCCCCGGAGCAAGGTTCAGCAAAACCATGGAACTCATTTGCACATGTTCCCCTGCAGGTATTTCAACAGTAATTGAATGCGTACCTTCTCCCAGTACATAATCACTACCCCTGTTCCAGTGCCAGAAAAGCCCTGTTTCCTTATAAGCCACACCCATACCGTAAGACTCCAGGGAAACCTCATCCCCTGTTGTATCCTGGTCGACAAACACCATTACTTTTCCGTTTGAAGGGTGTTTGCCCTTTTTGTAAACAAAAAGGCGGTATGTACCGGGTTCGGAAATATGAAAAACCGAACGTGCAAAACCTTTTTCCTCATTTAATGGCGCAATGCTTTTCCCATGTGAAGCATGCGGAGAATCTTCCATCTGCAGATTCTCAAGTTCCATGTCGCGGGCATCCAGGGCTACGCCGCCCCCCGACACAAGAATCCAATTCGGGTGAAGGTACAGGCTTGTGTCTTTTTTCGACCTCAACAGAAGTGGATAAAAGCCGTACCCGGCTTCTTTAGATACCCATGCCCGGTTCGAAGCACAATGGATGTATTTAGAAGGTGACTGTAACTCATAAGCTGTATCGGCGGCATCGTTCCCAACAACCACATCAAAGGACTGCCCCGGAGTGGCTAAAAACAAGCCATCCCTGTATTGTGTACCATGGCGCCAGAAGTTCACGGCATTTGTTGACATATCATGCCCGGCATCAAGCCTTTCGGAGTAAGCAACTTTGACTTTCACCTCTCCCGCCTGCGATGCACTGAACTGTACCTGATTCCCCCCTTTTTTAAGATGCGGCAACATGCCCGGGTTTGCCTGGAACACCAGCTCGATACGCAGGCTGGCAAGGGCAACCCCTTTTTTTGAAGGATTAACATCAACCATAATGTCAAAGGCATACAGAGAGCGTATCTCTTTTTCCAGAGAAATATTGAAACGGCCAGACTCATCTGCTTTAATCTCACCGATATTTTCCCACTGGACATCAGGCGCAGTACGAATTTTCAATGAGACTTTATCTTTGTCGTTTATTTTAGAAAAACCCCCTTTTACAAAGGCACCTATTAATACATAAGGGCTCTGCATACGATAGGCAAGTTTACCGCCCTTTTTAGAAAAGCCCAGCCTGCCCTGGCCATCCATATCCACGCCTTGTGCAATAATGGCATTCTTCTGCCAGGTATTTTCACTCTTCAAAGGGGTATAAACCACTTTGCCGTTAACAAATTCATATATTATGTGGCCTCCCTGTACCTCCGGGTGCGGTTTGCCTTCATTGTGCCAGGTATATTGAATCTTCTCACCCGGCCTTAGATCCAATTTCATTTCATGGAATTTACGGCGCGAACGCTGCCAGTCCAGGTCTTTCATATAATGGATAAAATGCGTGCCATAATCGCGCACATCACCCCTGCCAAAACTGGTGTACCCTTGATTGTCTCCTGCCCATTCAACAAGCTGTTGGTCTTTGGCAATTTCGCGGACACTTGGAATGTCTATGCCGTCACGGCCTATGCCATACATCCCTACACTGGGGTCTAACAGATGCCACTTGCCACCATAATACACCTCTGTCACAACATGGTGCGTAACATCCACAGTACGGGATGGGAATCCGGCTGCCATCCACAGGTCGGCCAGTGAAGCAGCAATACTGCTGCACACTCCTAATTTATACATATTGAACCGTTTGACCGGGTCATTAATGAGCCCAATACCCTTTTCTTCAACGCCGCCCCACCAGAAATTATTCTCAGCGGCCCACCGGAACAGGGCAACTGCTTTTTCCCGGTCGGTTTTTAAGCCATGAGTTACGCTTTTTGCTATATTTCCAATAGAGGTAACATCTGGGTTATTGCACAGGAGCTTTATATCAGTAGCTGTTTCTGTTTCATCTGCCGGCACTCCTATTTCAATTTTACGTATCAGGGGGGAATAATCCCCTTCCACATCAAGGCTTAATGTGGCAAGATTGCCCCGTAATGTTTTTTCTATACTTTTCCTTTTATACAACAAGCGGGCCGGGGCAGGCAACTGTTCAAAGAAATCTTTGTAATTGTTAAACGGCCGGCACTTATTGGCTTCCTTCCTTATACTTACCTGTAACGAATCTTCCTGGGGTATGATTATTTTCCTGGACTCAACATGCCCCTTCTTCCCCATGGTTTCAAGAACCACGGATTCTTCAATCTTTGCCTTTGTCCATGGTGCCATCACGCGTATCAGCCGGTCTCCCCCGAAATGTGTGCCTTCAAGGCTTCCATCAAAATGGAAAAGCGCACGCGTATTTTTGTCGACTACAAAAGGTTCCTGCGACTCAGGTACGTACCCGCTGTCATAGCGGATAATATCCGAGATGCGAATTTCATCAAAAACACCGTTAAAACAGTAACGGCTAAAATCTTCTTTCCCATGAATTATGCCATTCCGGTTCCCAAACTCCAGGAGTTCCATCACGCAATCCAGTTTCCACGGACGGCCTTCTTTAATCTGCCCTACCTTTTCCCCATTAAAGAAAAGGCTCATTTGCCCCTCTGCAAAATCCCATGTCAGGGCGATATGCGCCCAGGTATCCTTCTTAAAAGGCAGGCTTGCTTTAATAGAATGCACCTTCATGTCGCGGTCGCGGATCAGGAACTCAAACTCATTGCCTTGCTCATCACCCCTTTTAACTGCCAGGAACTGAATGCGTTTTCTTTCCGGTATCCATCTTTTCGGCGGCTTTGCAAATGCATCCATATGCCATTTCGGATTCACACGGAAGAATGTGTGCTCCCGGCCATCATCCTTGTCCCATGACGGTTTGACCCAGGCTTCAATTGTCCCCTGCTTTGGTTCAAAATGGTAGGGCTTCCCAAGTGCTGACCACCCAATACCGGCCGGCACGGAAAATATGAAAGTGGACATGCCGCTAATATCAAGCCCCAGGTTCTTTTTTGCCATTTCTATCCTGCCTGGCACAAACCCATTGCCAAGACGGGAAGGGAAGGGGATATCTGTCCCCGGGGACATTACAAAATCAGAAGCATAAAGCCTGCAATAACTTTCCGGCCCATGCACGGGCTTCCGCCTGCCCCACTCAGACTCTTCGAGCACCAGGCGCGGTATGAACCTGACTTCCACTTCGCGGGTAGTCGGCAGGAACCGGCCTTCCATTTTGACCTTAACTTCTTTCCCCGGTGCGAGCGTTATGTGACGTTCAGCCAGTACCCTCAGGTATTTGTCTTTTTCATCGACATCAAAAACCTGGATACTTACCGGAACACCATAATCCCCTTTTTCAAGGAAAAAGGTACAGCCCAGGTTAAATTGTATGTTTTTGAATTTTTCCACATTCGCTCTCTGGGCAATGTAAGGATGGCCCTGCATTTCCAGGTACTGTGCATTATTTTTATTCACCTCGACCTTCAGGGATTCTCTTTTTTTATATATGCCGGCATCAAAAAATTTCCGGTGCTCCGGTTTAATTTCCCATACCCCGGAAATTTCCTGCCCCCCTGTTATAAAACTGCCATATTTCAGAATATTTTCACCCGGAAGAACCTTATACTGCGAAGCCTCCTGCTTCAAGTTTCCTTGAATCATATTAAAATACAGCTCAACAGACTCTTGCTGCCCGGCCTCTGTCCTGCCAGGAATTACCCATGCCAGGTATAAATCAGAATATTGCGTTTTTTGCTGATAGCGGTCTTTATGTATGGTGAAAGGGATCTCTTCTTCACCCTTGTAAATAATCCTCAAAGACGACCTGTCGAGGACTCCGGGAAGTTCGTTTTGTTCCACAAACTTATCCAGGTCCAGGTGGACATGCACAGGCCTGTTTTCAATTGTAAAATTCGAAGGCGGAATATCAAGGGGGATACGGTACTCCCAATTGTTGTCCCACCATGCATGGGTTTCTGCCTTCCGGGTATCTCTACTTTCCCGGGATATGGTACTGCCAAAATTCTCATTAGAGACAAATGATAAGCATAAAGATGCAACGATCAGGGTAATTATGTTCTTATTCATTGTTTGTCAAATTTCACAAGGTTGTTGATGAAAACCCAGATTATTTTTCCGCCTCAAATTTAGAAATTCATTTTTAAAATCAATTGGTTTTATTTAAATAATCCTGATTTCAACCCATACTCTTTTTCGATTGCATCACAATCCCACTTTGACACATTCCCTGGTCTTTTTGCCTTATTTTCTAAATGATTTATACCATACAATGTTCAGGAAGCTTCTACGAATTACATAAGGGATTCATTGTATGCTTTCTCTTTCAAGGTTTTAAAATAAATCAAAGGCAACTCTTTATAGTTAATATTGTTATGTGTGACCCAAACAGTCACTAACCTTTCAGATAAAAATCCAAAAATACGTTCCTGGTAACCTTTGTAATTATCTTTATCAATTTTTTCTTCAAACCTGAACAAAATAAAGAATAACCAATTCATTAGCTCTTCAAAATTCTTTCTTCTCAAAATAAACATATTATTGGCAAACAAACGGTTGCTGTTTAATACATCTTCGTATGATTTTAGATAGCCGGGGTAATGTTCTGAAAGGATATTACGGATCAAAATCAGGTCGTTGGGGTTGTGGTATTTGTTGTAATGTTGCTTAATACTTTGCCTCAGTTTTCTTTTGACAGGTAATATGGCATCGTAATGCCCCAGTATGTTAATTACCTCATCTTGAGATAAAATCATAGGCTTCCACCGGTTAATGTTATTTGTATATATAAGGCCATGCCTTTTTTTCATCAATCCGGCAAAAAAAAACAGGGCCCTTCTAACGCGGTAGAAAAATGGTTCATCTGCATTTGTAAAATACCTTCGGTAATGGCAAGTTCCAACGATTTCGGTATCGGTATTTTTCCAAACCCAATAGATGCCCGACAATTCGCTATAATATTTATTCTTGTCAGAAATATTATCGCCACTATCGTCGCCAGTAAAGAGAGGTTCATTTTTTTTCCCGTTTTTCCCTGCCCACACGGGCACATAAATATTGTTCGATACCACTATTCCTTCAGGTTTGTAGTAAAATGTAAATATTTTAATCACCTCCTCCTGATTTGCCATCCTAATATTTTTTCTAATTATAGAGACTCTGAATAAATGAGTAAAATAATGATTTTTTATTCAACACAAATTGTTTCAGGTTATAATTCGATTGCATGTGGGGAGCTTGTAATAATTCATCAATTATTTTATTCATTTCACAATCGCTGTTCCCAAATTGCCTCATTGTTTTCATCCACAGGGGGGTGCCATTCTTAAAACGTTTCTTTTTCTCCCAAACAACTTTCTTTTTTAATAACGGGTAGCCTTCCGCTGCTAATTCGTAATACAAAGAATGAGTGAGATTTTGTTTCTTAGGTTGGTATTTTAATATAAGTTGCTTGCTTTCGATAAAAGATGCAACTTTTAATTGTTCGTTTAAAAAATACTGGCTCAAACCAATCTCCCATTTATCGATAACTAAACGCCTGAGTTTTTTAATATTCTTTTCATTTAAAATATCAGACACATTTAAATCCCTGAAAAATCCGGGTAATTTTTCAATTGCTTTTTTATTAAAAATCATAAAATGGCTTTGGATATGGTAATTATTTGAGTGGCTCGAGAACCATGGCTTCTCATCGGAATCAATTATCCCCCAAAAGTCGGAGTCTGTTGCATTACCCCAATTCATAACCTTATCCAGTTTATTTAGTAAAATATTACTATCGTTAATACATGCAATTTGCGAATAACAATTCAAGTCGATTATTTCGAGGAACTGGTAGAACATGCCAAAATCATACCCTCTATTTTTATTATACCAGAAGCATACGTTCTTTTTAAAAAAATAACCTCCAAGGCCAATGTTTTTGTTATTCGTCAGGACTTTAACTTCGTCAAAGTGGACTGAAAGTTGATTGATATAAATTTCAACATAGTAGGGCACAATATCAGAAATACTATAGTGGATGAAAAGGCAAATTTTAATGTTTTGTTTTTGTGTCATTTTTTTGTTTGAATTGATTGCATAAGGCTCTTACGATGCAAAACCCGATTATTGAAGCTAAAACAGTCCTTCGTATTTGGGGATGCTCAGGGGCAGTTGTATTCCGCCAGCCATGAGGAAGGGTGGTTTACGAGGTAGAAAAGGTTTAATATTAATGCCTTAATCGTTTTTGCCGCCATGTAACAAATATATTTGGGTTTAACTTCCATTCAAAACTATTACACATTTGTGGTTTCCCCTTCTGATTTGGCAATTGTAACAGCTGCACAACTATCGCTCCATACATTTACTGAAGTCCTTAGCATATCCAGTATCCTGTCGACAGTCAATATTAACCCGACTCCCTCAAGCGGGAGGCCAACAGTAGTAAGTATAACGGTGATCATAACCAGGCTGGCCATAGGAATACCGGCTGCACCAATAGAGGTCAGTAAAGCAGTTACCACTACCAGTACCTGCTGGCTAAAGCTTAAATCAAAACCATAGGCCTGCGCAATAAACATAGCAGCCACACATTCGTAAAGAGCCGTACCGTCCATATTAATGGTTGCCCCCAGGGGTAAAGTAAAACTGGTTATTTTATTTGATACGCCGCTATTATTCTCAACTGCTTCCATCGTTAATGGGAGAGTTGCACTTGACGAAGCAGTAGAAAAGGCCGTAAGCAGTGGGGTTGCCATATTCCTGAAATGTTTCTTAGGGTTGGCTTTCCCAATAAACCGGACAATAACAGGCAGCGTTATTACAGCATGGATCATCAAAGCCCCAAAAACAGTCAACATATAAATAGACATACTACCTGCAATGCTAACCAGCTGGCCGGCATTACGCGATACTTCTTTCGCAACAATACCAAAAATACCCAAAGGCGTAAATTTGATGATAAACATGGTCATTTTCATCATTACCTCAAAAATAGCATCAAAAAAAGTCTGTAATGATTTTTTATTCCCCCCTTTTAACTGGGAAATAAAAAAACCAAAAAGCATAGCAAAAAATATTACAGGTAAGATATTCCCCTTTGCCATTGAATCAATGATATTTTCGGGAACCAAACGCATCAGGATATCATTTAACGATGTGGTTTCGTGGAATCCTTCTACTCCCTTCTGCAATCCTAATTCAATGCCCACCCCCGGCTTTATAAGGTTCACCATAAACAGCCCGGTTAAAATAGCCAGGATACTTGTGCTTATATAATAGGTTATGGTTTTTAAACCTAAGCGCCCCAGGTTCTCCCCTGTGCCAAGGCTGGTAACACCACTGATTATAGAGCTGAAAATAAGTGGTACGATAACCATCATTAATGCCCTCATAAATATATCGCCCATCCAGGCAACGTATTTTATACCACCGGGGATGTAGTAACCGTATATTACTGCAAGAATAAGGGCAATAAGTATTTGCCAATGAAGTTTTAGTTGAATTTTCCTCACGCCGATCAGTTAATATTAAAAAAAACGTACGAATATATTTTATTTGAGGTGATAAAACAAAAAAAACTAAAAATGAAATCTTACAAAAAGAAAATAGTATCAAAATATTGACTTCCTGGTTTGGCATAGCCGTGAAGATTAGCATTTCTTTTTCCCTTATCTATTGTAGCGATACCTTTCCAGTCCTTATGCAACAGAGTCTTGTCATAAGAAGCTGTCTGAATTTTGTTTTGTAGTTTCGAATATTTTCGTTTATTTTGTTTTTTCAAGTAAAACGAAAGTCTGGAATTATGCTGGCAAATCAAAGAAGAGAAAAAATATTAGAGTTGCTTAAAGAAGATGGTTCAGCTAAGGTAATTAAGCTGGCAAAAATTTTTAAGGTTTCAGAAGTTACAATCCGCCAGGACCTTGAAAAGCTGGAAGAAGAAGGATTGATAATAAGGGAGCATGGAGGCGCATATTTAAAAAGCATTGAGGACAACGTTAAAAACTTTTCTTTGATGAACCAGGACAACCTGGATAAGAAACAGTTAATTGGTAAAAAAGCTGCAGGATTAGTTGAGGATGGCGATATCATTATCCTTGATTCAGGATCTACTACTACCGAAGTTGCAAAAAAATTAATCGGGAGAAAGAACCTCACGGTTATAACAAATGCCTTGAATATTGCATTATTATTGGGGGCGGAACCCGGGATAGATGTCATCATGACCGGCGGGGAGTTTAAGCCCCCAACTCTTTCACTGACAGGCCAGAAGGCAGCTGATTTCTTTGAAGATATCCATGTAGATAAATTATTCCTTGCCACAGCGGGCATATCTCTCCGGTCGGGCTTAACTTATCCAAGTTTAAGCGATATTGTGGTAAAAAAAGCGATGATAGATGTGGCTGAAACGGTGTACCTTGTTGCTGACTCATCAAAAATTGGGAAAAATGCTTTTGCCAGCCTGGGGGCTCTTTCATTAATTGATTATATCATTACCGATTCTTCTATTGATGAAAAAAATATCCAGACATTAAAAAATAACGAAATAGGATTTATCATAGCAGAATAAAAAAAGGCAGGGGATGCCTCCGCATTCTCCGTCTGGCACCAAGAAAGGAATCCTTCGTTCAGACAAAAAACCTAATTAACAGAACAGATGAAAAGAACAGTATTTTACAGGATAATTGTTTTAAAAGCTTTTGCTCCCTTCTTTATCCTTTTTAGCAGTATTATATTATTTGCAGATAAAGCCGAAGCATATCCGAAGGATAGGAGTAAACAGCGGGTTTTAATATTAACCGATATTGGGAATGAACCTGATGACACTGAGTCACTGATACGCTTCCTTTTATATTCCAACCAATGGGAGGTTGAAGGAATTATTGCAACCACATCATGTTGGCTGAGGGATAAAACTGAAGCATGGAGGATTAAAGGAATTATTAAAGCATATAGCAAAGTAAGGCCTAATCTACTCCTTCATGAACCGGGTTACCCCAGCGGAAAGTACCTGCAGAAGCGGATAAAAAACGGCTACCCCGGATTTGGCATGGCTGCTGTAGGCAAAGGCTTTGATTCAGAGGGTTCTGAGTTTATTATTAAAATTATCCAAAAAGAGGATGACCGCCCAATTTGGATAGCCATTTGGGGAGGTTCTAATTGCCTGGCTCAGGCACTTTGGAAGCTGAACAACACTTTACAAAAACCCGAGATGGATAAAATCATACGGAAAATCCGGGTTTACGCCATTTCAGACCAGGATAACTCTGGCCCCTGGCTACGTAATACTTTTAAATCTCTGTTTTATATTGTTAGCCCTGGTTATCAAGAAGATGGTGCAGACGGCTATTATTATGCCACATGGAGCGGCATTTCCGGCGAGCAGCATTTTCATTTCCCAAGTGGTGCGAATAAATATATAGTCAGTAATGAATGGATTAACGAGAATATCCAGTTTAACCATGGGCCTCTTGGCGAACTATATCCTGATATTGCCTGCATTATGGAAGGAGACAGCCCTTCGTTTTTATACCTGGTCAATAATGGTTTAAATTCTCCTGAAAACCCTAATTGGGGTTCCTGGGGTGGGCGCTATGAACTTTATAAACCCCCTACACAATTATTTTTCCATGAGCCTGAAACCCGCCCGATATGGACTACTGCAAAAGACTGGGTAAAAGTTGATAACATAATATATATTGATGAAAAAGCTACAATCTGGCGTTGGCGCAACCATTATCAGAATGATTTTGCCGCCCGGATGGACTGGTGCATAAGTTCTTTTGCTGAGGCTAACCACCCTCCGGTTGCAAAACTAAACCACCCGAATGAAATAACTGTTGTTTCTAAAGGCCTGTTTGTTTTAGATGCCTCTGCATCGTCTGACCCTGACGGGGACGATTTATCTTATGAATGGGTATACTACCGGGAGGCTGGCAATTTCCCTTCAAAAATAAACCTTAATGGAAACAAGGGTAGTACTTTCCCGTTTACCGCCCCTGTAGTAACAAACCCGAAGAAATTACATTTTATCGTAGTTGTAACAGATAATGGAAGCCCTTCCCTAACAAGGTATCAAAGGAGTAATTATAGATGTAATACCCAAAAATTAATACCGGAAAGATCGTGTCAGTAAGTTACGCTGGATTATAAACCATGTTGCAGGGGCAATTGGGATGTATGCACTAGCCATGGCTTCTCAAAAACCTTCTGCTTTACTCGACTGGAACAATAATTTTGCTGAAGACAGGGATAAAGTGGTTTGTACCCATTGCAGTAATTACCCAAAGTCATTCTTTGAAAGTGAGATTGAAATTGGCAGCCTCGATATTTTGGGGACTGTATTAGGGCAGGAAAACACTTTTGGCGCAGTTAAAGGGAAGGTTACCCCAGGGGAAATGACTTGTTTTAGAATCTCTACCGATGATACAAAAGGAATTATCAAATCATACCTGGGAGAAGGGGAAATTACTGACGACCCTTATGGAATGGATGGCGGGATTGCCATTTGTAAAATCCCAAACCTACAGGATTTAATGAAATAGATATGCATACCATAAAACCTATTGATAGTGATACGGTAATAAATGCAGCCAGGCTGACAGGGAATATTATTACCGTTGAGGAACACAGCATTTTTGGGGGACTAGGTGGCGCAGTAGCAGAAGTTGTTTCACAGGAGGCCCCTGTAAGAATGAAAATACTTGGTATCCCGGATGAAGATGCAATTAATGCTAAACCATTAGAAATTTTTGAATATTATGGTTTGTCCGCTAAAGGTATAGCTTCTTCGGCTAAAAAAATGTTGGGGAAAAGCCGGGGTTAAGATTACAGTTTTGGGTACTTCTTCTCATCCACTTCATGCATCATTTGATAAACTGCTTCGAAAACCCGTTCCACAT
>JAADGO010000236.1 GCA_013152355.1 Chlorobiota bacterium
TGCATTAAGGGGGCTGATTTATATCCAGTGCCAGAATATGAAGGGCAGGAGGCCCGGCATTGTGGAAATTGCTTCCGAAATTGAGACTCCCCGGTCTTTTACTGCCAAGATATTACAGAGGCTGGTCAGGTATGGGTTTGTTAAGTCGTTGAAAGGGAAAAACGGGGGTTTCTATTTTGCTCCTGAAGAACCCGAGTTGACGCTGAAAAGTGTCATCCTTGCTATTGAGGGAGACCGGGCATTTTCGGGGTGTGGTTTGGGCTTAAAACATTGTGACGAGGATACCCCATGTCCTTTGCATGACTCATATTCACCTATCAGGGAGGCAACCGACAGGCTGGTTTCCGAAGAAACCATTCAGGGGCTGGCCAATAAAAAAGCAGATGTACTTGAAATTGTGCTTAACAGGCTCTAATGCCGTTGAATCTTTTTCAAAAAGACAAATACCCAATAAGCCTGCCTGGCAGGTAGGAAGCACCCAGGCCTCTGTACTTCCTTATTTTAGATTTTTTTTTATCACTCAAAGAAATCTAAAACACCCAATAAGGAATAAGCCTGCCTTCCGCTGGCAGGTAATATCCAAATAAGAGGCAGGTGCCAACTTTTATTCTTATATTCTGTTTTTAGTGATCTGTTTTTAGTGAGGGTTTCACTTAAAGTGAAGCCCTCACTATTCAAAAGAGGAGTGGCTGGTGTTGTCCTTTTCTTGTTCAGATTGGCTTAGTCCACAACTTTATGAAATAACCCTAAAAAACTTGGCAAAACAATTAACAGTAATGGCAACCCGACCACAAACCCGCCGATAACGGCAATTGCCAAAGCTTGCTGCATCTGAGCCCCGATACCTATTCCTATTGCCAAAGGCATCAGAGCCAGGATAGCACTGACTGCGGTCATTAAATTTGGGCGCATTCTTACTGCAATGGCATTATTGACTGCGAAACCAGTATTATCGCTTTCTTTTATATTTGCCAAAAACTGATAGACTGTAAAAATGGCATTTTCGGCAATGATACCCACAATCATGATTATGCCGGTATAAGAACTTACATTCAGCGGGATATTAAAAAGGTACAATGCCAAAATACTTCCCGTAATGCCCATTAGCGAAATAAATAAGATTAATAAAGCAATCCGCCAGCTTTTAAAAAGAAACATTAGTACCGTAAACACAAAAACCGTTGCCAACAGGAGGATCATCAATAATTCTTTGAACGACTGCTGTTGCTGGGAGTATGCCCCGCCAAACTCGAGGGTATAGGTAGGGGGCAGGTTTATATTCTGTTTGAAAGCAGACCTCAGGTCATTAATTGCAGTCCCTAAATCTTTGTTTTCAAGGCGGGCTGTGAGGATAATCACAGGTTTCAAGTCTTCCCGTTTTTCCTGTACCTCCCCCATTATGGGTTTTACGCAAAAAAATGACAATGGCCTTGTTGTCCCGTCAGGCAGGAAAACAGGTTGGTTTTTCAAAACCCCCAAATCATTATCTTTATAATCGGTAAAGCGTAGAATCACCTGGCGCATTTGCTCTTCTTCTTGGATATCACCTATTTGCAAGCCGGAGGTCATTGCTGCCTGGTCAGGGTTGGGGATGGGGGTATCGGCATTCCGGCCTAACGGCACACCTTCAATGTAGGCTTTCAACTGGGTTTCGAGATCAGACAAAGTGATTCCATATAATGCAAGTTTTTCCTGATTTGGCGAAAAAATAATGGAAGGGCCTTCGGGAACCAATCCGTTGTCGATATCAACAATGCCCGGTATTTTTTCCATTACATTTTGGCAATCGGCAGCTATCTTTTGAAGTTGCCGGTAATCATCGCCAAAAATTTTCACCTCTATAGGTTGAGGCGTATTGATCAGGTCTCCCAGAAGGTCGGCAATCCGCTGCCCGAATTCAATGTGGATCACCGATGTTTTTTCAGAAATAGATTTTCGTAATTCGGCAATAACCTCTTCAGTGGGTTTATGTTTCTTTATTAGTTGTATGGAATAATCGCCTTCGTAAGCAGGATGCGAGCGGAATGACATACGGATACCTGTCCGCCGTGAATAAGATTCGACTTGCGGGTTTGCCATGATAATTTTCTCCATTTCGCGGCAAAGCCTGTCAGTTTCATTTATATCTGTCCCCGGAGGAGAGTAGTAATCAAGCACAATAGTGCCTTCGTCAAGTTCGGGTAAAAAGCCGGTTTGTAACTTATCAAAACTCCACCAGGCCGAAACCCCGAGTAATAAAACAAAGCTTAAAGCCCAAACAGGTTTTTTGTAAAACCTTGTCATCCATGAGATTTTATCAACTGCCGCTTTCTGGTTTTTTTCTTTAGGTTTTTGTTTATACCCTATAATTATATGAAAAACAGGCAAAAGCAACCATGTTACCAAAAATGAAACAATCATGGTTAGCTGCATGGTATCAGACAGTACACGGAAAAAACTTCCTGCAAGCCCACTCATCAACCTGAACGGGAAATGAATAACAATTGTAGAAAGCGATGAGGCAATCATTGCGGGGAACAAAAAAGTAATGGACTTTCCAACGATAGTAAACCGGTCTTTATCCGGGTACTTTTCATGGTTTTTGTAGATCTGCTCAATAATGACAATGGCATCGTCAATAATCAGACCCACCGATGCGGCAATAGCACCGAGCGACATAATATTTATAGTGATCCCTACTAAATATAGTACTAAAAAGGAGAAAAATACCGTCACAGGGATAGTTAGCAGCACTACAAGGCTTGCCCTCCACGATTTTAAGAAAAGGATGATAACGAACAAGGCGAGGAGTAAGCCTTCGTAAATGATTTGTAATGAGCTGTCGATACTGCGGTTAACAAAGGCACTTTGGTTATAGTAAGGCTTCAGTTTGAACCCTTTGGGTAAGAGTTTTCTGATCTCAACAGCTTTCTGCTCCACATTATGGGCAAAGTTCAAAAGGTTAACACCCGGCTGTTTTACCAGGTCAACCAAAACGGCATTATTCCCATTGGCATTGATCTTTACAAATAGTTGCTGCTCTTCAAGTTTAACATCTGCAATGTCTTTTACCCTGATTATCCGCCCGTTGATATTCCGGATGATCACGTTTTTCAATGTTTCGACATCTTTTACGCGGACATCTAACAGCGTAAGGTACAT
>JAADGO010000197.1 GCA_013152355.1 Chlorobiota bacterium
GGGAAATGTTCATCCCTTTCTCAAATAGTGCTATTGCTAAATTGGAATTCAACTCAAATTAAAATATACTGAACAGGAAATCTCATAAAAAGATAATGAATACTAATAATTAAACTGATGAGAAAGATATTGTTAGGGTCAACAGGAGAAAGAATCAGCATATTCGGTTTAGGGACCATGTACTTTGGGAGCAAAGTGGATAAAAAGGTTTCATTTCGTTTAATGGATATTTATGAAGATCATAATGGTAACTTCCTCGATTCTGCAAACAAATATGCCAGCTGGGTTTCCGGATTCCATGGAGGAGAAAGCGAGGCTGTTTTAGGGAGTTGGCTTAAATCAAAGCATAATCGGCAAAAGATGCTGATATCTTCAAAAGTAGGGTTTCCATACGGTAATATACCTCGTTCATTAAAATCGGATATAATAATTTCTGAATGTGAGAAAAGCCTGCGGAGAATGGGCGTAGAAACCATTGACATCTATTTTGCCCATGCTTATGATGCAGAAACAGCTATTGAGGAGACAATGGAGGCATTTTACCATCTCAAAAAGGAAGGGAAAATCCGGTTTGCCGGTGCAAGCAACTTTCCTGCATGGCGAATGGAAGAGGCCAATAACTTAGCAAGGCAAAAGGGGTGGGAAGGATTTTGCTGCCTTCAGCAAAGGCATAGCTACCTCGAACCCAATGTTCGTACAGCATTTGGCAATCAACTGCTAATTACCCCGGAAACAGAAGACTTTGCATTGACTAAGAATATTACATTAATGGGGTATTCCCCATTATTGAATGGAAGCTACGTAAGAGAGGACAGAAAGTTGCCCGAACAATACAACAGCTTAAATACCGATATAAGGTTGAAGGCTCTGCGAAGGGTAGCCGGTGAGTTGAATGCTTCTCCAAATCAGGTTGTCCTGAGCTGGATGATCCACAGCAATCCGGTTGTTATCCCTTTGGTAACAGGTAGTAATGAGTCTCAGATAAGAGAAAACCTTAATGCCCTGAAATTCCATCTTTCTGACGATCATTTAAAAATCCTTAATAATTTGGATGCAACACAATACGAGTTACTAGAGAACAATTAGTTAATTCGGGCAACATGAAAAAACAGAAGTCTAACTTCAGGTGGTTTATCCTCATATTATTGTTTATCGCCACTACGATACTGTATATTGACCGGTCTGCTTTGGGAATTTTGGCCCCTGACCTGCAGAAAAGTATTGGGTGGACGGAAGAACAGTACGGAATAATTAATAGTGTTTTTATGATTGCCTATGCCCTCTGTTTCATCGTGATGGGGCATTTGATCGACATCATTGGGACTCGTAAAGGTTACCTCATATCAATCGGAATATGGAGTTTGGCAGCCCTGGGCCATGCATTGGCCAGGTCGTGGGTTGGTTTTGCTATTGCCCGTTTCAGCCTGGCGGTCGGGCAATCCGGAAGTTTCCCTTCGGCAATTAAGGCTGTAGCCGAGTGGTTCCCCAAAAAAGACCGCGCCCTTGCTGTGGGCATCTTTAACGGTGGTGCCAATATGGGGACTATTTTGTCGCCGCTGATTATACCGCCTTTAGTGCTTGGTTTCAATAACTGGAGGGTTGGTTTTCTTTGGACCTTCCCAATTAGCATAATTTGGGTGCTCCTCTGGCTGAAATATTTCAGGCGGCCGGAGCAAAGTACAAATGTTTCTAAGGAAGAACTTCAATATATTAATTCAGATGCAGAACAGGAGGGGCACTCCGAAAAAGTAAGGTGGAAGGATATCCTGCCCCACCGCGGGGCCTGGGCTATAGCAGTTGCTAAATTTATGGCCGACCCGATTTGGTGGTTTTACCTTTTTTGGGGAGCTAAATTCCTGAATGAGAAGTTTGGGGTAAGCCTGAAAGAAATCGGACTGCCTTTTTTTACTATCTACCTTGTTTCGTGGGGATTGGGGATTTTACTTGGCTGGCTGTCGTCAAAATTAATGAAAATGGGATTTGGATTGAATAAAGGGCGCAAACTTAGTTTGCTTGCCTGTGCCCTTTTTGCTGTTCCTGTGGCTTTGGTGCCTCATACATCCAGCATGTGGCTGGCTGTCGGGCTGATAGCACTCGCTGCCGGAGGCCATTGCGGCTGGTCGGCTAACGTATTTAGTCTAATGTCGGATATCTTCCCCAAAAAGGCAACCGGGTCAGTTGCCGGGTTTGGTGGTTTTGCCGGAGCCGTGGGAGGGGCTATCGTAGCCTTTTCTGTAGGCAAAATCCTTCAGAATATCGGAATCGATGGTTACGCCATTCCTTTTGCCGTTGCCGGATCGGGGTATCTGATAGCTTTGTTATTAATGCACTTATTGGTGCCTAAAATTAAACCAATAAGTATTTAAAGTTTTTGGGATGAATAGTAAAGAGAGGATATTGAAAAGCATCAATCATCAGGAACCGGACCGTGTGCCTTATGATTTGGCCGGGACAACAGTTACCTCAATTACAAAAGGAGCTTATCAGGGGGCAATGGAATATAAGGGGTTGCCTACCGGATACCAAACACCGGAGATTGATCCGGTTTCTCAGATTGTTACGCCAATCGAAGAGAACCTGGTTAGGTTAAAGTCAGATACCCGTCGTATCGGTGCTCAAAGGATCCCTGAATACCAGGCCAGGAAAAAATTGGCCGGGCAGGTTGAAACTGTCACCGACTTTTATGGTTGCAATTGGGAGTGGGATCCTGCAAAAGATTTGTACTTTAATCAAACTACCTTCCCGTTGAAAGAATATGGCCTCCTGTCGGAATGTGTCCATACGCTTTATCGCCCCGACTGGGATGAATATGTAAGAATTTTGCGCTGCGACCTTGCCAGCCAGATAAAATTTACTGAAGGGTATTGTTGCGTTGCCGACCGTCATGTGGCAGGGTTGACTGAAAACTCATTGCGTATCAGGGGGTACGAAAAGTGGTATATGGATACCATGTTGGATACCAAAGGTGTTGAGGCCCTTTTTGACATCATCCTGGAAGATAAAATCAGGTACTGGGATTCGGTAATTGACTGGGCTATTCAAAACGGGAAACAGGATCAGATCGATGTTGTTGCCGAGTGTGACGACCTGGGCTCACAGAGCTCAACAATTATTGACCCGGCTACCTTGAAGCAAATGGTAATCCCGAGGTTTAAAACACTGTTTTCCCATGTCAGGAAACGCTTACCCGGAGTGAAAACATTTATGCACAGTTGCGGGGCTATTCGCGAAATCATCCCTGATTTGATCGATGCCGGCCTTGATATCCTGAACCCGGTACAATATACGGCCAATGGGATGGAGCTGGCTGGCCTGAAGAAAGATTTTGGGAAAGACCTGGTTTTTTGGGGTGGAGGAATTGATACCCAAACGACACTCAATAACGGTACACCCGGGGAAGTAAAGGATGTTGTAAAGCGGATACTCGACATCATGGCTCCGGGCGGCGGATTTGTTTTCGCCCCGGTGCATAATATCCAGGATGATGTACCGCCTGAAAACTTCTGGGCTATGTGGGAAACCTTACAGGAATACGGGAAATACTAATCAATTAAACATAATATAAATATGAACAAATCAAGGATTGCAATTGCACTGATCTTATTTTCGTTTTGCTTAAATGTTTTTGCCGGGCAAAAGGGGAAAAGCCTGAATAATCCCTTATTTGTGTTTAATAATGCGCTGAATAAAAAGGATATTCCGGCCATGTCTTACGAAGAGCAGGCTTTACTGCTCCGGAAACTTGGATTTGATGGTATAGAGCATAAAGAAACCAAAGGGCTCCTGGAAGCAAAAGAGGTGTTTGAAAAATACGGGTTGAAAATTTATACTGACTATCTGAGAATTGATCTTGATAAGGAAGAGCCTTACCTTCCGGAGTGGAAAGAGGTCATCCCCAAACTGAAAGGGACGGGAATCATTCTTTGGGTGCATATCCATTCGAAAAAATACAAGGCATCGGATGAAGCGGCTGATAATGTGGTTGTCCCCATTCTGCAGGAACTGGCAGACCTTGCCAAACCTTATGGCGTACGTTTAGCCATCTATCATCATGTCAGGCTTGTTGCTGAGAAAGTTGAAGATTCCTTTCGTCTGGCTCAAAAAGCCAATCGGGAAAATGTTGGGTCAGTATTTAATCTTTGCCACTTCCTGAAAACTGATTCGGACGAGAATCTGGTAAAAGTGGTCAATTTAACCCTTCCAAAACTTTTTGCAGTTTCAATTTCAGGTGCCGATAGGGGCGATACCAAAGATATGGGCTGGGACCGGTTGATACAACCCCTGGGGGAAGGCACTTTCGATGTTTACCGTGTTGTTGAAATGTTGGCAGATAGGGGATACAAGGGGCCGATAGGTATTCAGTGTTACAATTTGAAAGGGCCGCCGGAACCCTACCTGAAAAAAACCAGCGACACATGGAAAAAATTCAAACAAAGATATTCCATGCCTTCCAATTCACTAACCAAACAAGAAAAAAAAGATGGCTGGGAACTTTTGTTCGATGGGCGGAGTACCAGGAAGTGGAGAGGAGTCAATCAGAAGTCCTTCCCCTCTTCAGGGTGGGAAGTTGAAAACGGGGAATTGGTTACCACAGCTGTGAATGGTGCTGAATCTGGTAACGGAGGCGATATATTAACAAAAGAACAATATGGCAGATTCATTCTGAAATGGGAGTGGAGGATGGAAACCAAAGGAGGGAACAGTGGGGTGAAATATTTTGTACAGGAAGGAATTGGCAGCAACAAGGGGTATGGTTACGGACTGGAATACCAGATACTTGACGATAAAAATCATGTGTGGATGCTGGAAGGGAAAATGAAACCAAACGACTACCATACAGTTGGGTCATTATACGAGATTTACCCCGCATCGCCAGATAAACGCCCAAGCCCCCTGGGTTTATGGAACGAAAGTATGATTGTGTGCAGGGGTAGTCATGTGGAACATTGGCTGAACGGGCAAAAAATATTGGAATATGAGCGGGGGAGTACCGATTTTAAGGAGAAAATTGCTGCCAGTAAATTCAAAGACATCCCGGATTATGGCATTCTTCCTCAAGGCCATATTTCATTACAAGACCATGGAAGTATTGTTCATTTTAGGAATATCAAAATTAAAGAACTCAAATAACAATTTAAATTAAAAACAATGAAATCGAACCGTAGGACATTTTTAAAAAATACTGCTATTGGGTCTGTTGGAATAATAACTATTCCAACGATTATCCCTTCAAGTGTACTGGGGAGCACATCACCGTCAAATCGCATAAATGTAGCTATGGTCGGCTGTGGAAGGCAGACTGTTAACCGCAATATCCCACAATTACTTGAATTGGGCGATGCAAAAATTGTAGCGGTTTGTGATGTCGATTCCTGGCGTCAGGGCAATGCGCAAAAACAGGTAAATGATTATTATTCAAAGGAAAAAGGGGCAGGCTACAACGGTTGTAAAGCGTATGAGGATTTTCGTGAGGCCATACATAAGGAAGATATTGATGCCGTGATGATTTCTACTCCTGATCATTGGCACGTACCTATAGCTATTGAAGCAGCCCGTGCCGGGAAACACATTTCACTTGAAAAACCGATTTCAACCTGCATTGTACATGGCCAAAAATTGGTGGAGGCCATTAAGAAACATAAAGTTATCACCCGAAATGATAGTGAATTCAGGACAATCCCGAAGTTTTCGAGAGGTATTGAGCTGGTCAGGAATGGCCGTATTGGGGATATTCAAAGGATTTATGTAGCTGTTCCGGCTGAGCTGAACGGTTCGGCTCTGCCCCCGCAGCCTAATATGCCGGTACCAGTTGAGTTGAATTACGATATGTGGCTCGGGCCTGCCTGGGAAGTACCTTATACGGAAAAAAGAGTCCATGCCCAAAAAGCCTATGGACGCCCGGGGTGGATGCGGGTTGATTCGTACTGTAACGGGATGATCTCAAATTGGGGCGCTCACCTGATGGGGATTGCCCAATGGGGCAACAACAGCGAATACACAGGCCCGGTTTCTATTGAAGGTTCCGGCGACTTTGACAAAGGGCTTTGGAATACGCTCAACCGATTCGATATTCGTTATCAATATGCCAATGGTGTTGAATTGTTCTTTAAAATTGAACGCCCTTTTGTCCGTTTCGAGGGAACTGAAGGTTGGATTGAGATTGATTATCATGGCAAGCTGGCTGCCAGTTCAAAAGCCATCCTGGATTCGCAGATTGGCCCAAACGAACTGCAATTTCGTAACCTGCCCAATGACAAAGAGGATTTTATATCTTCAATAAAAGCCGGGAAGCCAACACTTGAACCGCTTGAAACTGCACATCGGACGATATCAATGTGCCAGTTGGGATTGATCTCCATCAGAACCGGGTCGAAACTGAGCTGGAATCCCGAAACTGAAGAGATAATAGGAGATAATGCTGCTTCGGCTATGCTTAATATCCCAATTCGGGAGAAATACTTTAAATTTTAAAAGAAGTCGTTTAAAGTAAGGTTGACTATGGCCTCCTGTTATTTCGCCATGTCAGAATTGAAGGTTCCCATGTTCATAATCTTATAAGAAGACAGTTCCACTTGTTTGTTGATATTTTCATTGATCTCGGTGACCTTCATAATATTACGTTCTTGTGTTTGTTTATTTTTTGAATCAACCTCCATCATAAACCCACTGGGGAAGGCACTGGAATATTGTGAGGATTTATAAATCGCGGAAAGCATATTGTCGATCCTCCAGGGCTTTTCTTTTGTCATCCAGATATGGGAAACAACTTCATCGTCTTCGTACAAATATTCATCACATTTATAGCCCAGTATTGATTTTGTTTTACCTGTTTTTTTGAGGTTTGGGTTTCGCATCACGTGGTCAGGCGGATTTTTATCCAGTCCCTCATAAGCTGCCCGGCCTTCTTCAGTAGGGTTAAGATTTATCCCGGTAACAATACCGTTCTTCTCACCGTCTTTATCGCTTAATATAATTGATGCTTTATTGATTGGGTCATAAATAAAAAATCCTTTCCCCGTTTCGTTCCCCTTTTCGCTGAGGAACTCATAGCCAAATGCCCCGTCTGCTTTGTTAAAGAAAGAGTTCAAATAGCCCCTGCTTTCCAGGTTGCCATTTGGTTTATATGTTTCTATATACATTTTAATATTTGATGAGAATGAGTAACTATCTTTTATCTCAACAGGTTTCGTATCAACACCCAAACGCCCCATTATCCCTTTGAAAGCATCCATACCCCTCTCTTCGTCAGATTTTATTTCTTCTTGTTCCTCCGATTCCGATTCCATATCCTCAAAAGCTTTGTCAATACTTTTATCGATCTTTTTTTCTACTTTCTCTTCAGCTTTTTCTTCGGTTTTTTCTTTTACCCTTTCCATGGCTTTATCTGCCATTCGTTTCAGGAACCCTTGTGCATTACTGTCATTTGCAGGAGTTACAAATACACCAATAAGTAAAATAAGAATCAGATTTCGCATAAAACAGATTTTAAACAATTTCTAAATATTTAGGAAAGGTACAGAATAATTTGGATTTGCCCATTACTTCCCCTTCAATAAATTAACGTGTAAATGAGGCTTTTAAAACAATTAGAGTACCAGGTTGTTTGTACTTTTGATATTTGAATAAAATAGTTTGGACGGGGTGTGATATTTATCCTGTTTTACAAAAAAAATAATCCGTATTCTTTAAATCTGTAATTATTTTGTTGAAAGATTGGTGAAAGAATTTTAAACAATCTCATAAATTATCCAGTATGAAAATAACGATACCTTCCCTAGTCACGGCATTATTGGTAGTTGCCCCATTCTTGGCGGGGGCGAAAGAAAAAAGTGAGGTAATTGTTGATACAACTATCAACAGTACATTAGTTAAGGGCCTAAAATTCCGCAGCATTGGCCCGGCATGGGCAAGTGGGCGGATTGCCGATTTTGCGGTCAATGCAAATAATTCGAAAGAATACTATGTCGGGGTGGCTTCCGGCCATGTTTGGAAAACCCAAAACAACGGGACTACCTGGAAGCCTGTATTCGATAATTATGGAGCCTATTCTATTGGAGTTGTTGAGATGGACCCAAACAACCACAATGTAGTGTGGGTCGGGACAGGAGAAAATAACCACCAACGGGCATTAGGCTATGGCAATGGAGTTTATAAATCGGTGGATGGAGGGAAGTCATTTAAAAATATGGGACTAAAAGACAGCCGCCAGATAGGAGGGATCATTATTGACCCCCGTAACTCTGATGTGGTTTTTGTTGCGTGTGAGGGTTCTGCCTGGGGACCCGGGGGAAACAGGGGGCTTTATAAAACTACCGATGGAGGGAAAAACTGGGAGGAAATTTTGAAGATCAGTGAGAATACAGGGGTGAACAACATTGTCATGGATCCATCGAATCCTGATATTTTGTATGCTACCTCGGAACAGAGGCGCCGCACAAATTTCACTAAAATTGGTGGAGGCCCTGAATCGGCAGTTTATAAATCAACCGATGCTGGTGCTTCATGGAACAAAATAATGAAAGGGCTGCCCAAAGTTGATATCGGAGGGATGGGAATTGCCATTTCACCAGTCGACCCGGATGTGGTTTATTTGATTGTTGAAGCAGCCGATGGGGAAGGAGGGTTCTTCCGCTCAACTGATAAAGGGGAAAGCTGGAATAAAATGAGCGGGCATTCAAGTAGCGGGCAATATTATAATGAAATATACTGCGACCCTAAGGATGTGGATAAAGTATATTCACTGGAAGACCGGTCGGTAGTTACCAAAGATGGCGGGAAAACCTGGAAGCAGATTGGTAATAAAAGCAGGCATGTGGACGACCATGCCATCTGGGTCGACCCAAACGATACCAAACATATTTTGATTGGTGGCGATGGGGGGATCTATGAAACATGGGACAACGGGCGCAATTGGGATTTTAAAGAGAACCTGCCGGTTACCCAATTCTATCGTGTAAATGTTGATAATAAAAAACCCTTTTATAATATTTACGGTGGTACGCAGGATAATAATACAATGGGTGGCCCTTCGCAAACTATAAGTAAAAGCGGTGTGGCCAGCGATGAGTGGTATAAAACACTGGGCGGCGATGGTTTCTGGGCAGTTATAGACCCCACCGACCCTGATATTGTTTACTGTGAATACCAGTATGGGAACCTTTATCGCTACGACCGGAAAAGCGGCGAGAAAATTTTTATTAAACCAAGCGAAAGAAAAGGGGAAGATGCATACAAATGGAACTGGGATGCTCCGGTAATCCTAAGCCCACATTCAAATACCCGGCTTTATATAGCGGCGAACAAGGTTTTTATGAGCAATGACCGGGGAAATAGCTGGGAAGTTATCAGCGATGACCTGACCACAAAGACCGACCGCAACAGTTTTCCCGTAATGGGTAAATACTGGAGTTCGGATGCAGTGGCTAAAGATGTATCGACTTCATTATGGGGGACTATCGTATCGTTAGCCGAATCGCCCGTAAAAGAGGGGCTGTTAATTGCAGGGACTGATGACGGGGTTGTCTCAATCACTGAAAATAACGGCGCAACCTGGAGGCAGGTTAAATCATTCCCGGGTATCCCTGAGTATACCTATATAAGCGATATTTATGCCGACCGTTTCGATGAAAATGTTATTTACGTTTCGTTCGACAATCTTAAACGTGACGATTTTAAACCATACATCCTCAAGAGTATGGACAAGGGTAAAACATGGGCCTCAATTTCATCTAACCTCCCCGGGAATGGTACGGTTCACAGTATTGTACAGGATTTTAAGAATAAAGATTTATTATTTGCCGGGACAGAATTTGGTATTTTCTTTTCTGTTGACGCCGGGGAAAACTGGGTACAACTCAAATCAGGCATACCAACCATAGCCATCCGCGACATTGCTATACATGAAGGGGAAAGCGACCTTGTACTGGCAAGCTTTGGCCGGGGGTTTTATATCCTCGATAATTATAGCCCACTGCGCGAATTAACTCCTGAATTGGTAAAAAAAGATGCCCATCTGTTTAAAGTCGAAGATGCTTTAATGTATATTCAAACAGAAGGAAGGAATAATCAGGGAAGCACCTATTATTTTGCCAAGAACCCCGAATTCGGGGCAACCTTTACGTATTACCTGAAAGAAGTTCCGAAGAGTAAAAAACAATTACGAAAAGAAGCAGAGAAAAAATTGTTTAAAGAGGGTAAGCCTATTCCGCAAATAAGCTGGCGGGAAGCTGAGCAGGAAGGGAAAGAGGAAAAGGCTCACCTGATCTTTTCTGTTTACGATGATGAGGGGGCAATAGTAGCCCGGATCACCAGGCCTCCTGCAAAGGGGATTAACCGGATTACCTGGAACCTGCGCTATACATTACCTTCTGTTGTTAGTGTAAAAGACAAATTCGACCCTGTTAAAAAGGAAGGCAACCAGGGTATCCTGGCAATGCCCGGTAATTATAAAGTGGGTATGTGGCTTTGGGACAGAGGCGAACTAAAAGAATTGGTAGAGCCGGTTGGATTTACTTGTAAGAAGCTGGATAATACCACATTGCCTGCTGTTGATTATGCTGAGAATAAGGCATTTGCAAAAGAGGTAAGTAAATTGTCGGTAGCCCTGACCGGTAGCGACCGGCTAATAAAAGAGCTATTCAGTAAAATTGAACACATAAAGAAGGCAATTTATGCGACCCCGGGTGCAGGGCAGGAACTGATGGATAAAGCACGTAATTTATCGAAGGAGTTGGATGAGTTGGATTTTAAAATGAACGGCGTTGCGGTTAAAGCCAGCTGGGAAGAGATACCTCCTGACCAGATACCTTTAATGAGGCGATTGGGCAATATTGCAGAAACCCATATTGGCTCAACCTCTGCAATTACTGCTTCTGAAAAAATGGAAATGAATATCCTGAAAGAAGAGTTCCCCCCTGTCCTGGATGTTTTGAAACGAATCGTTGAGAATGACATCCCGGCACTGGAAACCGAGCTGAACAAGGTCAATGCGCCCTGGACTCCCGGGAGACTGCCGGAATGGAAATAATAAGAGGCTGTTTAAATTTTATTTTTACATTATGAGTGAGGGTTTCACTTTAAGTGAAGCCCTCACTAAAGGCGCATAAATTGCAGCTCAAAAATGAAATTCGTATCTTGCAATAAAAATTGGATAAATGGGGCACTTAGCAATCACTAACAAAATTTTTGATAAATATTTTGGATTTCTGGTAAGATTAGATAATAATTCAAAAAAGCGCTTGATTATTAAATTAACTGAATCAATTGAAGTTGAAAAAGAAGAAAAAGTTGATTTAAACTTACTTTATGGGGCATGGGTAGATGATAGAGATTCAGATGAAATAATTAAAGAGATAAGAAATTCAAGAATAGAGAACCGAAAGATTGAAAAGTTCTAATGAAATATTTACTCGACACGAATATTTGCATCCATTTTTTCAGAGGCAAATTTGATCTGATTGACAAATTAAATGAAATTGGGATTGA
>JAADGO010000219.1 GCA_013152355.1 Chlorobiota bacterium
TACCGGAGCGATAAGTTTGCCTTACTGGAAAAAGGTAATTTTTGGTTATCGGAGCAGCCAAACCAGCCAGGTTTAGGATGGGATGCGGCCTTCCCGCGATTATGTACATGGGGGAGGTTTAAAATTATCGGGAATAGTAAAGAGTTCCTGTTTTTAAATACCCACTTCGACCATAAAGGAGATGTAGCCAGGGAAAGATCGGCAAAATTAATCCTTGACTCAATTGCTAAAATAACCGGAGGGAAGGGTTTACCCGTTATTTTAACCGGGGATTTTAACCTTACGCCTGACAAAGCACCCATTTCAGAAATTAAAAAAGTATTGAACGACAGCCGGGATATTTCGGAAGAAGAACCGTATGGTGCCAATGGCACCTCCAATGGTTTTAGTTTCTGCTCCCCATTGAAAGGGCGCATCGACTATATATTTGTAAACAGCCGGGCCAGGGTGCTAAAATATGCTGTGTTAACCGATTCGAAAGAGCAGCGTTACCCATTCCGACCATTTGCCGGTGTTTGTAAAGGTTGAATTAAAGTAATTTAAACCTGCCTGATACTAATTCCCGCCTTTTCAAACTTCTCTACCACTATATCAGAAGAAACAGGGTAGTTGTTTTTAGTGAGGACACTGGTAATCCGTGCTTTAACGATCAGTTTCTCATCAGCTTTACGAACAATCTCCTGGTCGAATATCAAACGCAGCCTGCCCAGCCTGCCTATCTTCAAACGAACGATAAAATCATCGCCTGGCCTTAGCGGGTATTTATAATCCAACTCGGCCCTGGTCACAACGGCATCAATCCCATCGTTGTGTAATTGTGCAAAATCAAGGCCAGCCGTACTAAGAAACCGGTGCCTGCAATGTTCCAGGTAATGCTGGTAGTTCGCATTATTCACAATCCCCTGTATATCACACTCATAATCACGGACTTTCATCTCCAGTTCAAAATCAGGTTTTTCCATATAAATCAGGTTAAAAGGCAAAAATAGGGAAAAGTTATTTGCCATTGACTATCAAAATGGATTTTGGTTTTTTTTTTGCTTTGAATAAGAGACTGTTTAAAGTACTCTGAATTCTATCGAATAAATATTAATTTTGAAATGAGAATCAAAAAGGAATAAAAATGGCAAGTACAAAAAAAGTAGCAGTTGTTTTAGCCGGGAATGGTGTATATGATGGTTCCGAGATTCACGAAGCCACTTTAACCCTACTGGCTATTGTACAACAGGGAGCCTCTTACCAGGCTTTTGCGCCGGATATTGACCAGGCTCACGTGGTTAACCACCTTACGGGCGAAGAAATGAATGAAACCCGTAATGTGCTGGTTGAGGCAGCACGTATTGCACGTGGCAACATCAAGCCGTTAAATAAATTCAATGCGGCTGAATTTGACGCGATTATTTTCCCCGGTGGTTTTGGGGCAGCAAAAAACCTTTGCACTTTTGCTTTCGATGGTGTGGATTGTTCTGTCAACCCCGATGTGGAAAAGGCAATTAAAGCAATGGTTGCGGCTCATAAACCGATTGGCGCATTATGTATTTCCCCGGTGATTATTGCAAAAGTACTGGATAACGTAAAAGTTACAATCGGACAGGATGCAGGCACTGCACAGGCGATTGAGTCACTTGGGTCGAGGCATGTAAAAACCACCCATGGCGAGGTGGTTGTAGATGAACACTACAAAGTGGCCACCACCCCGTGCTACATGCTCGATGCCACCATCGGCCAAATTGCAGACGGGGCCGGAAACCTGGTGAAAACCATCTTAGGACTTTGTGAATGATATGCCCAACCAGCCTTATAAAAGCTGGACAGGCAGGATACACGACTTAAGGACCCGGCTAAAAGAGCGACATCTGGTTGGGGGTGTTGTTACTGCCGGGCCTGTTTATTTCAAACGGGATATCGTCAATGCCCGGTTTCTCCTCGGCTTGTTCCTCTTTGCTGTTTTTGTTGTATTCGTCTTTAATTACCGGCTCAAGCTCCTTAATATTTTCAATTTCGTAATTGGTTAAACGCTTTCCTTTAGCTTTCCACGATTTTATAGAGATAAATTCGGCTACTTCAATAATTTCATTCTCACGTTCATTATTTTTCCCGCCAAATTCAATCTCTAGGCGCGGGTATCGGACCCAGGTCACACTCACCAGCTTATTGTCAGGATTATCGCCCACGAACCGGATCATTTTGTTTTGTATTTTTTCAAGCTCAAAACGTTTCAGGTAGTAATAATTTTGCCCGGCATCGAAATATACTACCGACAATACTTTACCAGGGTCGTATTTCTCTATAGTCAGTATATTCCCTTCAAAATGGTTGCTTAAATCGTAATTGTAAAGTTGGTACGCCCCATTCTTACTGATAACCAGGATCATATCTTCGCCCATAAATTCGCCCAGGTATTTCCCCCTTCCTTCGGCATTCAACCTAAGTACATCAGGGTCGAACCATATTTTACGGCCTCCCAGGGTTGATACCCCTTTTTCTTTCAGTGAGATTTTATGTACATCGTGCTTGGTAAGGATATTGCCCATCGACTGCCTGCCTTTGATGGCTAACTCGCCCAGGTCGGCCTCTAAGGTCTGTTTTTTTATCCTTGATTTGGGTTTCAGTACTATTTTCAGTACTTCGGCTTCCCCATTTGGGTTGGCCGAAAAATAAGTTACCCGTGACCCTTTTGCCCCTTTTGTAACATTATACTCCTTATCGCGGGTAACACCTGTTACCGAGAACCGTTTCATGTATGAGTAACCGGTTGCCCCATCGCGGTAAACCACATTGTAAATTGTACGCTTGTCATTTTTCTTGAAAACGGCAACGTGTAAAGGGTTTTTCCCGATGAATGCCTTTTCGGATACTTTGGTAACAAAATACGACCCGTCTTTCCGAAAAACTATTATGTCGTCAATATCGGAACAATCACAAATATATTCCGCCTTTTTCAAGCCTGTGCCAACAAAACCTTCCGCCCTGTCGATATATAACTTCTCATTGGCAACCACCACCTTAGTGGCTACGATATTCTCAAAGCTCCTGATCTCTGTTTTACGTTCTTTCCCTTTCCCATATCTACTTTTTATCCGGCTAAACCATTTAATAGTGTATGGGACAATATTTTCGATATTATTTACGACTTCGGCAATCTCATCTTCAATATTTAAAAGGTTTTCGTTAGACTTGTCAGAATTGAATTTAAGGATGCGGGCCATTTTTATCTCCATCAGGCGCAGTATGTCTTCCCGTTTAACCTCTCTTTTTAATTTAGGCTTCCACGGTTCGAGGCGTTTGTCGACATGGGCAACTGCCTCGTCCATGTTATTCGAATCTTCAAACGCTTTATCCTTATAAATCCGTTGTTCAATAAATATTTTCTCTAACGATGCAAAATGCCATGACTCTTCTAACTCAGCCTTCCTGATCTCTAACTCCAGTTTCAGAAGCTGGAGTGTATTGTCGACAGCTTCTTTTAGGATTTCGGAAACACCTATGAAGAGTGGTTTGTCATCTTTTATTATACAGGCATTCGGCGAGATAGAGATTTCACAATCGGTAAAAGCATAAAGGGCATCGATGGTTTTATCTGAAGATACCCCCGAAGCCAGGTGTACTAAAATTTCTACGTGCTCTGCTGTATTATCATCTATCTTTTTTACTTTTATTTTACCCTTGTCTGTTGCTTTTACTATTGATTCGATAAGGGTCGTAGTCGTCCTGCCAAAGGGCAACTCTGTTATTACCAGTGTTTTGTTGTCGCGTTTCTCTATTTTAGCCCTTACCTTCACGATGCCGCCCCTGAGCCCGTCATTGTATTTACTGAAGTCGGCAAAACCTCCTGTCGGGAAGTCGGGAAGAAGTTCAAAGTCCTTATTCCTCAGGTAGGCAATGGCTGCATTGACCAGCTCAACAAAATTATGCGGGAATATTTTCGAGGCCAGCCCCACAGCAATCCCATCGACTCCCTGTGCCAATAGCAGCGGGAATTTCACCGGGAGTGTAACCGGTTCTTTCTTACGTCCGTCGTATGACAGTTTCCACCGGGTAGTTTTGGGGTTAAAAAGAACCTCCAGCGCAAATTTCGATAAGCGGGCTTCAATATACCGAGGGGCAGCAGAGCCATCGCCTGTGAGGATGTTCCCCCAGTTACCCTGTGTGTCGATCAATAAATCTTTTTGCCCCAACTGCACAATGGCATCGCCGATCGAAGCATCTCCATGCGGGTGGTACTGCATAGTTTGCCCGATAATATTGGCTACTTTGTTGTAACGTCCGTCATCCATTTCGCGCATGGCATGCATAATGCGCCGTTGAACGGGCTTTAATCCATCGTCAATATAGGGCACAGCCCGTTCAAGAATTACATACGAAGCGTAGTCCAGAAACCAGTCGCGGTACATACCCGACAAATAGGTTACTCTTTCCCTGGGCTCTTCCGGTTCTGTTGGTTCAATATTGAAATTCTTTTCTGACATATAATATTTGCTCTCATTAAAAAAAATTACCGAAGGCTGTTCATGCTGTTTTTAGTCCATGGAACTTCAGTAATACTATTTTAGAGTTTTTTTTATGTTGTTTTATCCTATTGTCAAGTCACGCATAACCTTACGGGCCAAGCCTTGTTCTTTTCCGTTTTTGCATTACAAAAAAAGATTCACGTAGCTACGGCTTACCCACAACTTCATACTTGACTTAACACTAGGCGACCTCATCTTTTTCCACATAGAGATTGTCGATGATAAACTCCTGCCTTTCGGGAGTATTTTTACCCATATAAAATCCAAGCATGTGAGCTACCGATTCATGTTTTTTCATTAATACGGGGTCCAACCGTATATTTGAGCCGATAAAGTGCTTAAACTCGTCAGGCGATATTTCCCCTAATCCTTTAAAGCGTGTTATTTCGGGTTTGCCCTTTAATGTTTTTATTGCTTTTACTCTTTCGTCTTCTGAATAGCAATAAATTGTTTTTCTTTTATCCCTTACCCTGAAAAGGGGCGTTTGCAAAATAAATACATGCCCTTTTTTGATTAATTCAGGGAAGAACTGAAGGAAGAAGGTAATCAGCAACAACCGGATATGCATCCCGTCAACATCGGCATCGGTTGCTATTATTACTTTATTGTACCTCAAATCCTCAATGCTCTCTTCAATATTCAGGGCTGCCTGCAAAAGGTTAAATTCTTCGTTTTCGTAAACCACCTTTTTTGACAGTCCAAAAGTATTCAGCGGCTTTCCTTTAAGGCTGAAAACCGCCTGGGTATTTACATCGCGCGATTTGGTGATTGACCCGCTTGCTGAGTCGCCCTCGGTTATAAATATACTTGATTCATTTTTGCGGTCGTCTTTCCCATTGAAATGGATACGGCAATCGCGTAGTTTTTTGTTATGGAGGCTGGCCTTTTTTGCCCTCTGTTTTGCTAATTTTTTAATTCCTGATATAGCTTTCCTTTCCCGTTCCGATTCCTGTATCCTTCGCAACAAAACTTCTGCAACCTCATGGTTTTTGTGCAGGTAATTATCCAGCTCTTTCTGTAGGAAGTTGCCAACATGCTGCCTTACACTTGGCCCATTGGGGCCTATGTCTTTTGAACCCAGTTTTGTTTTCGTCTGCGATTCGAAAATAGGCTCTTCTACTTTGATGCTTACCGCTGCTATGATGGAAGCCCTGATATCAGAGGGGTCAAAATCCTTTTTATAAAAATCACGAATTGTTTTCACCAGTACTTCCCTGAATGCCTGGAGGTGGGTCCCCCCCTGCGTGGTATGCTGCCCGTTTACGAACGAATAATAATCTTCCCCATACTGGTTGCCGTGGGTAATTGCAATTTCAATATCATCGCCTTTCAGGTGGATTACAGGGTACAACGAACCATTATCCATGTTTTCTTCCAAAAGGTCGCGAAGCCCGTTCCTTGAATATAACCTTTCGCCATTAAATATAATGGGCAACCCTGAATTAAGGAAGGTATAGTTCTTCAG
Organism: Chlorobiota bacterium; assembly: GCA_013152355.1. GTDB lineage: Bacteria > Bacteroidota > Bacteroidia > Bacteroidales > Prolixibacteraceae > JABMQB01. The sequence goes on from JAADGO010000219.1 coordinate 5,977, forward strand.
CATATTAACCACATAATCGCTGATGTAACGGAAATTGTGGAATATGGCTATGTCGGGGACAAAGGTTACCAGGGTGCCGTTTTGTTCGTCTGTTTTAGGAATATCTTTTTCATTGGCTATTTTCCCCTGTTTGAACTCAATTTCTTTGCCCTTCCCATCGCGAATGGCTTTGATCACAAAAGTGGACGATAAAGCATTTACGGCTTTTATCCCTACACCGTTCAGCCCCACCGATTTTTTAAACACTTTGGAATCGTATTTCGCCCCCGTGTTCATTTTGCTGGCTACATCAACAAGCTTGCCTAAAGGGATTCCCCGTCCATAGTCGCGGACAACTACCTTTTCGTTTTCGATGGTAACCTCTATTTTTTTCCCGAACCCCATCATAAATTCATCAATGGAGTTGTCCATCACTTCTTTTAACAAGACATAAATGCCATCGTCAGGAGAAGAACCGTCACCCAGCTTTCCTATATACATGCCAGGGCGCTTCCTTATATGTTCCTGCCAATCCAGTGTCCTGATTGTCCCTTCATCATATTTCGGAGTCATAATACCTGTATTTTGTCACAAATATAACTAAAACAAAAGAGTTTCATAGCAACCCAAAGGCAACAGTAACTAACAAACTATGGTTGAAAACTATACGTGGTTGTGAATAAATAAAGCCTTATGGGCTTTGTCACCGGGTATCTTTTATTGATTTATCAGGATGCCCGGTTTTCCAGGATCAGACGGGAAAATTGTGGGGGGAGGGAAGAATTTCCCAGATAAACACCCAAGTCCCTGTCCTTCCTGATTTTACATTTCTGATTCCTTATTTTAGATTTGTTTTCCTACTTTTTTTTAATCTAAAACATCCAATAAGGAATAAAAAATATCCAAATAAGGGGCAGGTGCCAAATTTTAAGTTTCTTATTCCTTAATTCTGTGCCTATATTTCTTTTGTTATTTATTACTGTTTAAACGCCCAAAACGGTTTTCCAGGATCCGGCTGTCGGGCCTAAGCCCATACTTAGAAACTGCCTAAAAATCATCCTTTTAGTTTATTATGTGTCTTTCCTGCCTACTGGCGGGCAGGTTCGTTTATCCGGTGTTGAATTTTCCTTAACCCCGAGGGGTTAAATATTATTTTGAAGTGCTGGTTAAAGGTTTTCAGGGACAACGTCCCGGCACGTGGCAGCACAGGGTGCCGCCAAATTGAGCACTCAAAAATTATAAGCAATTTTAATCCACGTAAACGGAGGTTAAAAACCTCCGCACCCGTAAGGAAACCGGCTTTATATCTAATTACTTACGACTTTCTACTTACGACTTTCTACTAAACACCAATCATTACCTCCCGGGCTTTCAGCCCTGTCATACATTAACATTGCCCCTCACAGGGTTACGTTACACTACACCCTGTGCTATTACATTCCATCCCTTTGGGATTCCTTTTTTGAATCAATACAAAGAATTTTTAAATTATCCCCATTTTCTTCATCAGAAAAGTAGCATTCATCGATTTTGTAACACCTTCGGTAAGCCGGTAATCGAAGGTTAGTTCATCGCCTTTGATATGGATTTCAAAACACTTGTTTTTCACCGGAGGAAGCTCATTGCCTATTTCTGCCAGTTTCAGGTCGTGGGTTGCAATCAGGGTAACTGCCTTCAGTTTTGCCAGCTGTTTTACCAGCTCTTTTGAACCGTTCAGCTTATCTGCCGAGTTTGTCCCTTTTAATATCTCATCGAGTATTACGAATAGCTCCTCTCCGCTCCTTAACCTTTCTAGGGCGAAACTTAACCGCTTCAATTCAGCAAAGAAATAGGACTCATCTTTCAATAACGAGTCGGTGGTTCGCATATTGGTATACAGGCCAATTGGCGTAAACACATATTTGGTTGCACAAACAGGTGCACCCAGCCGCGACAAAACCATGTTGACCCCTACCGTACGAAGGAAAGTACTTTTGCCTGCCATATTAGCACCTGTAACAATAATTACCTCGGGGAAACCACCCACTTTGAAATCACTACAAACCCTTTTCCGCGGGTTTAAAAGCGGATGCCCCAATTGTTCCGACTCAAAGATAAACCTGCCCTCATTAACCTGCGGGTAAACAAACCCGGGGTTGTTATTGCTAAAATTTGCCAGGCTGATTACCGCATCTATATTTTCAATAACTCCTAACCATTTAATCAATTTCCCCCGGTTTTTCAAATGCCATTTCCGAAGGTTATAAATGTACCTTACATCCCACAAAAAGATAGAATTTAAGAATAGCCCGACCAGGAGATGTCGCCCAAATTCAAATTCTTTCACCAGGCTGCCTAACTCTTTAATTGTTTTACAAGCTGAAGAGGGACTTAAAATAGCCTGTTGCATTTCCTTTAACCATTCTGAACTAAAACCGCGTTTTTCTATTTCGCTTAGCAAACTGACATATTTCTCTATTAATAGCGATTTTTCTCCAAAAAACCTGAAATACTCTTTGATGCGGTGGCGGTAAAAATAAACGAATGATAATTGTACAAATACACAGGCAGCCAAAAAAAGCCATACCCCTCCGAGCAACCCTGGCAGGAAAGAGGCAAGTGTTATAGCCGGGATAACCCACCTCAGATAACCAATCAAACCGTACCTGTTAAATTTTAATTCTTTTTCAGACCAGGTTGCAACTTCATCGTGCTGCCGTTCTGTTTCGTTAAACATGTTTCCCGAAGCTGAAAATTGCATCCTCCATCCGGTATCTCCCGAAAGCTCTTTTATGGCATCCTGCCTTTTTTCAATTTCTTCCTTTTCAATTGGTGGCGATATTAATAATGCTGCCAGTTTCTTCTCTCCACTTCGGGTTGAAGTCCGGTTTACAAACTGGAAAAGAGAACCTTCGCCAAACAAATCGAGGTCGTACGAAAAATCGTGCCCCGGATTAATAAATTCTTTGCCATTATTAAAGTGCGAGAAATCGTGATTTAATGCTTTTAACTCATCTTCGGCCAGCCCTGACAAAATACCATACCTCTTTTTCAATTTCTCGAAACGAATATGCCTTTTAACCAGGAAAAGGAAAAAGGCCAGGGATAACAGTGCTGCCAGCACACCGGGGGAAACTCCAAAACGGGTTAAATAAATCAGGGACAACGCAATCCCGGAGAAAGCCAAAAGCCGAAAAAAGGCAATCCATTTTATCTTTTTTGTCAATTGAGCTTCAGATCGGATAAAACTATCTCGCTTTTCGGTGTAAAATTCAACCAGGTTAATTTGCATCGTTTAAAGGATATTGAAAGCGTACAGGTTCCGGGAGGAGATCAATACAACTGCGAATGTTACTATAAATACAAGGAATATGGTTGCTGCATGCTGTTTACTCAATGTTGTTGAAGCAATTGTTGGTTGCCGTGTAATAAAAAACAGGTTTTCGACAAACATTAATACCCGGTAGAAAACATTACCCACCACATAGCCTAAAACCATTCCCCCTAATATATCGAACGGGTAATGCACGCCTAAATATATCCTTGAATAAGAGAATAATAACGCCCACAGAAGAAGCGTATATGTATAGTAACGGTTTCTGAACAGGTAGGCTGAGAATGTTAATAGTGCAAATGCATTGGTAGCATGAGACGACAGGAATCCGTAAAGCCCTCCCTTCCTGTAATAGTTATGTACCAAATCCTGGATAACAGGGTCGTGTACAGGCCTTAGCCGTTGAACCGATTCTTTTATTAATACTGATACCTGGTCGCCTGCCAGGATAGCCAGTGCCAGGAATAGTAAGATGATAACCGTTTTATTTTTGTAATTTTTGATTATATAACATAGCAAGACAGCAAAAAACGGAAGCCAGGTTTCTTTGCGGGTAACAAAAAACATGACAGTATCCCAAAAATCATTATGAAACCCATTCAGGAATAAAAAAAATTGGTGGTCAATTTCTACTAATTTACTTAACCAGTCCATATCACTTAAGTTGTTTTTTTACTGTTTCCTGTGTTCAGCCTTACTTATCGTGAAGGCATTCAGGGTTTACTGTCATGTTTTATTTAATATTTCCCAGACAAGGTCTTTCAGTTGTACAATATTTTGCCCCGTAACCGATGAAATGAATATATGCGGGATACCCTTCAGCTCTTTACTTATTTCGCCCATTAATTCCTCATCCAGCATGTCAGATTTACTAATTACCAGGAACCTGTCTTTATCCAAAAGTTCAGGGTTGTATTTTTTCAGTTCATCCAATAAAACCAAATACTCTTTCAGGTGCCCTTTGCTATCGGCCGGAACCATAAACAACAGCATTGAGTTCCTCTCAATATGCCTTAAAAAACGTAGCCCCAGGCCCTTTCCCTGGTGTGCACCCTCAATTATACCAGGAATATCGGCCATAATAAACGACTGCTGGCCGCGGCAACTTACAATCCCCAGGTTAGGCACCAATGTGGTAAAGTGGTATTCTGCAATTTTTGGCTTAGCTGCCGAAACCACCGATAATAATGTTGATTTCCCGGCACTGGGGAAACCTACCAACCCAACATCTGCCAAAACTTTCAGTTCCAGGGTTTTCCAACCTTCAGTGCCGGGTTCGCCGGGTTGGGCATACCGGGGTGTTTGATTGGTTGCCGATTTAAAATGTACATTCCCCAGCCCTCCACGGCCGCCCTCTACCAGAATCCTGGACTCTCCGTCTTTGGTAATTTCAAAAAGGAAATCGTTCGTTTCGGCATCTCTTACCACTGTCCCCAAAGGTACTTCAATTATTTCATCCTTGCCGTTAGCCCCTGTACTGCATTGTTTACCTCCCGGTCCGCCATGGCCCGCTTTGATATGTTTTTGAAACCTCAGGTGGAGCAGTGTCCACATCTGGGCATTCCCTTTAATGATAACATGCCCGCCACGGCCACCATCACCTCCGTCAGGGCCGCCTTTCGGAATGTATTTCTCACGTCGAAGATGAGCTGAACCTGCCCCCCCATTCCCTGATGCGCAAAATATTTTTACGTAATCTACAAAGTTCTTTTCAGCCATCTGTTTTTATTTTTGTGCCATCCGGTATAACCCATGCAGGCAACCGGCAACTAAATTATCAATTGCAATTAAAAGACTGTTTAAAAGCCACAAATTACAATTCGGCTACCACTTTCCTCAGCCTTCCGGCAATATCTTCAATCGACCCCATTCCGTTAATCCCAAAATGCTTCCCCTGTTTTTTATAATAATCAATCAGGGGCGATGTTTTTTCGTTGTAAGTTTTAATGCGGTTTTCTATCACCGATGGATCCTGGTCATCAGCACGGCCGGAAATTTTCCCGCGGCTTAGCAACCGGTTGACCAGTTCCTGTTTTTCAACCTCAAGGCTTAACATCCCTGAAATCGGCGTGCCATTCTCATTCAACAGGCTATCCAGGGCTTTTGCCTGGTCGACAGTCCGCGGGAACCCGTCAAAAATAAAACCTTTCGAACCGGTATTTGATTCCAGTTTACCCTTAATCATCCCTATTACGACCTCATCGGGGACCAACTCGCCCTTTTCCATGAAACGTTGTGCCTCAAGCCCTAATTTCGAGCCTGCTGCAATTTCAGTCCTGAGCAAATCTCCTGTAGAAAGGTGGGTTAAATTATATGCCTTGACCAAGAACTCGGCCTGTGTACCTTTCCCGGCTCCCGGAGGGCCAAATAAAACTAGATTTAACATAATAAAATTGATTTGTTATTTAATAACAGTATATATGTCAGTAAGATTCCTTCCCTTACCGTTATAATCTAAACCGTATCCGACAATAAAATCATTGGGGATCTCTATCCCGACATACTCTAACTCCACTTTTTTGACCAATGCCCCGGGTTTCAATAACAATGTTGCTACTTTAACCTCTGCCGGCTCCAGCCCTTTAAGCTGGCCCATAATATTATTAATTGTAATGAGTCAACAATATCTTCAAGTACCACCACTGTCCTTCCCTTTACCTTCTCGTTCACACCTATTAATTTTTTTACCGTACCCATTGTTTTATCGCCATTATATGAAGCGAGTTTTAGAAATGATATTTCCATATCAATTAAATCAATTTTTTTGAGCAATTCGGCAGCAAACATGAATGCCCCGTTCAGGATGCAAATAAAAAGGGGGTTTTTACCGGAAAGGTCACTGTTCATCTTTTCAGCCATTGCCCCTATAACCGACCTGATCTGCTCGTAAGGAATTAATAATTTAAAATCTTTATCGTGGATTTTAACCTGCTTCATTATCTTTTTATGAATTCTATCCTGCCGATTTTTTTAACTTATTAAATATAACTGTATTTTCGTTTTTTTATAAAGATTACAAAATAACAAAACTATTTTGTCACACAAAACATTAATTACACAAAAGATGAAACCAGTTGTAAGCCTTATTATGGGAAGTACATCGGACCTGGATGTAATGAAAGGTGCTGCCGAATTACTTGAAGAATTACTTGAAGAATTTGAAATTCCGTTTGAAATGAATGCACTGTCGGCACACCGGACTCCTGATGAAGTTGAAAAATTTGCGAAGTCGGCAAAAAACAGGGGGATTAAAGTAATAATTGCGGGAGCCGGGATGGCAGCTCATTTACCGGGTGTAATTGCAGCAATGACCCCCCTGCCGGTTATCGGCGTACCGATAAAATCAACACTCGAAGGTATGGACTCAATCCTGGCTATTTTACAAATGCCCCCGGGGATACCGGTTGCAACAGTAGCCCTGAACGGGGCACGGAATGCAGGCATCCTGGCCTTGCAAATGATTGCCACAGGCGATGAAGGATTAATGA
>JAADGO010000044.1:0-11435 GCA_013152355.1 Chlorobiota bacterium
TAGTATCCTGTTTTGATTTTAAAATAGCTAAATAATTCTACAAACTTTTCATTAAACATATTAGTTTTCTTAAGTGACATTTTCTTAAATTCTACTAAAAAATTTAACACTTCTTCAGGTATCAAAATATTCATGTTGGAAATTATTAGTTCCAAAATTAAATAGCTGACTATCAGAGAATTATTAATTAGATGAGTTTTGTCAATAGCTTTGTGAGGATTAGGTTCTAGTCCTGTAATAGAATAGAATTCAGATTCTCCATCCCATGACATCGGGTGAACATGCATTGATGTGTAATCATAGCCAAATTTATATAAGAAATCTAACCCTTTTTCCTTAAGTATTTTTTTTGGGTCTGGTTTTGAAAAACCTTTCTGATTTTTTCTAAATTTATTATATTTATTACTTTCTCCTTTATTTGTATTCCTTCAGAATATTAAAATATTTACATGGATTTGGATTACATTTAAAGATGGGAATTTACTCCCTATTTAGTGCCTGTCCATAAAGTTAGTGTTTGATTCAGAATGTTCGGCTTCAAGGCTTTCGAAGTCTTAAAAACCAAGAGTTTACCTTTGTAAATGACAGGTTTTTAAGACGAGAGTAACGAAGAAGGCGGACTTTATGGACAAACACTATTTAAACATTTTTGGCACCAACTGAAACCCTTTGATGCCATTTCGCGCGCTGGCATTTACCCAGCTATCGGTGTCGAAATCAATCGCAACTGTTGAGCATGTAGGCATCTCGCCGTCAAAGTGCTTCAGCAAACTATTAACAAAATAATAAAAAGCAGGGTTATGCCCGAAATAAAAGGCTACACCTATTTCATCTGGTAATGATTGAATAAGGCCGATAAATTCATGTGAAGTAATACCATGGTATAAATCGGGGTTTTCTTCGATTTTGCCACTGGGGTATCCAAGTGCCCCGGCAAAAATACGGGCTGTTTTCAAAGCCCTGGTTGCCGGGCTGGAGACCATTATGTCCGGTTGGATATTCATGCTGAATAACCGTTTGCCTATTTTAGTGGCATCTTTTTCTCCCCTTTCGCTTAAATCGCGGTTGAAGTCATCATCGTAGCCATAATGTACCGACTTGGCATGCCTTACAATTATTAGTCGTTTCATAATTCAATGGTTAAACAACCAAAATTAATGTATTTTTGCGCTTTAAGCCAGGCAAAAAAGAATTTTGATGAAAAGAATCGGATTATTGTCAGATACACACGGGTTTATCCATGAAAGGCTATATCCTTTTTTTGAAAAGGTGGATGAGATTTGGCATGCCGGGGATATCGGCAATATTGAAACGGCCGGTAAGCTGGCTGATTTTAAACCGTTAACAGCCGTTTACGGCAATATTGACGGGCAGGATGTAAGGGCAGCCTACCCATTGCACAACAGGTTTATGTGCGAAGAGCTGGATGTTTGGATAACCCATATCGGTGGTTACCCCGGGAGGTACGAAAGATTTGTGAAGCCGGAGATATTCAGGAATCCCCCCGGTTTGTTTATTTCCGGGCATTCACATATTTTAAAAGTCATTTTCGATAAAAAACTGGATTTCCTGCATATAAACCCGGGGGCAGCAGGTATCAATGGGTTTCATAAAGTTTGTACTGCCCTACGGTTTGTTATTGAAGGGAAAGATATTCGGGAATTGGAGATCTGGGAATTACCACGGAAAAAATAATCCTGCTACCCGCTCCGGTTTTCAGGCCACCTTTAATCAATCCCATTCGATAATCCTGGGCTTGGGGCGGATAACGGAAATACTCATTTCATCAAATATACCGGTAGCCGTTGTTATCCCTTTTACAGGTTGAATTATATTGCCCCCTTCGGCATCTAACACACTCATCCCTACAAGTTCGGGTTTTACTACATTTCCTACAACCGCATCAATTTCTGCTTTATAAAGAAGTGCTGGCTGGCCGGTTAAATATTCGTCAGTGGTTTTTTCTTCAGGGTTATATTCCTGGTAATATTCATTGAAATCGCCTGCAAGGTTTACTTCTATCCAGCAATCCCATCTGCTGCCGGGGGTAACCCTGACCCTGGTTGTAAAATACCCTGGTTTGGGAGTTGCCCCTGTCACAGCCAGTGGCGCAGGCTTTTCGTAAGATGGCAGATTGTTCGATTTATTTTCAATTTTAAAGACCTCGAACCATTGAGGTAGTGCGACAGGCACATCGGCTTTGCCCTCCCAGTCGCCTAATGCAGCCCGTTTGGTAACAAAAATCGTTTGCAGTCCCCCTGTGTTGGGGTTTTCTATCCAGATAGCAAATGTTGGCGATTCCCCAAAAGTAGATTCCTGTATCAACTGTTCATTAATATGCACCCTGAATTCAATATCGGTTTTATCCCATGTCCGTGCAAATGCTATTAAAACCAGGAGTACTGCAATAAGTAGCCCCAATGCCAGGATAAACAGCATTGTTTTCTTTCGTTTTTCCATCCTGCAAATATTGTTATGTTTTTAAATAGTGCTTACTCTATATCTTTTTATTGAAGTTGTTTAATGAATTATACCTCATCAGGCATTTCAAACCCTTTGCGGTATTTCAATTGGGACAGTTCCTGCGCTTTGTTGTTCGATTCAATTGATTCGTATTCAGGGGAGAACAGCAATTGATTGCATCCTGAACGGTAGGAAAGATTTGCCAGGTGCGCCATAACAGAGCTTTTATGGCCTTGCACAATATTCCCGTTAGGCTGTTTCCTTGTCCGTATACAATCCAGGTAATTCTTAATATGGGCTTTTCTTGGGTATATACCGGATTCCTGGGCAACAATTTCCCCACCCTTATCATAAACCTGCCAGCCACCCCCCATCCGGCCAACATACATCATGCGTTTAGTGCCAAATATTTGAATCCTGGTAGCATTTTGTCCCCACTCAGGGAAATCATCCCCAAAACGTATTTTAGGGCTCGATTTCACCATATATGGGGTACATGCACCCGTTTCCAGGGTCATTACGAACTTCCCAAAATCGAAGGTGGTCATTTGATAATCGGGCATATCCCTGTTGTCATCGAAAAAGTACCGGCCGCCGGTTGAATAAACAGATTTTGGCAATTCAGGGTCGCCTAAAACAATCCTGGCCATGTCTAACTGGTGAATCGCCCCGCCTGTAAGGGCATAACCACCGGAATAATCCCAGTAGTACCCCCATGATTTATTCCTCGACACATTATAAGGCACCTTTGGGGCAGGCCCCAGCCATAAGTCCCAGTCAATGGTGTCGGGAGCCCTGGAATTTTTTTTCTCATTAAACGGGACAGGGCCGCTTAATAATTCCCTGACATGAACAGCTGCAATATCGCCAAGCTCGCCACTTTTAATATATTCATGGGCTGTATAAGCGTAATCAGCACTCCTGTTTTGTGTACCGCATTGAACAATACGTTCATATTTCATAGCAGCTTCAATCATTTTCTGCCCTTCGCCGATCGAATGTGAAATACATTTCTCCACATACACGTCTTTCCCTGCCTGGCAAGCCCATATAGTAGCCAGTGCATGCCAATGTTCGGGTGTGGCTATAAAAACGCCATCAATTTCCGGGTCGTCCAGTACTTTTCGCATATCGCGGACACGCACCGGTTTTGAACCCTGTATTTTTTCAAGTTCGGAGATTGCCCGGCCGCCCCGTGTGTCATCAACATCGCAAACATATTTTACACGGATATTCTCACCCAGACCGGCAGCCTCAAGGATCAGGCTTGTCCCGTATGAGCCTGCTCCAATAAGAGCAAGGATAAGTGTGTCGTTAGCGCTTTTTGTTTTTCCTTTAGTAAATGAAGATTTGATATTTCTTCGATAGTCTGGAACCTTGTGGGGGTGTTGCCCTTTTTTCGATTCAGGGCTGGTAGCTTTACCTGCATTTGTACATGATGTTGCCATGCTTAACCCTGCAACACTCAATGATGCTACCTGAAAAAATCTCCTCCGTCTCATAGTTATTAGTTTAGCTTTTCGTTTAATCTTTTATAGACTCTTATCAAAGTTAGTTAATCAGTATCATATTAAAAACTACTTGGTTATAAGGATACCTGATTAAATAAAGAAAGTACCTGCAAAAAAAGGAATACCGGTATACTTTAAAATATAGTAAAACACATACCGTATCCGGGTAAAATCAGTAAGTTTGGCCTAACGCAACTATTATAACCTTATAAACATCTATAATAAAAATATCATGGTGTGATGAAAAAAATAATTCCAGTTTCAATTTTGGTTTTGTATATCCTGTTATCAGGCTTTGACGACATTCCTTCCTCGTTTTTTGAGTATGAACCCATATTTATGGAGCGTAGTGAGATGGAATCAGGTGTCAGGCTTGTTGACCCAAGAGGCATACGGAACCCTGGTAAAATATATACAAAAGGAAGCCTTATTTTTATCAATGAAAAGTATCAGGGTATTCATGTAATTGATAACTCAAACCCGGAAAGCCCGAAGAACTTTGCATTTATTCGTATTGATGGAAGCATTGATATGGCAATTAAAGGCAATGTATTGTATGCTGACAATGCTGTAGACCTGGTTGCTATACGGATCAATCCGGAATTTACCGGTATTGAAGTAACAAGCCGTGTGAAAAATGTGTTCCCTGAATTAGTGGCCCCTGACGGAAGGGGATTATCAAGGCAGGAGAAAATGGCACGTCCGAAAAACTCAATTCTGGTACGATGGAGAAAAAAATAATTCAAATAATAAAAAAGCGGCCTTTACCGGTTGTTTTTACTGCCCTTTTGCTATTGGTTGGATTCCAGTCATGCCGGTATAACTCTACTTCCGATTCTAGCCCGTCATCGGGAGAAGGAGCCGGCGGGTCGATGGCCCGGTTTACCATAGCAAACAACCACCTGTTCACGGTAGATCAGTCAACCCTGAAAATTTTTGACATTAGCACTCCCGAAACCCCGGATTTTAAGAGTACCCGGTATATTGGGTTTGGCGTGGAAACAATCTTCCCTTTTGATAATAAACTTTTCCTGGGTGCTTCAACCGGGATGTACATTTATGATGTGAGTAACCCTGTGCAACCGGAGAAAATTTCGTTTTACGAGCATATTGTTTCGTGCGACCCGGTTGTTTCTGATGGCAATTATGCTTACGTAACGCTTAATTCATCGAATCAGGTATGTTGGCAGTCGGCCAACGAACTTCAGATTATTAGCCTGCAAAATATCCAGAACCCGGAATTAACAGGGCAGTACCCAATGGAAGGCCCCCGCGGGCTGGCTATTCAAAATGATACTTTGTGGGTATGCGACAATGGAATCAAGATTTATGATGTCAGCAACAGGCAGGATATAGTCCAGCTTTACCATTTTGATGATATCGAGGCTTATGATGTTATCCTCAACAACGGGCTGGCTTTGGTCATTGGAGAAAGAGGTTTTGTTCAATATAAACTTGAAAATGATACTATTAGGAAACTTAGTGAGATTAATCTGGAATTTTAAAAAAGAAACAATGAAACGATTTATTTTAATATTGATGATACTTGCCCCAATGTTTTTATTCGGGCAGGATGAAATAGCTGAAAAAGAGGTTAAAACATTTGGAGTAGGGACTGTGCCACAATATGCTTTTTCAAATGGCGCACGCATTGACTTTGACTTCCGGCTGAAAAGAAAAGGGCAATGGCTGGTTGTTGCCCCTCAGGTATATTTGAATAATGGCAATTCAAATTTGTGGAACTTCGATGAGTTGATAGGGGCCGGAATAGACTTACAGCATAAATTTTTCTTTAAAGACAATCCTGTCCCCAGAGGGGCATATTTTGCTTATGGTACTGTTTTCCAGTATTTTTCGGTAAAGGATGAGGGGCTGAAGTCCTATGGATTTGAGGAAGGTGGCTCCATGTATTACGGATTGAATAAAGATATGACGCATACCAACATTTATAAAATTGGGGGCAACCTGCTTTTTGGTATGCAGGCAGTTATCAGTGATTTCCTGTACCTTGATGCTTATATAGGGACGGGGATAAGGTTGAGTTTCGATGACCGCACATCGGGGTTGCATGGGTATTACAACGACTGGTGGGGCGACCTTGGCTATTCAGGGACTTTAATTGTTGCCGGCATCAGGTTTGGCATATACCTGTAATTTATCAGTGCCTGCGGCAGGCAGGCTGATTCCTTATTTTAGATTTCCTTTCTTTTAATCTAAAATATCCAATAAGGAATAAGAAACTTAAAAGTTGGCATCTACATGGAAAAGTTGTGGGGGAAAGGACTTTTATAAAAAGCCACTCAGCCCCGGCTTGTACCGGGGGAGTGGCTTAAATATTTTATGTGCTTCCGGCTTAATGCTCTAATAAGCATTAATAATTTCGATAAAATCTTCGGCTTTCAGTGATGCCCCCCCAATTAAACCTCCGTCAACATCAGGGTTGGCAAAAAGCTCTTTTGCATTTTTCGGGTTGCAACTGCCACCATAAAGGATAGAAGTGCCATCGGCAATTTCCTTCCCGTATTTTTCAGCAATAGTGCCCCTTAAAAAAGCATGCATCTCCTGCGCCTGGGCAGATGTTGCTGTTCTCCCTGTCCCAATTGCCCAAATAGGTTCGTAAGCAATAACTATTTTTTTGAAATCTTCAGGGGAAAGCGTAAAAACCGTCTCGGCAAGTTGTTGTTTTACAAATTCGTTTTGCGCCCCGGCCTCCCTGACCTCCAGTGCCTCGCCACAACAATAAATCGGGGTCAGGCCGTTTTCAAGGGCCAGAGCCAGTTTCTTATTCAATATGCCGCTGGTTTCGCCATAATACTGCCTTCTTTCAGAGTGCCCGAGTATAACATATTCGGCACCTGTCGATTTCACCATTGCTGCAGAAACTTCGCCTGTATAAGCCCCTTTTGCCTCGGATGCACAGTTTTGTGCCGCTACACCAATCCTGCCGGTATTTATAGCCTCAACAACTTTTGTAATATGTGTAAAAGGTGTCCCTAAAATAACTACTACGTCCCTGGCACCTTTCTCTGCAACAGTTGCATCAACTGCCTTTGCCAGTTCAATACCTTCCTGCAAGGTTGTATTGCATTTCCAGTTTCCTGCTACAATTTTTTGTCTCATTATTTGGATTTTTTATTTATTGATTATATTGAAGTTGCTTAAAGTTAAATTGAAAACCTGCGAGCAACAACTTCATTTAATTAATTCCCGGCTGCTAATGTAATGATTCATTCCTGAATGGCTGGCCAGACATATTATAGCAGCTGGTAAATTAACTATTTATTGAAGTTGTTTAGGAAATCTTTCCTAAACTTTTCCGGCGTTGGAATATCATTATAGTGCCATTTACCTTTGATTACCCCATCTTTTATAACCAGCAACCCGGGATTTGACCGGATAATGGTTTTTAACGTAATCTCATCGCAATTAAAAAATTCGAAAGGAGCACCTGTTTCTTCAATAAATTTATCACTTTCGTCAAACAGTGAAGATGTTAACCCTATGAACGGCATTTCATTATCGTTTGCCCAGTGCGCCAGTTCATTTACCTTATCCATTGCGTCCCTGTTTGTTTGCGAAAGGTCGTAAGCAACCAGGATAAAAACATAATTCTCTTCGTGAAGGAAGAAGTCGGCCACATTGTCACCTTCCCTTGTTTCCATGATAAAGTCATGTATCGGCGGCTCATACCCTTTCTGCACCAATTTTGATTCATTGCTTTCGAATGCCCAGTTGACAGTATCTTTCCACGGGTAGTTTTTTTCTGTAAACTCCTTCACCTCCCCTGTCTTTTTGTTTTTATAATAGAAAGTATTCTCATATACTTCACGAGGGGCATCTTCGGGTATCGACATCGATTCAGGGATATTTACCCCAACATGGTATGGCCTGAAGTCAATAATCGGCAGGTGGTTGTATGAATAATAAACACTCCCAACATAAACTGCAACAATTAATAAGCCCATTCCAAGGTTGAGTTTTGGGCTCAGCAATGGCTTGAAAGTCTTTCTTTCCCTGAAAATGATAATTGTAAGGATAATCAATACCAGGTTTTTATAGAATGTTTCCCAATTCGAGATCACCAGGGCATCGCCAAAGCATCCACAGTCGGTAACCGGATTGGCAATGGCAATCCATAATGTCAGCCCGGTGAAGAAAACCATAAAGAATAAAGCCAGCCACGAAAAAAGCCTGATTTTTAGGTTAAATAAGAGTGATACCCCTATAATAAATTCGGCAAAAGCTAACAATACACCCAATGAGAAAGCCGACCATGCCATCCATTCCATTCCCATTGCATTAAAATAATCTTTGAATTTGTAGGCGGAACCAAGAGGGTCAATACCTTTTACAAAACCTGAGAATATAAATATAATTCCTACAATAATACGGGCAATATGCTTTAAAACCTTCATATATAATCTATTTATGTTTTGAGAATTTAGTTGGCGTCAAATTCAATTTTTATCAGGGCGAATACTGAATAATTAATCATATCCAGGTAGTTGGCATCAATCCCTTCGGATACCAGTGTTTTACCCTGGTTATCCTCAATTTGTTTAATACGTTTAATTTTCATCAGAATAAGGTCGGTATACGAACTAATCCGCATATTCCTCCATGCTTCGCCATAGTCGTGGTTCTTATCCTGCATCAGCTTTTTAGCCTGTAAAAAGTATTTTTCATATAATTTCTTTGTCTCCTCTACTCCTAATTCTATTTCAGATGGCCCCAGTTCGAGCTGTATCAGCCCCATAATCGAATAATTGATAATCCCAATAAACTCCGAACGTATTCCTTCGTCTACTTTCATCGTCCCTTTTTCCTCAATACTTCTTATGCGTTGGGCTTTAATATAAATCTGGTCAGTAAGTGAACTAGGCCTTAAAATCCTCCAGGCAGTACCATAATCTTTCATTTTTTTCATGAATACATCCGTACAAATCTTTATTACCTGGTCGAATTGATTGTTGGTCTTTTCCATTCTTAGCTGCTTATTTTGGAGTATAAAAGTATTAAAAACTAAGGAATTTTAACGGTTTTATTTTTACATTTGTGGTATATAATATATTATAATTAAAAATATTGCAACTATGTTGATTACCCAATCAGCAAATAAATTCCTTAAACGAAAAAGGACAATAAACCTGGATGGTAACTTAATCGACCTTTCCTCTCCTATTGTGGCAGGTATAATTAATGTAACACCTGATTCATTTTATGACGGCGGCGTTGTTAAGGACAAGAGGGATTTACTCAGGCGTACGGATAAGATGCTAACTGATGGAGCCACAATAATTGATATAGGAGCTGTTTCAACAAGGCCCGGGGCTAAGCTGCCCTCTACAAAAATAGAGCTGGACAGGCTTTTACCTGCCGTAAAGCTGGTGCGTAAAAGATTCCCGGATGCAATAATATCTATTGATACGTTCCGTTCGTGGGTGGCTGTAAAGGTGATGGAAGAAATAGGCCCGGTGATTGTTAATGATATATCAGGAGGGGCACTTGATTCAAAAATGTTTGAAACCATTGGGCGGTTACAGGTGCCGTATATTTTATCGCACATTCCGGGCTCCCCGCTTAGTATGCACGAAAATCAGGAATACGATGATATTATCCATGATATTTCAGTATATTTCAGCAAGAAAGTCAGGAAGTTGACGAAAGCCGGCGTTACCGATGTGATCATTGACCCCGGTTTTGGCTTTGGTAAAGATACTGCTCAGAATTACGAACTACTGAACAGGCTCGACTCATTTAAAGTGTTCCAATTGCCTGTAATGGTGGGATTAAGCCGTAAGTCAATGATCTGGAAAATTTTGGATTCATCGCCTAAAGAAGCATTGAACGGCACATCGGTACTTAATTCGATGGCACTATTGGCAGGTGTTGATATTTTAAGAGTCCACGATGTAAAAGAAGCAGTTGAAACCATTAAGTTAGTTCAGAAACTAAAAATAACTTTAGAATAATGTTGGGCTTTATTACCCTTAGGTTCTTAGATGTCCTCGACATACTCCTGGTAGCTTATCTTTTATACCAGGCCTACATGCTGATTAAGGGCACTGTAGCATTTAATATTGTTATAGGGTTATTTTCATTGTATTTGGTATGGCTGGTAGTGAAAGCCCTGAACATGGAGCTGCTGGGTTCTATTATGGGGCAATTTATTGGAGTTGGCGTATTGGCTTTAATCATTGTATTCCATCCCGAGATAAGGCGTTTCCTGGTATTCGTTGGCACCAACTACAATGTTAACCGCATATTGTCACTGGATAAACTTTTCAATGCAGCCAAAATCAGTACAATTGATACGGGGAATATTCGGGAAATTACAGATGCCTGCCAGATGATGGCAAAGGCAAAAACAGGAGCCTTAATAGTTATCACCCGTAATTCGGAATTAATTGAGCAAATAAATACCGGGGAAAGGATTAGTGCAAAAATCTCATCGGTTTTGTTGAATGCTATTTTTTTTAAAAATGCACCTTTACATGATGGGGCTGTGATAATACATGGCGACAAAATAGTTGCAGCCAGGTGTATTTTGCCGCTTACACAAAAAAGGTTGAAAAACAAAAAACTTGGTTTAAGGCACAGGGCTGCACTGGGGATTTCTGAAAATACCGATGCCATTGCTATTGTTGTTTCTGAAGAGCGCGGCACTATTTCGTTTGCAATTGATGGTAAACTAAAAGAAGATATCAATATTAATGAATTATCCAGGTTGCTGGAGGGCTGCCTCATAATATAAGCGGCTGTTTCATTAAGTTTGTTTACTATTCTACATCCCGTGTATTGCATTAAGTATGTATCGAAGGGCGCATCTTCCCATGGTATATATTCCCATATACCAACTGTTTCACAAAAAAGTTGTAGCAGGTGCATTTTTAGTTTGCAGGTTATTCAAAAATTAATACTTTTGCAGCCGGGTAAGTCCTGTACGACTAGCTCCTGCTGAATTCCCCCAGGATCGGAAGATAGCAAGGGTAGGCGGTTGTAGCGGTGCGATACAGGTAGCTTACCCACTTTTTAATTAAAGGGGTGGGATTTTAAAAAAAAGTATTGCAGATTTAAAAATTAATCTTTTACTTTGCGCCGCTGAAATTGAAAAACAAACGTTCTCGGACAACAATATTAAGCCGAATTAGCTCAGTTGGTCAGAGCACGTGATTTGTAATCTCGGGGTCCTCAGTTCGAATCTGAGATTCGGCTCACAATACCGGGGAGATACCGAAGCGGTCAAACGGGGCAGACTGTAAATCTGTTGGCAAAGCCTTCGTAGGTTCGAATCCTGCTCTCCCCACATTTAAAAGGGTTAAATTGTTGAGAAACAGGTTGATCCTTTTTTTGTTGCCCGACATTATCAGGGGTCATTTCATAAAGTTGTGGACTAAGTATAAATTTTAGCTATTCTGAATAAGAAAAAATTAACATCAGCCATTCCTTTTTATAAATAGT
>JAADGO010000044.1:11489-19958 GCA_013152355.1 Chlorobiota bacterium
AGGAATAAGCAACTTAAAAGTTGGCTCCTGCCCCTTATTTGGATATTCCTTATTGGGTGTTTGTCTTTTTGAAAAAGTTCTTTCCCCACAACTTTCTCATCTGATCCATTATCAGGACTCACGATCTTCTTCCATTTGCTGAAATTTCACAACCTTATTGTAGTCTTCAAAATAAAATGTAATTTTACTTATATTATAAAGTTCCTCGATTAATAATATGAGTATTATATGCTTTTTATAGAAATACTAAAGAAACTTACTGCCAAAAATAAGGTTTCGTTTCAACACCGGGTATAGTCCATGCCGTAATTAACGGTTACCAAGTATGAATTATGAACATTTAACGTCAATCTGAATGGGCAATAAAAAGATAAAAAATATGGACAGAAAAGAATTTATGAAACACAGTGCATTGGTTGCTGGAATGGCCATGTTTCCATCCAATTTATTTGCAAAAGAAGCTAAAACTGCGAATGAGAAACTCTTCCCAACATCATTGCCATTTTTAAAAAATGGTGAATGGAAGGAGTTCGAGGTCAATATTGCGATCTCTGAACAAGAGTTGGCTCCGGGTATGAAGATTCATACATTAGCATTTAATGATACCGTCCCCGGCCCGGAAATAAGGGTAAAACAAGGAGATAAAGTAAGGGTGAGATTCAAAAACAACACAGATCTAAATCATACTATTCATTGGCATGGAATATATGTACCATGGAGGATGGATGGTGTCCCTTATGTTACGCAAATGCCGGTAATGCCCAACCAGGAGTTCATTTATGAATTTGTTGCAGAGCCCTATGGCACTCACTTTTATCATTGTCACTGGGGTACATTGTTACACATGCAATCGGGTATGTTTGGGAGTATTATAATTGAGAATGATGATGACCCGATTAAAAAAGCATTTCCTTACGAACGTGAATATACACTGATCTACTCTGCTCATGATGTTAATTTCGTCCGCAATGAATTAAATTCCATGTTGGAAAGAATGAAAGAACGTTCTTACCTTATGAAGAATGGAAGGTTTAATGCAGAAAGGTTTAATTTATTCAACACAAAAGAAGAGCTTCTTGAAGCAATCGAAAATGGCTACCAGCCCCCCTATCTGGTTAACCGGAGGGCACCTGCCGAATTACCGGTACCCAACTGGTTTACGGTAAATGGGAAATCGTACCCATCCACACCCTATTTATACATAAAAACAGGGGAAAATATCCGTATAAGGCTGATTAATGCAGGTACAGAAAACCACCACCTCCATCTGCACGGGCACGATTTCTGGATGGTTTGCGATGATGGAGTGCCGCTGCCTCAGCCATGGCAAAGGAATACAGTATCATTAAGCCCCGGGAAAACTTATGATATAATAGTTGAAGGGAATAACAGGGGAATCTGGACTTTCCACGACCATGATACAAGGCGGGTAACCAATAATGGATTATATCCGGGAGGTAATTTACTGGCTTTGGTATACGAAGACTTGCCGAAGGAGGAAAGAAGGGTTGGAGGAATGAGCGGTATGAAAATGGACAACATGGATATGTTGCCTAAAATAGCGTTAGACGAATAAGTATTAAATAAAATGAAGATGAACAAAAATATAATAATAATACTCTTGTTGATGGGGCTTGAATCAGTTGTCCAGGCACAAGTCTCGCCCGAAATAGAGCTTGGCGCAAAAGGAGTAATGTCTGGGAATATTGAGATTAACAGTGCTAATACTGCTTCAGCAGTCAGTGATTTCTCCGATAGCCAGATCCTACTTGGCTTCAAACAAAAACTTTACAATAGCTGGAGGGCTCAAATGGTATTTGGGATGCAGTTCCCTGATGCGGACTCAGACCTTGGACAGGTGTTCTACAATCATGTTTTCCTGAAACTGGAAGATCAAAAGAACATTATTAAGATAGGCAGGTCAACCACTCAGACTATTTTAAATGAATTTTCAACTCTACGGGATGATGACGCCATCCAGTTTAATTATTCACTAAATCCATTTTCTATTGGCTCAAATACCCAGGATAATCAATACGGCAATGTGATTGAATATACACGTATATTCAATCAGCGGTATTGGTTGAAGTTTCATGGTGAAAATTTTGCTGACTTATCAGCACCTACCGACTTTGAGTTAAATTCTTTTGGCGCTTCATTTTTATACATTGTACCTGAAAGTCAAAGATGGAATAGAAACATTATTCAAAGAGTTGGAGTAAGTTATAACAATTACATTACCAGCCACCCAAGGTATAGAAACTTTAATAAATTACTCAAAAACGTAATTGGCACAATAACTCTTAATCTCAAACCTGACCCTGTTCATTTTGTTGATTTAAAGGTACAGGGGATTTACAACATAGGTTTCTCGGCAATCAACAATTTAAACAGCTATGCTAATTATGTAAGGACTCCTTCCATTTCAACCTTCGGGACAATCAGGTATCTATACCGCAAATATGAAAGGCCATTGATTCAGGCATCTTTAAGCCTTGGATACAAATCTTTTTCTGCTGTAAGTAATAGTAGGCAGGAAATCGGGATTGCAAATGTATTTTACCGCTTAGGTGAGAATTTTGACCTGGGTTTTCAATACAGGTACCTTAACAACAACGGGCAATCTGCAAGCCTCTTTGGTAAGCAAGACCACAGATTCCAAATAGCCTTAGTTTACTCGATTAATCAAATATATAATAACCAATTTGACGATAGGAATACAATTCTCAATTTGGAGCATAATTATATTAAATAGTCAACTTCATCAATAAATTTCCTGAACACTGCCACCAGCTCCACTTTTAACTTTAAACTTCCCGGAGGTAGGGTTTTTTAAGATTGTATTGTATTCCTAATAGGAAGGTAGTATGAAAATAATAGTTAAAGGATATTTGGCAAGTTGTGTATCCGGCGCTGAAGAGGTGGAATCGCTGAAGAGGCTTCGAAACAAAGAAAATCGCATAGTCTTTAATAGTTTTAGGTTAAGTTGGATAAAAGGATTGGATAAAGCCATAATCCCCGGAGGTATCGGGGAAACCTGGAATAAAATCCAGTCTCAAATGTTACAGGGAGATTTTAAAGTATGGCAGAGTTACCGGAAAACGTATCAACGTTCCGGGTATTCTGCCATCTTCTTTTTTTGTAATCGGTGTGGGTAGGTAGCCCTTATCTGTATTTTCAGGCAACTTCTAAGAAGCTGTTAGGTATAGATATTGTTCTGTTGGGGAATCATTTCTCCTGGCAATGAAATGATTGTATTTTGCAGCCATTCGTAACAAACGGGACCCTTAAAAAATTCACATAAATAATAACAACCATGCAAACAACAAAAAAGTATCCTATTTCAAGGCGGAACTTTATCAAAGTTTCAGCAGCCACAACTGCCGGGGTATCAATGTTCCCTTTTGGAAGTTGCAATAAAGATAACCTATACGAAATACCGGCAGGTGTAAACCCGGCGATATGGCCTGAAGTGAGTAAGATACCTTTTATTGATACGCATGAGCACATAATAGACGAGAGTATACGCCTTGGCAACGGGGAAAACTTTTTGCGGGCAGATGACTGGACTGTACTGTTTGGGCACTATTTCCACCACGATTTCGTCTCTTCAGGAATGCCAATGGATACCTACAGGCAGTTATTTTCATCATCAGTCGACCCATTAAAGAAATGGGGGTTGCTTGAGCCATACTGGGATAATGTAAAGCATACAAGCTACGGCTTGTCAGTAAGGCATACACTGAGGCTTTTATATGGCATCGGGGAAATAAACAAAGAGTCGGTAGCTACCCTGCAAAAAAGATACAATGAGCTAAAAAAGCCGGGGTTTTACAAATATGTACTTCACGATGTGGCAAATATTGAGTCGTGCCAGGTGAATACTTTATGGGATAAGCCAATAAATGAAACAGAGTCCCCCCTTTTGCTTATGCAGGATATTGGTATTTCCGGGATGTTTTCTGCATTCTCATGGTCTAAGGATGTAGGGCCGCAAATTAAATTATTAAGCGGGCCTGCAAAAATAAAGGTAAAAACACTGAAAGATTGGTACAGGGTAGTTAACTGGTGGTTCGAGAAGTATGGGAAGTATGCCGTGGCTGCTAAATCTGTAAATGCTTACCGGCGGAACATTGATTATGACAGGGTCGGGTTTAACGAAGCAGATCCAATATTTTCCAGAAGGGTTAATAATACAGCCCTGAGCGAAGAAGAAGAAAAGAAACTTGAAGACCACCTGTTCTGGTACACAACACAGGTTGCCGCAGATCATGGGCTTCCAATCAAGATCCATACCGGTTACTATTCGGGGTACGACTATATGCACCTGACTAATGTAAGCAAAAACCCTGCTTATGCGGCAGAGATGTGCCTGCATGGCAGGGTAGGGGGGCGGAAATTTGTTTTTTTGCATATTGCCTACCCTTACCAGCACGAGATGGTGGCAGTAGCAAAACATTATTCAAATGCTTATGTCGATTTGGCCTGGGCATGGATTATCGACCATATCGCTACCCGGCAGTTCCTGAAGCAATACCTTACAGCAGCACCAATAAACAAGATTTTTTGTTTTGGGGGCGACTATATACCGGTCGAGTTAACAGTGGGGCATGCTTATGTGGCAAGGCTTGGCATTTCGCAGGTTTTAACCGAATTGGTTGACGAAGGGTATTATTCAGAAGAGGAAGCTATAGAGGTTGCCTGGAAAATAATGTATAAAAATGCCAGGGAGTTTTACCGTCTCGAAGAGAAAGAGAAACTCCTGAAAGATGTAAAATGGGGGACTTCTGACTATGCCAAAAAGAGGGAGAACCCCTGGAAAAAGTATTAGGCAGGCTTAAGGGTAGTTTTATATCGTTGTACACCTGTTTTTTTATTTATGTGTATGCAGCCCGCACTCTTTGCCCGATTTGTTTTCCCACCACCAGCGGCCGGCACGGAAATCTTCGCCTGCCCGGATAGCCCGGGTACACGGTTCACAGCCAATACTTACAAAGCCTTTATCGTGTAATGGGTTATATGGCACATTGTTTTCTTTTATATACTCCTTTACCTCTTCCAGGCTCCAGTTGATCAGAGGGTTGCATTTTACCAATTGGTAGCCACTATCCCACTCTACAGTTTTAAGTACGCTCCTGCCTGACGATTGCGAGGCCCTTAACCCGGTTACCCAGCACTCCATACCTTTCAGGGCACGCTGCAACGGTTTAACTTTCCTTATATAGCAACACTCTTTCCGGTTTTCAATAGATTCGTAAAAACTGACAGGGCCTTTCTCTTTTAGTAATTTTTCAACATCCTTATAGTCAGGGAAATAAGGAACTATTTCTTTGGCATATCTTTCCAGGGTACTGTTAAACACTTTATAGGTTTCTTCAAACATCCTGCCTGTATCGAGTGTAATAACCCTAATGGGAATATCATTCCTAAAGATAATATCGGTAATTACCTGGTCTTCATACCCCAGGCTGGAGGTAAATACAATTTTACCCTGAAACCTAACGGCAATTTTTCTTAGTATATCCTCAATACTATCATTACCATATTCGGTGTTTAATATATCAACCATAGTTTTGCTTACCATAACGATCCTGCTTTTTAAAAAGGTAAAAATATAAAATTACTCAACATAAAGAACCAGCCCTTTTAGGTACTCTCCTTCAGGATGGTAAATATTAACAGGGTGGTCGGCAGGTTGAGCCAGTTGGTTGAGCACTTTCACCGTACGCCCGGATATGGCAGCACCCGAAAAGACCGCCTCGCGGAACTTTTCTTTTGAAACAACCTGCGAACAAGAGAATGTAAAGACGACCCCGCCTGGCCTGATTTGTTCAAAAGCCCTTGCATTAAGCTTTTTGTACCCCTGCAATGCCCGGGGCAGGGTGCCTCGGTGCTTGGCAAATGCAGGTGGGTCGAGAATAATTAAGTCGTATTTATTTTTAATGCCCTGCATATACTCAAAAGCGTCAACGGCAAAGGTTTGATGCCGTTTGTCGCCAGGGAAGTTCAGGGCAACATTTTCATTTGCCAGGTCGATTGCCCTGGCCGAGGAGTCGACAGAGTGTACCAGGTTGGCTCCGCCACGCATGGCAAAAAATGAAAACCCTCCGGTGTAACAAAACATATTCAACACATCGCGCCCTTTTGCATAGTGTTCAACCAGCCTCCTGTTTTCGCGCTGGTCGATAAAAAAGCCTGTTTTCTGCCCGTTCTCCCAATCAACATTGAACTTTAAGCCGTATTCCAAGACCTGATTGACAGGGCTGTTTGCCAAAACATAACCGTTGACCGGCTTAATATCAGCTTTGAAAGGTAATGTTTTTGCACTCTTATCATATACTGCTGTTAAAGCAGTGCCCATGATTTCCTTTAATGCTTCCGCAAGTTTTTCGCGTATCAGGTACATGCCTATCGAATGCATTTGCATCACGGCAACACCATTATAATAGTCGATTATCAGTCCCGGCATCCCGTCACCTTCAGCATTTACCAGGCGATAAACATTGGTGCCGGCATTTGCTGCCAACCCAAGTTGTTCCCGCATAGCAAAGGCTTTTGCCAATTTGCTCTTCCAAAAATCAAAATCGGGGTCAACCTGCTCAAATGAAAAAACCCTGACCGCAATCGACCCGACCTGGTAATGCCCTAACCCCAGGAATTCATCCTTATTGGAGTAAACAGCAACAACATCTCCTTCAGCAATACTTCCCTTGATCTTTTTTATTGCCCCCGAAAAAACCCAGGGGTGAAACCTCTTTAAAGATTGGTCTTTACCGGATTTTAAGATTATGGAAGTCAAATTAGATTTCATATTTGTCGATTAATTATTCCTGTTCTGCTTCAACTGTTTTACCTATTACTTTATTTCCTGAAGCCGGTCTACAAACAGGTTCTCATAAATCCTCAGGGCAACCCATGCATCAGTAGCTGCATAAATCTGTTGAGCCTCTGTCAATGATTCGGTTTCCCAATTTGAAAGTTGCTGCGACTTGGATATCCTGAACCCTAAAATTATTGCCGTCAATTTTTTCAGGCTGAAATTCTTAATGCCGAAATCTTTTACGCTTTCCTGCAAGTCGATAAATTTATTGGGTTTAAAATCTACCAGGCTTTGCAGTGCTTTGATATCATCGCGGAGGGCTACCCCCATTTTTATAATATCTTTCGATTGCAGAATTTTCACAATCCTCCCGGGCAACCCTATTTTATTCAACCTGAAAAGGAATGCATGCCCATTGGTCGACAACTGAAGCAATGCCACTTTATAGACTACCCCCTTTTTAAATGATGGCCGGGTTTCGGTATCAAAACCGATTAATTGCTGTTTAGCTAAAAAATCAGCTATTTTATTTATCTGTGAATATTCGTCAACAACTGTTATTTCTCCCTCGAACTGTATTAACGGCAGCTCTGCCAACTCTTCTTTTGTAATACTTTCCCTAAACATCTACTCTTTTAAATATCGTATCATTACTGATTAAAAAATCTATCTTTCCAGTGGTTTCCATCGCTTCCACTGCTATTGCTGTGGATATTACCACCTGTTTCTTCCAGGTCTTTCCCGCTAACCAGGAGCATGTGCACAGCCCTCAAAACATTAACCAACTCCTGCCCCCAATATTGCTCGAAATTTATAATGCAATCACTCAGTGCATCATTCATAATATCCTCATTGACAGAACTATATGATACAACAAAATTCTTTAGCACCTGGTAAATATCCAAAATACTCTCAGAGATACTTAAATTTACAGGTTGGTCGTTAAACTCGATACCCGGCTCAAATACCTCCATAAAGCTATCATGCTCGCCCAACAACTGCATCCATTTCTGAAGCAACACGTTATAATCAAGTTCGGAAACAAATTTCTGGACATCCTCTTCAAACATTTTTTCTACAGATGGAAGCAGGGCTGCTTTCAGGTAAACCAATGGCAATATCTTTTGTGCCTTACCCAATGCCTCGGTTATCCTGTACCTGCCTACCTCCTCTACTATGCGGCAAAACTCGTTAGCCACAGTAACAAACTCGACAACATTTTTTGAATAGACAATATGGTTTAAACTTTCCCCGTCCATTTCCTTTCGATTAAATTAAATGCAAAAATAAGAAGTTTTTTCAGAATGGAAGGGTGGTAATGGATGTTAGTAGCTCTTAACCCGTGGCATACTGTTGTCAGCTCATCGCTAAAACCCACGTTTATTAAAAAGGATATAACCAAAATTCAATGTCATAAAGAGTTTGGTGTCAGGCTTATCGTAATAGTTAACCGCAAGGCTGACAGGCCCGGGTACGGTATGGTATACCAAAGCAGCCATGCCCTGGAAATGGACGTCAGTGAATGATAGCGGACGATAACTGGCAACCAGGTGCTCATCAAATAATATTTTTTTTACAGGTGCAAAAAAGAAACCTTCCAAACGTAAATGAAACTGATCATTAAAATTAAAAATACCTTTCAGCCCTCC
>JAADGO010000148.1:0-741 GCA_013152355.1 Chlorobiota bacterium
CTTTCTTATAACTTTACAAAGTAAAAGCCTGGGCATGAGAATTCATAATGCATAGCGTGGAAACATTTGCCAGTTGTGAGTAAATGTTTACACGCCTAATATTGTATTCAGTGGGAGGCTCATAGCCACCTGCTGAATATGGGTTTGTGGCGTATCCGGCCCGGTAGCCCGGCTTATGTGCAATACCTCTTAACGGGTTGCCCTTTAGGGCATTATGCCTTTTTACAAGGGGAGCCACCAGGCGGCTCTTAGCCACCCGGCAGCTAAGTTGCATACCACTTAATTACAGTATTTAACGCCATCAAACCACCCTGCCTTAGTTTACACAGGTTTATTGATATTACTTGTGTAATAGGCTGAATATGTTCGGATTACGACTTCTGGAATGGTGTTTGCAATTGGGCATTAGTAAGGGATACGAGGATGCCAGTGGCAGCCAATATTCAGTAAGCAGTGGCCAGTATTCAGTGTTCAGAGGCCAGTAGGCAATAGCAAAAGTTAAAAGCAATAACGTTCATTACATGGTAATAAAAATAAACTTAGCGCCTTGGCGGTAAAGAATGTAAAAGTGGCTAATACCTATTTTTTTTAAGAACTAAACCAATGGCAAGTACAAAACGGCAAATATCCACATAACCAATTTATGAAAATATGCTACAGGCTATAGAATTATCAAAACGATACGAAGACAATATCCTCGCCCTCGACACCCTGAACCTGGAGGTTAAACCGGGGGAGGTA
>JAADGO010000148.1:757-4595 GCA_013152355.1 Chlorobiota bacterium
AACGGGGCAGGGAAAACAACCACCATTAACCTGTTCCTTAACTTTATTGAGCCCACCTCGGGGCAGGCATTGATAAATGGCATAGATGTAACCAAAGAGCCATTGGAGACAAAAAACTATATTTCCTATGTCTCCGAGAATGTGATGCTCTACGGCAACTTCACTGCAAGGCAGAACCTCGACTTTTTTGCCAAACTGGGAGGTAAAAAAAACCTGGCGAAACAGGACTATTATAACCTTTTCAGGAGGATTGGCTTACAGGAAGATGCCTTTGAGCGTAAACTGAAAAAATTCTCGAAAGGGATGCGCCAAAAAGTAGGGTTGGCAATTGCCATGGTGAAAGATGCCGACAATATCCTGCTGGACGAACCAACCTCCGGGCTCGACCCAAAGGCGGCGGCTGAGTTTATGGGTATCCTGAAGCAACTCCGCGAAGAAGGCAAGTCAATCCTGATGTGTACGCACGATATTTTCCGGGCAAAAGAGGTTGCGACAAAGTGGGGATCATGAAAGAAGGGCGGATGGTAATGTTGCGTACGCGTGAACAGCTGCTGGATGACGACCTGGAAAGGATTTATTTGGATTATATGCAGCAGGTTGCCTCCTATTAAATTAGTTACTATGATTAGGATATTATTAAAAAAAGAGATTGCAAATAATTTTAAAGAACTTAGGATACAAATTTTAAGTATCGCAATGTTCGTAATGTCTATAGTTGTAATTGTTTATGGGATTCTTGATTATCGTTCTCAGGTTGAGAAATATAATATAGCTACTCAAGATAATAGAAATAATATAGCAGAGAATATTGTTTATGCTACATTAAAACCATCTGCTATAAGAACTCCTACTCCCATGGTAATCCTCAGTAATGGAGTATACTTTGATTATGGCAACAAAATATCTTTTGATTTAAAGAATATTCCTTATGAAGCTGAAAGTTTATCAAACATAAATCCTTACAGTTCTGCATTTATGAAATTGGATTGTGCACAGATTTTTATTTGGCTTCTGAGTTTTATCGCAATATTGATTTCTTTTGATGCAATAACTAGGGAAAAAGATGAAGGGACTATAAAATTGTTGTTTAGCAATAATCTTTCTGTTAAGCAATTCATTATGGTAAAAATAATTTCATCTTTTGTAACCATTGTTATTATTGTTATTCCTTTAATGATTATTAATCTATTGTTGTTTTGGATTTGCCCTTGGATTGATACAGATATCTTGTTGAGTGAAAAACTTTTTCTGTTTTATTTGTACTCAATTATTTATGCATTTTTTTGGTGTTTAATTTGTATTACCGTATCAAGGTACAGTAAAAACTCAGGCATATCACTGATTACTTCTTTGTCAATTTGGGTTTTGTTAATGATGATAATCCCAGGTGCATTACAAACCTTTTTAGGCATGAATAATTTTGAGAAAGAAAAAATTGAAATTTCAAATTATTTTAATGAAAAAGAAGCAATATATAATGAAAACCTAAATGAAGTACTTGAAAAAACAATAATGCCCTTGATAAGAGAGTTGAAATTTGGCACTATGGGAGGCGGACCTGGAGGGGGAGAACCAATTTGGTTTCCCAACGAAGCAACTTTAATTGCACTTAAAAAAGCATATCCGGTGGTAAATGACCTTCAAATGAAACTGGCAGAAGATAAGTTTAGATTTGCTGAAAATAAATATCTTATACCACTTAAACATAAGCTGAAAATATTGAGATTGTTAATATTAATCTCACCTGTATCATTAAGCGAATATTCTTTTATGGCGATAGCGGAAACATCACATAAAGATTATTTTAGATATTACGATTCTGCCCTACAATATCGTAAACAATTATTAGATTATTTCCAGGCAAAAGGTGCATTTTACTCTTCTAAGTGGTTCACCCCAGAAGATATACCATATAATAAGCATCACCCAGCATTTCCTAATGTAAGTAAGTACCGAGATGAACTTATTAAGAATAGTAAAATCAGGGCAGATGAGATCCCTGTTTTTAAGTATAATCCACTTCGATTTGATTTAATNNTAACGAATGTTATTCCATTCTTTTTATACTTGTTGTCTTTGATAATATTATTGATCCTTATCGTAGGAAGATCGCTTAGAGTAAGTAATTTAATGAGATAGCTATGAAATATATTTTCACAAAAGAAATTCAACTGTTATTTAAGGACGTTAGATTTTACATCTTCATTATTGTTATAATGTTGATAGCTATATTTAGTGGATTAATATCATCAAAAAAATATTCGGCAATAAAAGCAGAAGAGAATTATCAAATACGACTATATGAGGATCAATTGAGGGAAAAGAGTAAATCATCTTTGTCAGCAGCAGCAAATTATGAACATTTGGCACTTAAAAGGATTGAGCCAACTATATTTTTAGCTGGGAGCGAAACCATCGATTTTCCTAACATTTCGATTATAGGCATTAATTCACTATTTTTCGGAAACCCTAATTTGTATTATCCTCAAAAAACAACAAAAAATAGAGTTTGGATTAATACAATAATACGTCCTGATTTAACATTTATAATTGAGGTGATATTTTCATTTATGATAATTCTTTTGATGCATAATATCATAAGTGACGAGAAAGAAGCCGGATTATTAAAGATAATACTTAGCAATAAAATTAAGCGTTGGGAAATTATATCAGGTAAAGTCTTGGCTGGTGTTTTTATCGTATTTATAGCCTTATCTTTTTGTTTTTTAATTCAATTAATTGTAATTCGCATACTAGGAGAGATACAGGTAACAGGAGAGGTTTTAATGAAACTGCCCGCTATGTTTTTATTGTCAATGATATACTTGTCTTTATGGATCCTCCTATCGGTATTATTTTCAATAATTTTTAGAAAATCAATAATTTCTTTGAGTTTCTTATTGTTAACCTGGGTGTTGTTCATTTTTATAATTCCTTCTGTTGGGAAACTCCTTGTTCAAAAAGTAGAAGGGAAATTACCTTCAGCAAATGAGATCAGGATAATGAATCAATCTTTTGTTGATGAATTATTTGGAGAAGCAGATGAAAATGATGCTTCCTGGCGGGGTGGGAATTTAAATTTTAATAAAAGAGACAATCATAGGAAGGAAAAGAATCTTTCTCCTATATATGAGAAATATGTTGGACTTTTTAATAGGCAGCAATATTTGATTGCACAAAAGCGTATCAACCAGCTAAACTTTATCTATAAGTTTGGTAGTATTTCACCAGCAATACTATACAAAAAGTTGAGTGAAGATTTGCTTGGATGTGGAATTGCAAAGGAAACTAACTACCTAAACTCAATACAACTGTTTAGAGAGAAGTTAATAAATACTTTTATTGAACTTGATAGCAAAGACCCGGATTCTTTTCATTTGTTCTTTTTACCTAACTACATGTCAGGAAAACCGATAGACCCTAAATTAATCCCAAGATTTTCTGAGGCAAATATTAATTTTTTTGTACAATTTGAAAAAGACTGGACATGGATTACATTATTATTAATGGAATTTGTTGTTTGCATATACTTGTGCAATATCTTTTTCGTAAATATTGATCCCCGTTAAAAAAATAAAAAAGCTGCCCGGTTTACAAGCAGCTTTTGCAGTGATGACCCATCTTCCACCCTCCCCTTCAGGAAAGCTTGGAGGGGGCTTAAGTGTTGGGGGGGCAGCCCACCCCGGTAAAGCAGGCTGGCCGGGTAAACATTAAACCTGTATGGTAACTCCTACTTTGTACTTCCTGCTTTCTTATAACTTTACAAAGTAAAAGCCTGGGCATGAGAATTCATAATGCATAGCGTGGAAACATTTGCCAGTTGTGAGTAAATGTTTAC
>JAADGO010000158.1 GCA_013152355.1 Chlorobiota bacterium
TGTATACAAACAGCGGGCCTGCATTAATCGACCCTGCATCGTACTATGCCGACCGCGAAATGGAAATGGGTATAATGACCATGTTTGGCGGGTTTTCGTCAAGGTTCTGGTCGGCTTACAACGAAATATACCCTTTACCCATTGACTGGAGGGAACGGAATATGTTGTATCAGCTGTACCATATATTAAACCATTATTACCTGTTTGGCGGAGGCTATGGAAGCCAGGCTATTAATGTGGCAAAGCAGTATGCCTAAGCCTGGGGATGTATACTTCCAACCTCCGGTTATATGCGGTTGCAAGCCGTATAACCCGGTGTTTTTTTTGATATTGGAGTTGTTTAATAATATGTAAAGAAATGATGAAAAATGAGATTTATGAGATTCCCGGCAAAGCACAGTTATGTTACGAAAAAAATAAAGAGTTGGTACTTCCCTGCAAAGTACCGTATATTGGGATGGGGTCTTCGTATTTCGCCCCAATGGTATTTAAATACCTGGGCGTAAATATTTTCCCCGAACTGGCATCTGAGTTTTTTAATTATGAGGTTCAATACCCGGGCCTGGGTAAAGCCGTCCTGGTTTCCCAGTCGGGCAAAAGTTCGGAAACATTGTGGTGTGCTGATAAAGTGGAAAGTTTTACCGGGGTAATGAATGATATAAACAGTCCGTTAGGCACTCACCGGAATTTATCGGAAACCATTGAGTTATTTGCCGGGAAAGAAGATTTTTCATCAACTAAAACGTACATAAATACATTGATTGCCTTATACCTTGGGTTTGGGTTTAACCCGGGGCCGGCAATTGAAGTTATTACCCGTGATCTCAATTTGTATGAAACAGAAGGGGAAAACCTGGGAAAAGAAATATTAAAGTTTTACAGAAAGAAGAAACGTAGGGGGCTATACATTATTGGGAATGGCCCAAATATTGCCACATCACAGTTGGCAGCCCTGGTAATAAGTGAATCGACAAAGATCCCGGTACAGGGTATGGCAATGGCACAATACGACCATGGTGTCAAGGAAGCTGCAAACGGCTCGTTTATAATCGCTATAAATCCTAAAGGGAAGGCAAGTAAGAGGACTTCAGGTTTGCTAAAGACTGTGAAAAAGGCAGGAGCTGCAACATTTGAACTAAATAATTTTGGTGTTGAAGAAGAGTTTAGCCCGTTGGTTGCCCCTGTCCCGTTTTTCTTTGCAGCTAATTATATTGCCGAAAAACTGGAAATTGACTCTCCATTTATAGTAGGTGGCAAGGTTACGACTGTAACCTAAAATATATGGTTATACTCTTTGTTTTAAGGCTTCTACTTAACTAATTTAGCATGAAATAAAATCCAACCTTTAAAGATGGTAAGCAAAAAAATAGCCGGTATTTCCCCATTCATTGTAATGGAAGTGCTTGAAAAGGCTGCGGAGATGGAGCGCAAGGGGGTCAATGTCATCCACCTGGAAGTAGGAGAACCCGATTTCGATGTCCCTGCTTGCGTTTCGAAGGCAGTAGATGAGGCATTTAAACAGGGGCATACGCATTATACCCATAGCCTGGGCGACCCGGAGCTAAGGCAGGAAATAGTGAAAAAATACAAATTGGATTATGGAGTCAGCATTTCTGATGAACAAATAATTATCACTTCGGGCTCTTCCCCGGCAATTTTATTAACTCTTGCTGTGTTGTGTGATGACCATGATGAAGTTATATTATCGGACCCGGGTTACGCCTGCTATCCTAATTTCATAAAATTTATTGGGGCAAAAGCCGTTAAGGTACCGGTTTATGAGGATGATGGGTTTCAGTACAGGCCTTCGGAAATTAAAAAATATATCAGTGCAAAAACCAAAGCCATAATGATTAACAGCCCTATGAACCCAACCGGCAATCTTTTGTCTGAAGGAGTTATGGGCGAATTAATAAAATTGGGGCTTCCAATTATTTCCGATGAGATCTACCACGGGTTAGTTTATAAAGGCAAGGCACATTCAATACTGGAATTCTCTGAGAATGCGTTTGTTTTGAATGGATTTTCAAAATTATATGCCATGACGGGGTTACGCCTGGGCTATGTAATTGCACCACCTGCTTATGTTAGGGTAATGCAAAAAATACAGCAAAACCTGTTTATTTGTGCGGGGTCGACTGCTCAAAGGGCAGGTATTTCTGCGTTACGGGATGCCGGTGGTGATATCCTCCGAATGAGGAAAATCTACAATGAACGGCGTATTTTTATTACCAGGCGTTTAAAAGAGTTGGGGTTTAATATCCGGGTAGAGCCTACGGGGGCATTTTATGTTTTTGTAAACGCTAAGCACCTTTCAACGAATAGTTACAGATTAGCTTTTGATATTTTGGAAAAGGCACATGTAGGTGTGGCCCCGGGAATCGATTTTGGTGAAAACGGCGAGGGTTTCCTGCGCTTTTCGTATGCCAATTCATTGGGAAATATTAAAGAAGGAATGGACAGGCTTGAAAGTTACCTGTCCAATTTATAGAAGTTGTTTAAAGTTAAACTGAAAATCTACGAGAAACTATTTAAGTTTCCAGTACAACCTGTTTTCTAATAAATAATCCAGCATCTCATCGTATAGGGTGAGTTCTATATCCAGGATTTGGTTGTAACCTACAATTGGCTCAGTATCCTTTTCTGTGATAACGCCATGTGGGCACTCGAAAGTAAACGACATGGTACCTGAGATCTGGTGCAAAGCACTAACCAAATTGAATGTTGTTTTCGGAGGGAACTCTTTATCTTCAACCGAAGGCTCCCAGAACCAGTCGTAAGGGAAATATACCTGCCCTGAGTCTTTATAACGTTGGTTTAATCTTTTTGCCAGGTCGTGGATCCGTTCTTTCATAAACATTGGTTCATAAGAGGCCTTTAAAATTAACGGGAAATTCTCATGCGAATGTAGCGAAACTGTTAGGTCAGGCGATTCGGTACGGGCAATCTCAAGGATAGCCTTTGTTTCTTCGGCCATAGGAGAGAAAAACTCATCCTGCATCATATTTATCCCATCATTATTAAAATAAGCCCCCAGTATCTTGACATCGCCTTTCATTGGGTGGACAGATTTAGCTATTGGCCATCCATAAGATGACCCGTCTTTTCTTGTCCCTTGCCCATATTTAGTCATAATTTCACCTGGTATCCCGACAAAACTGTCATAAGGGCATCTTTTCCGCCCGTCAGGGTTCGCACATGGTATAATAATTACCCTGCACTGCCCCAGTTTATTTTTTAAATCAGTCCAATCTTTACCACGGTAGTCCTTGCCGGTTTCGGCTATATGAATTAAATTGACCAGCCCTACTATGCCTTCAACTTCTTGCCCATGTACCGGGCCAACAAAATATATAACCGGTTTTGTACTACTATCCTTTCTTGCATAGTAAGCAGGATTACGTGCTGCTACAGCAGAATTATAATTCGCTTGTGAGTGAAGGTCGTCTTTTTCACCATAAAAAACCGCATATACGGGGAGGCCGCCCGGAGATGTTGCTATTTGTTTTACTTCCCCGGATTTTATATTACCCAACTCTTTATCAATATCAGAAAGTTTTGATTTAAAAAAAACCGGCAAGTCAGTATTATTGGGCGGGTCGCCCGCCTCAATTGCTATTTGCGTGAATGCTGTTTGATACGAGAAAAGTAAAGTAATTATAGCCAGAGGTATAGATATTATTTTTTTCATAATGTAGATTTTTTTTCGAGTGCGAAAGATAAGGAAATAAATTATAACTATAAAAAAAGCTAAATGAGCTTTTAAAGGTTTCGTTCCATTAGAGGCAATCCTAATCTTGTTTTTTTCGGGTTATTATAATGGTTTTTTTTTAGGCAGCCTTTTCAATTTAACTTTAAACAACTTCATTATTCCAGGCCCGGCTATCAAAATAAAATTGATATATGCAAATTTTTTCTACCAACCGGTTGTGTTTTAAAGCAGTGTGGATTCTTGTAACGGTAAATTGATTATGTCGTCTTATAAATACAGAAAAAAACAATTAGAGTCCATTTAATTTAAATTTTTAAGCCATGAAAAAATTAAGTTTAATTTTCGTATTCGTAGTTGCACTGTTGTTTATAGTAAACATTGATACCAGTGCCACCGGATTAAACGAAGAGTTTGTTCATTACAAGATTTCACGCATTGAAAATTTTGACGCCACCAAGAATGTGGAAAAAGCGTGGGCACTGGAATACCGTCCTGGAGCCGGCCCTGTGATTATTGTTAAAAGGAGGGCAAAATCTGCCACTTATTATGTGGTTAAATCGGAGTTTTTCGAAGTGTGCTACGCTGCCGGGCATAAAGGGTTTGGCGTTGCCATAATGCGGAACAACTGGAGGGATGTACCTGAAGAATTAAGTAATGCAGTAATTAATGCCGAAGCCATGAAAGGGCAGAGTATTTTAACTCCTAATAAAATAGGTGACGAAAAAGCATTAGCACTGATTGCATGTTACCTGCCCCGATTGCTCAACGATTCATATAAACACCTTTTAAATTGATGGATTATTAATTAGCAGGGTAAAAGGTAAAGGCCGTGAGTTTTCACGGCCTTTTTTTATGGAAGCTAAGATTATCTTTTCGAAAATACATTCTTCCTACGACAACTATGGCAGCCCTGTCAAACGATGAGGGCATTTATTCTGATATTATGGCTGAAAGCAGCGAATAAATCCATTTTGGCATAATTATTATAAAAGTAACGTGATAGCTTTTATTAGGTTTGGCAAATAACTACATTTGCAGTACATTTTTATAAATATAAATTTGTTGCTGGGAATCATAATACATCTGGCAGGTAGAGGGATAGGATTTAGGCAATCTCTTAACGGAAAAACAATTAATTTGAGCCCTGTAAAGGGCAGGTAATACATTCATAATAAGAAAATAATATATGGCTTTAATAACAAAGATTCTGGGGAAGATACTTGGAAATAAGTCAGAAAGGGATATCAAAGAGGTAATGCCGGTAATTGAGGCAATAAAAAGCGAATTTACGCGGATATCAGCATTCAGCACCGATGAGTTAAGGCAGGAGTCGTTACGTATTAAACAATTAATACATGAGCGGATAAAGCCGGAGGAAGATGAGATTGCCAGGTTGAAACATGAAGTTGAAGAGGTTGAGGTACAGGAGAGCGAGAAATATTATGAACAGATAGATAAGCTGGAAGTAAAAATTAATGAAAAAATTGAAGAAGTGCTTAATGAGGTGCTTCCTACTGCTTTTGCAATTGTTAAAGCTACAGCCGTCCTTTTCTTCGAGAATGAAAAAGTTATTGCCACGGCAACAGGCTACGACCGCGACCTTGCAGCAAAACGCGACAGCATAATTATTGATGGGGATAAAGCAATATGGTACAATAAATGGATAGCCGGTGGAAGTGAAATCACCTGGAATATGGTTCATTACGATGTGCAGCTAATTGGCGGGATTGTACTGCACCGTGGGAATATTGCTGAAATGGCAACAGGTGAAGGGAAAACACTGGCCGCTACTTTGCCTGTATTCCTTAATGCACTGGCTGGCAGGGGGGTGCATTTGGTAACAGTAAATGAATATTTATCGAAACGTGATGCCGAATGGATGGGGCC
The DNA here is from genome assembly GCA_013152355.1 of Chlorobiota bacterium. Lineage (GTDB taxonomy): Bacteria > Bacteroidota > Bacteroidia > Bacteroidales > Prolixibacteraceae > JABMQB01. The sequence continues at coordinate 5,600 of JAADGO010000158.1, forward strand.
AATATATGAATTCCATGGGCTGACAATTGATTGTATCGACAAACACCAGCCTAACTCTGAAGCCAGGCGCGAAGCATACAATGCAGACATCACGTATGGGACCAATAACGAGTTTGGTTTCGATTACCTGAGGGACAACATGGCAATCAACCCCGAGGACCTGGTGCAACGCAAACACCATTTTGCAATTGTCGATGAGGTAGACTCGGTTTTGATCGATGATGCCCGGACACCTTTAATTATTTCCGGGCCTATCCCTAAAGGCGAGAACCAGCAATATGAGCAATTAAAATCGTACGTTGAAAAGTTATACCGTGCCCAACGTGAGCTGGTTACACAGATTTTTGCCGATGCCCGTAAATTGTTGACCAAACCCGGTGCAACATCTGATGAAAAGAAAGAGGGGGCTTTATTGTTGCTCCGTGCATACAAAGGTTTGCCTAAAACAAAAGCAATAATCAAATTCTTAAGTGAGGAGGGCATGAAAGCCGTCATGCAAAAAACAGAGAATTTCTATATGCAGGATAACAGTAAGAACATGCATATAGTTACCGACCCTCTTTATTTTATTATTGATGAAAAGCAAAATTCGGTAGAATTGACCGATAAAGGGATCGACCTGATATCAGCAGGGATGGAGGACTCAGAGTTTTTTATCCTGCCCGATATCGGGGCAGAAATGGCAGAACTGGAGAACTCCTCTAAGCCAAAGGATGAGATCATTGCTGCAAAAGATAAATTATTACAGGAATATGCTGTTAAGTCGGAAAGGGTACATACCATTAATCAGCTATTCAAAGCATACGCCATGTTCGAAAAAGATGTGGAGTATGTTGTAATGGATAATAAAGTAAAGATTGTAGACGAGCAAACCGGGCGTATAATGGAGGGCCGCAGGTATTCCGATGGGCTGCACCAGGCAATTGAAGCAAAAGAAAATGTAAAAGTAGAAGCTGCTACCCAGACATTTGCCACTATTACTTTGCAAAATTATTTCAGGATGTACCACAAACTTTCAGGTATGACCGGTACGGCTGAAACCGAAGCAGGGGAATTTTGGGATATTTATGAACTGGAAGTTGTTCGGATCCCAACAAACAAGCCTATTATCCGTGATGACAGAGAGGACCTGGTATATAAAACAAAACGCGAAAAATATAACGCAGTAATACAGGAAATTGTTGAACTGAATAAACAGGGCAGGCCGGTATTGGTAGGGACAACATCGGTTGAGATTTCGGAGTTGTTGAGCCGGATGTTGAAAATTAACGGTATAAAACACAATGTCCTGAATGCAAAACTGCATGCCCGCGAGGCCGAAATTGTAGCCGAGGCAGGCCAGAAAGGGGCTGTAACTATTGCTACTAACATGGCCGGCCGTGGTACGGATATAAAACTTACCCCAGAGGTAGTTAAAGCAGGCGGGCTGGCAATTATCGGTACCGAAAGGCACGACTCACGAAGGGTTGACCGCCAGTTGCGCGGACGTGCCGGGCGCCAGGGAGACCCCGGGTCTTCACAATTTTATGTGTCGCTTGAAGACAACCTGATGCGCCTTTTCGGCTCCGAACGGATTACCGGCATAATGGACCGCCTTGGATTGAAAGAAGGCGAAGTGATCCAGCATTCCATGATCTCCAAATCAATTGAGCGGGCACAGAGGAAGGTTGAGGAAAATAACTTCGGGATTCGTAAAAGGTTACTCGAATACGATGACGTAATGAACTCGCAACGTGAAGTTATTTACAAAAAAAGAAGGCATGCCCTCTTTGGGGAACGGCTCGAGGTTGACGTATTGAACATGATGTATGATTCGGTCGAAGAACTGGTAAATGATTACTATGGGTCGGGGCAGTTCGAAGATTTTAATATGGAACTGATGCGGCTGCTTTCCATCGAATCCCCGGTTAATGAGCAGGAGTTCTCAAAGTTGAATATAAATGAGATTGTCGACCGCATTTACCAGGTAATGATCGAAGGCTATAAACGAAAAGTAGAAAATATTGCAAATCAGGCCTTTCCGGTCATAAAAGATGTTTTTGAGAAGAAATCGCACCTGTACACCAATATTGTTGTACCTATTTCTGATGGGAAAAGAATGTTCCAGATTGTTTGCAACCTCGAAAAAGCATATAATAATAAGGGTAAAGAACTGGTAAAATCGTATCAGAAGCAAATACTCCTGGTGACTATCGATGAGGCCTGGAAAGAACAACTTCGTGAAATGGACGACCTTAAGCAGTCGGTTCAAAATGCTACCTACGAGCAAAAAGACCCCCTGTTGATTTACAAATTTGAATCGTTCAATTTGTTTAAACAGATGATTGCCAAGGTAAACAAGGATATTGTTTCAACTTTGATGAAAGGGTATATCCCGTTATCAAGCCCGGATGAAGTAAGAGAAGCCGATACGCGGCGAAGGATAGACATGAGCCGCTATAAAACGCAAAAAAACGACCCGGGAGAGAACAACCCTATGGCCGGGGCAAATGCACAGACCCAGGAAAGGTCAAAGCCTCAACCGGTAAAAGTGGAGAAAAAAGTTGGCAGGAATGACCCGTGCCCTTGTGGTAGTGGTAAAAAATACAAACAGTGCCATGGAAGGGGAGGGCAGTAATAAAGTGTAAAGCAGGCAATGCTGACTTCTTGCTGCGGGAGCCCATAAAAATATCATTTGTATATTTGGAGGGTAGAAGCCCGGGATTAGAATAATTAATAAACAAAATAAGATAAAATAATGATTGGGATATTAAACTTTATCCATTGGAATGTCAATCCTGAAATTATTGGCATTGGAAGTCTTTCAATTCGTTGGTACGGACTCTTGTTTGCCTCCGGGTTTTTAATTGGTTACTACATTGGCGAGAAGATGCTGAAATCTGAAGGAGTGGACCAAAAATGGATAGACAGCCTGTTCTTTTATATAATTATTGCAACAGTGGTTGGAGCCAGGCTGGGGCATGTATTCTTCTATGGCTGGGATTTTTATTCTCAACACCCTGAAGAAATTATTAAGATCTGGCATGGAGGGCTTGCAAGCCATGGAGGGGCAATAGGTATTTTTGTGGCACTGGTTATCCACTCGAAAATAGTTACGAAACGTTCTGTATTGTGGACTCTCGACCGGATTGTCGTCCCTACTGCTTTGGTGGCGGCTTTTATCCGGACAGGCAACCTGATGAATTCCGAAATTTATGGGATACAGACTTCTTTGCCCTGGGGGTTTATATTCGAGCGAAATGGGGAAACCGTTGCCAAACACCCTACACAATTGTATGAAGCATTCTGCTATATTTTTATATTCGGGGTACTCACATTTTTATATTGGAAGACAAAATCAAAAGACAGGCAGGGGTTAATTACAGGATTGTTCTTTATAATGCTGTTTACTGCCCGCTTTTTAATCGAATTTATCAAGGAAGACCAGGAGGCTTTTGAAGCTGGAATGGCATTGAACATGGGGCAATTACTAAGTATCCCTTTTATTTTACTGGGGATCTTCTTTGTTGTCCGCTCACTGAAAAGGCCGCCGGTAATTTACAAAAATCCGTAGATAATACAAGCTAACCCTTACCCCGTAGGGGGTGCTGCTTATAGCCTCCTACTCTAAGGTATGAGTATCTATTACTTTCAGCTTATAGCTTCTTGTCTTACGACTTACGACTTTTTACTTTCTACTCTTTATTTTCACGCAGATTCCGCAGAGCTCGCAGATTGTCGCAGTTAATAAATTTAATTCCTGGCACTCATTAATTAAGTCATTCTACTTACGACTTACGACTTACTACTTACGACTTACTACTTACGACTTACTACTTACGACTTACGACTTACTACTTACGACTTACTACTTACTACTTACTACTTACTACTTACTACTTACTACTTACGACTTACTACTTACTACTTACGACTTACTACTTACTACTTACAGCTTGCAGCTTTTTACAAAATAGCAAAAAAAAGTTACCCCGTGCCAAATTTTTCCAAATTCGCCCATATCCAATGAAGAGTAGCTGATCTTTAACGAACATGCGGTATGGTTTAACCAATCTTATGTGGTAGTTTAGACTGATTATAAAAGTGTTATGAGGCATTGTTTTTTATCTTTTCATGGAATATATTTGATAGTTCGAATAAGAAAATTGTTCAATATTTTTACTTCTTCAGGGCATGTAAAATGTAACTGAGGAAGCGGAGCTGTAAAAGGAAATGCAAAAAACCAGCGGTTGATCGAATCAATTATTACATCCAAAACAAGGGTTAAATTACTCCTTAAGTTTTTCTTAAACAATAAAACGCAAAGTTACCTTCGGAACCTCGAGGCAGAATTTGGCGAAAACTCCAATGCAATCAGGGTCGAGCTCAACAGGCTTGAAAATGCGGGGTTGTTAACATCTGCATTTGCCGGTAATAAGAAGATGTATATGGCAAATATTACCCATCCGCTGTACAATGATATACACAACATCATGTATAAGATGGTAGGTATCGACCAGGTAATCGAACGGGTAACTTCGCAAATAGGGGAACTTGAAGCTGCTTACTTAACAGGCAGTTTCGCACAGGGGCGTAATTCGAAGATTATTGACCTTGCTTTGGTGGGCGAGTATATGGACAGGGATTATATTAATAAACTGGTAAGGAAGGTAGAGCAATTGATCAACCGTAAGATCCGTACTATTATCCTTTCCGGGAACGAATTGAAGGATTATTTTGGGGATACCTCCATCCTGTTAATATGGAAAAAGGATAAAATTGAAAAAGTCTCTCAGGCTTAATGTTAACTAACTGCTGAAAGCCTTCAGCAGGTTTTTTTTGCGGTCAGGCGGGAATACCAACCTCGGAATAATACATCAAAATATATATGTGTCAGGAGGTGGTAACCCCTGACTCGCATAAGGGAATCTCTAAAAATTGGTTTTGTACATGGAACCCTGGCCGCTGAGGAAATAATTTTAAATGAGCAGCTACAAAAGGCCATGCCTGCCTAAACGGTAGTCTGGTATAAAAAGAGCTGTTATTTAGCAGTGACAAAAAAAGGGCGTTGGCCTGCCAAAGTAGCCCGGGCCGGGGTAGGAATGCGGGGTGAAGGATGGCTTTGGCTTGATTCTTTTGTTTACTTTTCTCATCAAGGAGAAAAGTAAAAGCCCGTCCGGCTAGAGGACAAAAAGACATTGCGAAATGCGAATTAACAAGTTGCAACAACATGTTGTAAATAGTAGTTTTTAGAGATTCCTATAATTTGCCTGCAATTATTTCTTGCAGAGCATCATTTGGTATAAATCAGCATATTTAATGAAAAATGAGTTGCACGGCAAAGTATTAAGCTATGCCATTAAAGTAATAGTGTTTAGTGGGAAGCTGCCTGAAACGCCTGAACTGCAATACCTGAAAAGCCGGTTGATTGTATGCGTGTCTGAATTTTGTGAAAACTGTTCCGAGGCGTTGTCGCTTCAAAGCCCAAATGGTTGGGAGGAAAGGATGCATACCGGTTTGCACCGGCTAAATGTTTGTATACGGTTATTATTGGTAATCGAAAGGAAATCAAAAAATACGGGTGAATTGTTTACAGCCGATTTTGATTTTGTAATCACAGAAGCAAAAGAGTTAAAAAACGCCCTGCTCGGATATAAAGGACTGCATACTGGCAGTGAAGGGCACATCCCCGTTTAGTAG
>JAADGO010000116.1 GCA_013152355.1 Chlorobiota bacterium
GCCCCGATGATTCCAGGATCATTTTAATGACTGCCTGTGCTGTAACCTCCCTGTTTGCAGCCTGTTGTATTACAACTGATGCCTTGCTGCCAATCACCTCGTCAGTAACAACTACATTGCGGCGAACCGGCAGGCAGTGCATAAATTTCGCATTGTTGGTAAGTGCCATTTTTTTTGCATCGACTGTCCAACTGTAATCCCTGGATAATATCTGCCCATAATGGGTATATGAAGCCCAGTTTTTAGCATAAATAAAATCAGCGCCTTCAAATGCTTTTTCCTGGTCGTATTCAACCTTCACACCCCCCAAGAATTCAGGAGCCAGCTCATAACCTTCAGGGTGGGTTACTACCAGGCTGTAATCGGTTTCCCGCATCCATTCGACAAACGAATTGGCTACTGCCTGCGGCAAAGCCTTCGGATGTGGCGCCCAGGTAAGGACAACTTTCGGGCGTTCTTTGGTTTTCAACTCTTCAATAGTCACCAGGTCGGCAAAACTTTGCAGCGGATGCCTTGTAGCCCCTTCCATACTCACCACGGGGACACCTGCATATTCAACAAACTGGCTGATAACCTTTTCCTGGTAATCATCTTCCCTGCTTTTTAAACGGGCAAAAGCACGTACGCCTATAATGTCGCAGTATGACCCAATAACCGGGATTGCTTCCCTAAGGTGCTCCGGTTTTTCGCCATCCATAACTACTCCCAGCTCCGACTCCAGTTGCCACCCATCTTCGTTCACATTCAGCACCATGGTATTCATCCCCATGTTCATGGCTGCCTTTTGTGTGCTTAAACGTGTGCGAAGGCTGGAATTAAAAAAAATCAGCACCATGGTTTTATCCTTCCCAAGGTGGCTGTACGAATAGGGGTTCTTTTTTACATCAAATGCAATTCCCAGTGCCTGTTTTAAATCAGGAATATCTTTTACAGAAGTGAAATGCTTCATGCTATTATTTTATTTGGTTTTTTGGTTGTTTATCCGGGTTACAGGCTGCTATTTTGGCCGCACCTGCCCGTTACCTTCAATAATCCATTTATAGCTTGTCAGCTCTTCAAGAGCCATTGGCCCGCGGGCATGTAGCTTTTGTGTACTGATCCCTATCTCGGCACCTAATCCGAATTGTGCACCATCGGTATATGCAGTCGAAACATTGGAATAAACCGATGCCGCATCAACCATTTTCAGGTATAAGCCAATCCTGTTTTTATCTTCGGAGATAATTGCCTCGCTGTGTTTCGAACTATATTTACTTATATGGCTTATTGCGCTATCAAAATCGGGGACTGTTTTGATGGCCATTTTCAACGACAGGAATTCTGTCCCGAAAGAATCGTTACCGGCTTTTTTCAACAGCTGCGTGGGGTATTCCCCCTCCAGCACCTCGTATGCTTCCCGGTCGGCATAAATAATTACCCCGTCATCAGCCAGTTTCCCGGCAATATAAGGTAAATCGCCCAACCTGCTGCTGTGAATAACCAAACAATCGAGTGCATTACAAACCGATGGGCGGCGTGTTTTAGCATTGTGAACAATATTCCGCCCCTTTTCTTTATCTCCGAACTCATCGAAATAGGTATGGCAGATACCCGCTCCGGTTTCAATCACCGGAATGCTTGAATTTTTCCGTACAAAGTCAATCAACCCCTGGCTACCCCTTGGGATAATCAGGTCGATGTAGCCATGGGCATTCATCATCTGCATTGTTTCTTCCCTTCCGGCAGGCAGCAGGCAGGCTGTATTCCTATCCAGCCCATGCTTCTCAAGTACTCCCTGAATAATTGACATGATTGCCGTATTTGAATCAATTGCATCGCTACCCCCTTTCAACACACAGGCATTCCCCGACTTCAGGCACAAGGCAAACACATCGAAAGTCACATTTGGCCGGGCTTCATAGATTATCCCGACTACTCCGAACGGGACAGTTACTTTCGTGATTTTCATACCATTCGGGCGGACACTCTCCATCAGTATTTTCCCAACAGGGCTGTCCAGCCCCGCAACATTCCGTATGTCGGAAGCAATTCCTTTGATCCTTTCCTCCGTTAATTTTAAACGGTCGTACTTCGGGTCATTTACATCCATACGTACGAGGTCCTTTTTATTCTCTTTTATAATAAATCCGGTATTGGCCTCAACCTCTTCCGCTAATACGTGCAATACCTGATTAATTTTTTCTTCGGAAACAAGGTTAAGTTGCCTGCTTGCTTCCAGTACTTCTTGTAATTGTTTATTTATCTCCATAACATCCTTTTTTAAAAACCCCCTCCAGGGGAGGAGGGGGTAAACTCAGAATCCTTTCAATCATAGGCATCAAAAAAAGGGACATGAAAGGGTAGTCTGCTAATTATTCTGAGTTGAATTTAATATCTTCTAAATACAAATAATCATAATGGATTACCGGTTTTTGTTTTTGCCTGTTTGCACCCTTAGCCACATTTAACTTTTCATCTTTGATTTTACCTGAATCATACTGAGCCTTTCCTATTCCAATAAATGTATTTTGTTCGTTATATATTTTAACCAGGTCGCCTTTTTCGAATGCCCCTTCTACCTTGATTACCCCAACCGGCAGCAAACTAACTGCTTTATCCGAGAAGAGGGCCTTACAGGCTCCTTCATTAATTACCAGGTGCCCTTTTGAGAAACTGTCGGAATAGGCAATCCACTTTTTCACATTAGAGGTGCTCTTTTCTTCGGGCACAAAATGAGTATGTTCTACTTCTGCATTTTTATCCAGCAGGTTGATAAGGATATTTTTCTTTGTCCCATTGGCAATGTGTACGCCGATGCCTCCTTTTGCCACTTTCCTGGATATCCTGAATTTTGTAACCATTCCTCCCCTTCCAAACCCTGAAAGTTGGGGTGAGATCAAATCTTCAGGCTCAAAACCATTATTTTGAATTTTAGGTATTAATCTGGCACCTGCTGCTTTTGGGTCGCCATCATATACACCGTCAACATTACTTAAAATAATCAAACCGTCTGAATTAGCCATCGATGCAATTAACCCTGAAAGTTCATCGTTGTCGGTGAACATTAACTCATTTACAGAAATTGTGTCGTTCTCGTTCACAATCGGGATCACATTGTTTTCCAATAAACTGTTTATACAGCTTTTCATATTCAGGTAATGCCCCCGGCTCGAAAAATTATCTTTTGTGGTCAACACCTGTGCACAATTGATACCATGCCCTTTGAACAATTCTGTATAAAGGTTTATCAACTTAACCTGCCCCAGTGCCGACCAAATCTGCCTGGATGTGACAGCATCACTTTTTTTCAGCCTTTTAAGGATTGTTTTACCTGCTGCAACGGCTCCTGATGAAACAACAATTACTTCAACCCCGCTTTTATGAAGTGTGGCAAGTTGGTCGACCAAATGGGCAATTTGCACCGCATTCAATGTACCGCATTCTTTCGTAAGTACATTACTGCCGATCTTAACTGTTATTTTTTTATACTTCAGGTCCATTTTATAATTTCAGCCTATTGCAACGACTGGTCAATTTTTTTAAACGATGCCATTAACCCCTGGATCAAGGAAGAGCTAAAACCTTTGTGCTCCATCTCATTGAGCCCTGTAATGGTTACCCCCCGTGGAGTAGTTACTTTATCAATTTCCCTTTCAGGGTGGTGTTCGGTTTTCAATATCAACTCTGCAGCACCTTTTACAGTCTGGGCAGTAATAAATTGTGCCATCTCAGCCCCAAAGCCGATTTCAATCCCGCCCTGCATGGCTGCCCGCATATAACGCAATGCAAAGGCAATCCCACAAGAGGTCAGGACAGTTGCTGCCGCCATCAATTCCTCGGGTATGACGACTGTTTTCCCCAAACTATCAAACAACTCAATGATATAATCCCTATAAGGGGCGGTGTTTCCATTAACCGAAATACATGTCAATGATTCCTGTAGCGAAATGGCTGTATTAGGCATAGCCCTGAAAATAGGGATACCCTCTCCTATCATTTCCTCTAATTGCCCGATCCCTACGCCTGCGATGATCGAAATAAGTATCTTATCAGGGCTCAATGCCGGCTTAATCTCTTTAACCACGGTTTCGGTATGGTAAGGTTTTACAGCCAGGATAATGGTTCCTGCGCCCTTTAATGCTTCCAGGTTGTTCTGAAAAACATTTACGCCCCTTTCTTTCATTTGCTGAAGGACACTTTCTTTCCTGTCGGCAACAGAAATATCGGAGGCTGATACAAACCCTGATTTAAGCAGCCCGTTAACAATGGCTCCGCCCATATTCCCTGCTCCGATTATTGTTATTTTTTTATTTTCCATATTCAATTCAAAATTACGGGATGTAACAATCTACATCATCCTGTTTCTTCGACCAATTTAACACAGGCAAATGCCTTTTTAAATGCTTGAATAAAATCGCCTGCCTGGCTTATACTCAAGCTTAGAGGTGGCAATAAACGTATCATATTTTTACCAGACACCCCGGTAAATATCTTATAATCATTCAATAATATCCTCCGGAGTTGTTGTATTTCGAACCTGAACTCCAACCCTATCATAAGCCCTTTCCCCCTGACTTTATACTCATTGCTTATCTGGGACAACTCCTTCATAAGGAAATTGCCGGTATTCTCTGCATTTTCAATTAATTTTTCACTCTCCATTACCTCCAGCACCGCAATTGAAGCGGCACAAGCCAGGTGGTTGCCCCCAAACGTTGTCCCAAGCATCCCTGCCCATGGTTTAATTCCGGGGTGTATCAAAACCCCGCCTACAGGGAAACCATTCCCCATTCCTTTAGCCACGGTAATTAAATCAGGACTGATATCAACGTACTGGTGGGCAAAAAATTTCCCACTCCGTCCGTACCCCGATTGAATTTCGTCCAGGATAAGCAGGCAATTGTGTTTCTTAGCAAGGCTTCCCAGCCCCATCAAAAACCTTTCTTCCGGAATGTTAATGCCCCCTACCCCCTGGATACCTTCGATAATAATAGCTGCCACCTCATTTTCAGCTAATGCCTTTTCAACTTCATCAATATTATTAAAGGGCAGTATAATTGCATTGAGGCTTTCATTCACCGGGGCAATTATTTTAGGGTTATCCGTTAAAGCAACTGCCATCGAGGTACGCCCGTGGAATGCTTTTTTGAAACTTATAAATTTCTTTTTACCCGTAATAAACGAGGCGAGTTTAATAGCATTCTCATTGGCTTCGGCACCCGAATTACAGAGGAACAACTGATAATCGCCGTAACCCGATTGCCTGCCCAGTTTCTGAGCCAGTTCTGCCTGAAGCGGGTTCTGGACAGAATTTGAGTAAAACCCGATCTTGTTTAATTGCCCGGATACCCTGTTAATATAATGCGGGTGGCTGTGGCCGATAGAAATAACCGCATGGCCTCCGTACAAATCAAGGTATTTGTCCCCATTTGTGTCCCATACATAGCACCCCTGCGCCCTCTCAGGGGTTATGTCAAAAAGCGGATATACATCAAATAGTTTCATATTAAAAAGCTACCGGTTTTAAGTTCAACCCCGATGTCTCTTCCAGCCCAAACATCAGATTCATATTCTGTACTGCCTGCCCTGACGCCCCTTTTAAAAGATTGTCAGTCAGGCTAATGACGACCAGCTTCCCCTCGTGTTTCTCAAGGTATATTATTGCCTTATTAGTATTGATTACCTGTTTTAGCCCCGGGTTCTTATCAGAAATAACAACAAAAGGGTGGCTTTTATAATAGGCTTTGTACATACTTACCGCCTCTTCCAGAGTACCCTGGTAGGCCGTATAAGCTGTTACAAATATTCCACGGGTATGATTCCCACGGACAGGGACAAAGTTAAAACCTTTATTAAAACCGGGCTGTAACTGGCCCAGCGATTGCAATATCTCCCCCTGGTGTTGATGTTGAAATATTTTATATGCTGACAAATTATTGCTCCTCCAGCTAAAATGGGTCGTTCCGGATGGCTCCTGCCCTGCCCCGGTCGAACCGGTGATGGCATTTACATGAATTTCGCCGGTAATTAAATTATTGGCTGCCAGGGGCAACAAGCCTAATTGTATGCCTGTGGCAAAACACCCCGGGTTTGCAATATGGTTGCTTTGCCTGACCTCCTCACGGTTCAGTTCGGGCAATCCGTAAATAAAATCATGCGTATCAGACATAATCCTGAAATCATGGCTCAGGTCGATAATTTTTACATTCCCGGGGATGGCATTTTCCTTAATAAATGCTTTCGATTTGCCATGCCCCATGCACAAAAAGATTACGTCAACCTTATTAAAATCAGCCTTTTCAACAAAACGTATTTCTGTATCGCCCAACAGGTCGGCATGTACATCCGAGACCAAATTACCTGCATTACTCGAGCTTTGCACAAATTGTATCTGCACCTGTGGATGGTACATAAGAATCCTGAACAGCTCACCCGCTGTATACCCTGCGCCTCCTATTATGCCAACTTTAATCATTATCAAACACTTTTAATACCTGTATCCTTATTGCCGTCACCCGGCTCAATATTCCTTGCCCGGCTTTCCGGCATGCCCCCTTTATAGGGTGGAATTACAAAGGCTTCTTTTTCTTTTTGTTAACCGAATAATATATTTTTAATGAATTTGCCAAAATATTAGTAAACCCTTTCACATCGTCACCTGTCCATGCTTTACTTACTTCGCCATATTCGCCAAAAGCAGAACTCATCAGGTCGTGCTCCGACTCAACGCCCTGCAAATCGAAATGGTAAGGTTTCAATCTTACGAATACCGAACCGGTGACATTCTCCTGGCTGCTTTCCAGGAAAGTTTCAATATTGCGCATAACCGGGTCGAGGTATTGCGATTCGTGAATAAACATCCCGTACCAGTTCGACAGTTGCTCTTTCCAATACATTTGCCACTTTGTTAAGGTATGTTTTTCAAGCAAATGGTGTGCTTTGATGATAATCAACGGCGCAGCAGCTTCGAAACCTACCCTTCCTTTAATCCCAATAATGGTATCGCCAACGTGGATATCCCTGCCAATGGCAAACGGGGCGGCAAGCTTTTCCAATTCCTGGATCGCCTCAACCCTGTTGCTGTATTTTGTATTATTTATCCCTGTAAACTCCCCTTTTTCGAAGTGTAACTCAATATCTTTGAACCCCGTTTCCTCCAATTGCCGGGGATAAGCCTCTTCCGGGAGCGGTTCCTTAGATGACAATGTCTCTTTCCCGCCTATGCTTGTACCCCAGACCCCCTGGTTGATAGAATATTGCATTTTTATGTAATCATCATCAACGCCATGCTTTTTAAGGTAGTCGATCTCTTCTTCACGGCTTAAAGAGAGGTCTCTGATAGGGGTCAATATCTTTATCTCCGGGGCCAACACCTGAAAGGTAAGGTCGAAACGCACCTGGTCGTTGCCCGCCCCTGTGCTGCCATGGGCCACATAAGCAGCACCAATTTTCCGGGCATGTGCAATAATAGCCATAGCCTGGAAAATACGCTCTGAACTTACCGAAACAGGGTATGTATTGTTACGCAGAATATTACCAAACACCATATACCGGATACATTTAGTATAATAAGTATCGGTTACATCAATGGTTACATGGCCTTTGGAGCCCAACCTGTAGGCTTTCTTTTCTATTTCGTCAAGTTCTTCTTTCGAAAACCCACCGGTATTTGCAATAGCCGTATAAACGTTAAACCCTTTTTCAATCGATAAATATTTGACACAATACGATGTATCCAATCCCCCGCTAAAAGCTAATACAACCTTTTTTTTCATTTTCAATATTTTTTTTATCCATACAGGGCTTCAAATTACCCCTTAAACAAACGCATCATTATGGTAAGGAATAGTACTCCGGTATTGTATGCCCCTGATGGCTTTTTCCCGTTCTTCGGTTTAAATTTATTTATAATATCCAACAGCGACCGCTTATTGGCCCCGTTGCCTTTTCTCTCCCTGCCTTCCCAGGCAGGGTCAAATAGCATCCCCGTACATAAACATTTCGAACGTCCGGTACGCATCAAAATATCATAGTTGACACAACTGGAGCAACCTTTCCAGAATTGTTCGTCATCAGTTAATTCTGAGAATGTTACCGGCCTGTACCCCAGTTCATGGTTGATCCTCATAACCTCCATGCCCGTGGTAAGCCCGAATATTTTTGCTTCGGGGAATTTTTGCCGGGAAAGATTAAAGGCTTTATTTTTTATCTCCCTCCCCAAGCCAATACCCCTGTATTCAGGTGTCACAATCAAACCTGAGTTTGCCACAAAACGGTTATGCCCCCATGATTCTATATAACAAAACCCGGCAAACTTTTCGCCGTCAAGGGCTATAATTGCTTTGCCCTCATTAATTTTGCCCTCAAGGTATTCGTAGGTACGCTTTGCAATGCCTGTACCCCGTTCTTTTGAGGCTGCATCGATAGCTTCATTTATACTATCGATATATTTAATATGCTGTTGCCCTGCAACTACAATAGTCAGTTGCTTTATATCCTTCATTTTTTATTGCCCTATTTTTTCCTTCAAACTTGGCATGATTAATATCAAGCCATTAATTACATCCCTTTTTGAGACCCCTTCCTTTAAAACAATAAGTATCGTATCGTCGCCGGCAATTGTGCCAAGGATTTCCCATGAATTGGCACTATCGATTACTGATGCAATGCTGCTTGCATAACCCGGTATTGTTTTCACAACAGCCAGGCTGCCCGAGAATTGAATCCCCTTAAAACCATCGGCCAGGAAATTTACCATACTCGTTTCCGAGTTGGAATTTCCACGTGTCAGTTCAGGTATAACATAAATATAACTTTTCTCCCTGTCGGGGATTTTTGCCACCTGCAATACTTTTAAATCCCTTGACAGTGTTGCTTGCGTCAGGCTAAACCCCTTCGACTTTAATTTGTGCAAAAGGTCTTCCTGGCTACTGATACCTCCACCGGAAATAATCTTACGTATTGCTAAATGCCGTTTTACCCGATCTTTCATTGTGAATAAATATTCATTCTGAATGCAAAAATATTCATTTTGTATGAAAAACAAATCATTTTTCAGAAAAATTTATACTTTTGCAATTATAAAATCTGATTGCATTAACGAATGCAATTATATAGTAGCAAAGCTAACAAAATACAAAAATAAAGTTTCTGCTGATTCTAAGCAGAGTTTAGGGGGGATTAACACTCCCTCGGAGAGAGAGAGATTAAAGAACAATGTGCCTACAGAGATTGAAAAGTAAAAGAATAAAAAGAGACGATTAAGATATGCGTTTGAACTACAGGGGTAGCACAAACGCATTTTTTTTAACTGGATAAAAATACTGTTGTAAAAAATGTTGAAAGTCAAAAAAGCAAAACTTATCCTGGAAGACGGGACAGAATTTACCGGGAAGTCATTCGGCAGTGAAAAGTCAGTTGCCGGCGAAGTTGTTTTCTACACAGCCATGACCGGTTACCCGGAAAGCCTCACCGACCCTTCGTATACAGGGCAAATATTAGTATCTACCTACCCCATGATTGGCAACTATGGCGTCCCGAAAAGTTCTTCCGAAAACGGCATTTATAAATTCTATGAATCAAGTAAGGTACACATTAGCGGTTTAATTATTTCTGATTATTCATTTGAATACAGCCATTGGAATGCAGTAATGAGCCTGGGGCAGTGGCTAACAGAGTTGGGGGTGCCGGGCCTTTTCGATATCGATACACGGGCGCTAACCAAAATACTAAGGGAAAAAGGCTCAATGCTTGGCAAAATTGAATTTGAGGGTGATGCAATTGACTTTTACGACCCCAATAAAGAAAACCTGGTAGCAGTTACCAGCATTGCAAACAGGGAAGTTTACGGAGACGGGGAATATAAAGTTGTACTAGTCGACTGCGGGGTGAAATACAACATTATCAGATGCCTGCTCAACAGGGGTGCCACGGTGATAAGGGTGCCCTGGGATTACGATTTCACGAAGGAAGAGTATGACGGCGTATTCCTTACCAATGGGCCGGGCGACCCTGCTATGTGCCATGAAACCGTTTCCAATATCAAAAAAATAATTGACGATGAAAAACCTATTATGGGTATTTGCCTGGGCAACCAACTGTTAGCCATGGCTGCAGGTGCTTCAACATACAAGCTAAAGTATGGCCACCGAAGCCACAACCAACCAGTATTGCTAAAGGGGACAAACAGGTGCTTTATAACTTCGCAAAACCATGGCTATGCAGTCGACCCTGACACACTTACAAATGAATGGGAGCCTTTATTTGTGAATGTTAATGATGGGACAAACGAAGGGATCAGGCATAAGTCAAAACCTTTTTTCTCGACCCAGTTCCACCCGGAAGCCTCCAGTGGGCCTACCGATACGGAATTTCTATTTGACGACTTTATTGATAATATTAAGAAATATAAAGAAGGGCAATAGGCGAAATACAAAACAAACAGGGAATTATACCACAGATATTTAACGTAGATGGAAGAATCGTATTTAGAGTCCCGTACTTCATAAATCAGTTACAATTTTTTAACTTATGCGTAATCACAAAATAAAAAAAGCACTTATCCTCGGTTCCGGGGCATTAAAAATCGGTGAAGCCGGCGAGTTTGACTATTCCGGTTCTCAAGCTTTAAAAGCATTGAAGGAAGAAGGGGTTGAAACTGTTTTAATCAACCCGAATATTGCAACAATTCAAACTTCGGAAGATATTGCCGATAAAATATACTTCCTCCCGGTTACACCCTATTTTGTTGAACAGGTAATAAAAAAGGAAAAGCCACAGGGTATTTTGCTTGCATTCGGTGGGCAGACCGCCCTTAATTGTGGAGTAGAATTATATAAAACCGGTATATTGGAAAAATACAACCTTGAGGTTGTCGGTACACCTGTCCAGTCGATCATCAATACTGAAGACAGGGAGCTGTTCTCCAATATGCTGGATGAAATTAACATCAAAACACCCAAAAGCATAGCTGCTGCAACTATGAAGGAAGCCAAAGCCGCAGCACAGGAGATCGGCTTCCCCATAATTATCAGGGCTGCATACACCCTGGGCGGGCTGGGGAGCGGCTTCTGTGAAAACCAGGACGAGCTGGATAAACTGGCAGCAAAAGCTTTTTCCTATTCTCCGCAAATATTAGTCGAAGAGTCGATAAAAGGGTGGAAAGAGGTTGAGTATGAGGTTGTACGCGACCAATACGATAATTGCATTACGGTTTGTAATATGGAAAATTTCGACCCGCTGGGGATACACACCGGAGAAAGTATTGTTGTGGCTCCTTCTTCGCAAACATTGTCGAATGCAGAATACCATAAACTGAGGGCAATATCCATAAATATCATCCGTAAAGTGGGAGTCATCGGCGAATGTAACGTACAGTTTGCCCTTGACACAGACTCGGAAGATTACCGGGTAATTGAGGTCAATGCCCGGCTATCAAGGTCATCGGCACTGGCATCGAAGGCAACCGGCTACCCACTGGCATTTATTGCAGCAAAACTGGGGTTGGGGTACGGCTTACATGAACTAAAAAACACTGTTACAAAAGTAACGACAGCCTGTTTTGAGCCTGCCCTTGATTACATTGTGGTTAAAATCCCCCGCTGGGACCTCAACAAATTCATCGGGGTTTCTAAAAATATTGGCAGCTCAATGAAAAGCGTGGGCGAAATCATGGCTATCGGGCGCTCTTTCGAAGAAGCTATCCAAAAGGGGATCCGAATGGTTGGGCTTGGGATGCATGGGTTTGTTGCCAATTCAGGTGCAATTGAGTTAGACGAAATTGAAAAAGAACTGGTGGAACCTACAGACCGTAGGATATTTGCCATTGCCGAAGCATTCAACAGAGGGTATACGATTGATAAAATATTCGAAAAAACAAAGATTGACC
>JAADGO010000026.1 GCA_013152355.1 Chlorobiota bacterium
GTTGGTTACTGGGCAATTGCAATAAGCAGGCAACCTAAGGATAAAAACGGGCAGGAAGACTCTTTCCTTAATAAAGAAGAGGAAAAGAAGCTCCTGGAAATAGCAAGGGAAACGCTGGAGGATTACCTGCGTACGAATACGATTCCCAAATTAGATGAAAATAAACTACCTGAGGTATTCAAAATACAGGCAGGAGCTTTCGTGTCGCTCTATAAAAAGAACAAGGAACTGCGGGGTTGCATAGGACGCTTCAACGCTACCGACCCCCTTTATAAAACTGTTCAATCAATGGCTATTGCCGCAGCCACCCAGGACAGCCGGTTCCCAAGGGTAAGCCTCCGCGAGTTGAAAAACCTGGATATTGAAATCTCTGTACTCACCCCTTTAAAAAGGGTATATTCGAAAAAGGATATTAAATTAGGGAAACACGGTATCTACATTAAAAAAGGTTACCGGTCGGGAACATTCCTGCCACAGGTAGCACAAAAAACCGGATGGACACTTGAAGAATTCCTTGGGCATTGCTCTCGGGATAAAGCCGGCTTAGGATGGGACGGCTGGAAAAATGCCGAGGTTTATACCTATGAAGCCATTGTTTTTGGAGAAAATGAATAATACAAATGAACCAGCCCTATTTAGTCATACCGGTTGTTACCATTGTGTTGCTGTTATACCTAGCCAGCTTTGCCCTTTATTCACTGAAGATTATACCAAAGGCAACACACCGGAAAATATGGAACACCCTTTTGTTGGCGACATTCCTTGTAACGATGTTATTAGGTTTACTCCTTGCTGTTCAGGTAAATTATAAACTGGATATCCCATGGATCAAAAAGATCCTGGTTTGGCATGTAAACTTCGGGGTAGGCATGTCGCTGACCGGTATATTCCACCTGCTTTGGAACTGGAATTTCTATCGCAAACTTTTTTTGAATAATAAAACAACTCACAAGGAGGCAGTGTGCCAAGATGCATTTTTTCGCGATAAACAGAAAGGCTTTGTATTGGCTGTTTTACTGGGCTTTTCGGCAATGACCGTCCAAATTGTGATGATTCGTGAACTGATGGCTCTTTTCGGAGGGAATGAA
Organism: Chlorobiota bacterium; assembly: GCA_013152355.1. Lineage (GTDB taxonomy): Bacteria > Bacteroidota > Bacteroidia > Bacteroidales > Prolixibacteraceae > JABMQB01. The sequence continues at coordinate 1,089 of JAADGO010000026.1, forward strand.
CTGGTTATCGGCGTGGTACTTTTCAATTGGTTACTGCTAACCGGGGCAGGTGCCTGGCTGGGGAGATCATCCCGGGGCATCATTGACGCCCGCAAATATGCATTCTATGGATTCCTGGGCCTTGGGATATTACCTCCTACCCTCCTTTTTTTACTTCACCTATCCTACCACTTTTTTTATGCTACAGGAGTTGCTATCAGCATAACTGCAATAACGATCCATTCGTTGCTGGTACTTCTCCCTTTTTGCCTCCTTTCAGGATTTTTATTTACATTTTTATCGCATTCGTCCTCTCTCAAAAAGAACGAAACCGAACGTATATATATGTTTGAGAATATCGGAAGTATAGCAGGAGGGGTTCTTTTCAGCTTCATCCTGGTTTATTTTCTAAATGCATTCGAGGTTTTTGCTATTCTGATTCTGGTACTTTTCTTTATTTTCTCCATGACTTTTAGGCTGAAAGGAAAAGCATTATTAACTGTTGCACTTATTGCGATAATAGTTGCAGTGCCCACCTTCATTTTCAATCCCGGCTTATACGTACAGAAACTTTATTTTGGGCAGGAGAAAATCGTATTTGCAAAAGAAACTACACAAGGCAAGCTTGCAATTACTTCGCGTGGCGGGCAGTTGAACCTGTATGAGAACAATATCCTTATCTTTTCGGAGAACAACATTACAGCAAGGGAAGAGGCGGTGCATTATGCCATGAGCAACCACACCCACCCCAACAATGTGCTGCTTATTTCAGGTGGTATAGCCGGCCTCTCGGAAGAGATCGAGAAATACCCTGTTGACCGGATAGACTACCTTGAACCTGTTAAAGAAGTTTTCCAGCTGGGTTCGCACCTGAATGCTCCACAGGAAAACAGCAAGATACATCCTTTTGCCGGTGACGCACGCTTATTCCTAAAGAAAACCGGCACACTATACGATGTTGCAATTATCAATATCTCAGGTCCTTATAACGCCATGCTTTGCCGCTACTACAATTGGGAGTTTTTCAAACAACTCAAACAAAAGCTTGCGCCAGGCGGGATTATTTCGACCAGCCTGAACGGAATCTCCAATTATGCCGGAGAACTGGATATAAAACTGAACTCTATACTTTACAATACGCTAAAACAGGTTTTTCAATATGTCGAAATCATTCCGGGAGAGCGGAATTATTTCCTGGCATCAGACTTTGTATTACGTACAGATTTTACCCGCCTTATTGAAGAAAAAGGAATCTCAACCGAATATGTAAACCGCTATTTTATTGATGACAACCTGCTTGCCGAAAGGAGCCGGCAGTTAGTAGGCCAACTCAATTCGAAATCAGGGGTAAGCAAAGACCTGTTCCCAAAGGCATACCTTGTCCAGGAACAACTGTTTCAAAGCCTGTTTGGCACCAAACTTACAAGTTATTGGCCTGTTTTGGTACTGCTGCTTTTCCCACTGCTTTTTTTATTAAAAGGTTCTTCAACCCAAGCGGGGGTTTTTGCTGCGGGTTTTGCATCTGCCTCTACTGAATTTGCACTGTTGCTGATTTTTCAGAGTACCTACGGGTATGTTTACCAGGCATTAGGGATACTCGTTTCATGTTTTATGGCAGGGCTTGCACTTGCGGCATGGTTAAGGGAAAAAATATTCTCCAATCCTCAACTCAGGCATTTCAGAATCCTGATGGTTAGCGTATTTGTATTGCAGCTTTTTTTAGGATTATTTTTCAGCCAGGTGAAGAATTTATCTTCTTACCCGATTATGACATGGGCTGTAATCGTTATTTTTATGGTAGCCGAAGGCTTCTTAACAGGGTTGGTTTTTGCAGTAGCTGTCCAATTAAGAAAGGGGGATACAGCATTAATTGCATCTACTACCTACGCCGCTGATATATGGGGTGCTGCATTAGGGGCATTATTATCTTCGGTTGTGTTAGTGCCCTCTTTGGGTATTGTGCCAATGCTTTGGGTTACTGCCGGGATCGTTGGAGTTAGTATAATAATGATTAGGGGAAAGGTAAGTTGAAAAGGTAAATTCAATGCAGTAGTAACTATATTTATATAAGGAAGTTATTTAACTTTAAACAACTTCAGGAAAAAGGACAGAATCAAAAAAACAAGCAACATGAAAGGCAGGAGAATCAATAAACGGGAATTCATAAAACTGGGGCTGCTGGGTACAGGCGGGCTGATCTGTAAAACCGGATGGGCAAATTCCCCTGTTATGGGTAAAAAACTATCAAAGTGGAGCAGGGAAGCAGTTTTTTATGCCCAGACCCCCAGGGGCATACGATGCCAGATTTGCCCCAATGAATGCGATTTGAAAGAAAGGGAAGTCAGCGATTGCCATAACCGTATCGTAAAAGACGGGAAATTATACACGATGGCTTTCGGCAATCCGTGTGCAGTACATATCGACCCGGTGGAAAAGAAGCCGTTGTACCATTTCCTGCCACAGTCAAAAGCCTTATCCATTGCCACTGCCGGATGTAACCTGGCGTGCCTGAATTGCCAGAACTGGACTATTTCACAGGTCAGCCCCGAAAAAACCCGTAACTTCGACCTGATGCCCGAGGCAGTGGTAGAATCTGCCGTTAAGCACCAGTGCGAAAGCATTGCATATACCTATTCCGAACCTATTACATTCTACGAGTATGTAACGGAGACCTCGAAGATTGCCCGGCAGGAAGGGATACGCAATATCCTTGTATCCAACGGTTATATAAATGAAAAACCCCTTCGTGAATTGTGCAAAGTAATTGATGCTGCCAACATCGACCTGAAAGCTTTCTCGGATGAAATCTACCTAAAGTTGTGCAACGGGAAACTCGACCCTATCCTGAACACCCTGAAAATAATGAAAGAAGAAAATGTATGGCTGGAAATTACCAACCTGGTAGTACCCGAATGGACCGACGACCTGGACATGATCAAACGGATGTGCGGGTGGCTGGCCGAAAACGGATTCCAGGATACACCCCTTCATTTCAGCAGGTTTTATCCGAAACATAAATTACTCCGGCTTCCTTCAACGCCTGTGACTGTGCTAAACAAAGCACGCTCAAGTGCTGTCGACTCGGGATTAAAATATGTATTTACCGATAATGTCCCGGGCAGTGAATTTTCCAATACTTTTTGTCCGAAATGTAAAAAAACAGTGATTGGGCGGAGAGGTTTTGCCATCATCGAGAATAACCTGAAAAACGGGAGATGTGGTGCCTGTGGCGAACCGATTGCAGGGGTTTGGGAATAGTTGAAAAGTTTCTTAAAATACCCCGTCAAACTTTGTTTTAAGGACAGATTTTACTTCATCCATACCTATTCCCTTTTTTAGCTCCTGCTGCAAGGTTGTGACTCCATAATTCACAAAACCACAAGGATTTATATAATTGAAATAGCGCAGGTCGGTATTAACATTCAGGGCAAACCCGTGCATGGTAACATAACGGCTCACCCGCACCCCGATGGCACATATTTTCCGGGCCCTGACTTTATGGGCAGCATCCAGCCAAACACCTGTAGCTCCCTCTTTCCGCCCTCCTTCAAGTCCGTAATGGGCTAAAGTAGCAATAATTGCCTCCTCCATTTTTTCTATATACCCACGCACGCCAATATTGTAATTTTCAAGGTCAATAATCGGGTAGCCTACAATTTGCCCCGGCCCGTGGTAGGTTACATCGCCCCCCCTGTTTATTTGGTAAAAAGTGGCTTCTATCTTCTTAAAAAAGTCGCCATGGATAAGCATATTGCTTTTATTGCCGCTTTTACCCATGGTGTAAACATGCGGATGCTCCACCAGCAGGAAATAATTCTTTTCTGAAGGAGCTTTTTTTTCTTTTTTATCCGAGACTACATCATTAAGCAACTCTTCCTGGTAATCCCAGCACTCTTTGTAGTCTTTCAACCCTAAATCAATATAATTGAATGATGCCATTTTGTTTTTATTTTCACGCAGATGACGCAGATGACGCAGATTGTTGCTGTTAATAATTCTAACTACTGCTACTCATTAATTTTAGTCTTTCGACTTACGACTTACGACTTTTTTTTCGCGCAGATGCCGCTGATATCGCAAATTGTTACTGTTAATAATTCTAATCCCTGCTACTCATTAATTTTAGTCTTTCTACTTTTTACTTACGACTTTCTACTTACGACTTATCACGCATTCACATGTTCCTCGGCCCTGTATGACGAACGCACCAATGGCGAACTCTCAACAAAAGAAAACCCTTTTTCCAGCCCTGTTTTTTTTAATTCCAAAAACTTCTCCGGCTTAATATATTCTTTCACGGGTATATGTTTCCTGGTTGGTGCCAGATATTGACCTATGGTCATAACTTTACAACCTGCTTCCAGCAAGTCGTCCATGGTTTGCAATATTTCATCATGAGTTTCCCCCAGTCCGAGCATAATTCCCGACTTGGCAATTTCTCCTGAGCCGGCAATGTATTTTATTACTCCAAGGCTCCTCCTGTAATTGGAAGCAGACCGCACAAAAGACGTCAACCGCTCAACTGTTTCCAGGTTATGGGAAACTACATCAGGGTTGGCATCAATCACCTGTTGGATCAACTCACCTTCCCCCCTGAAATCGGGGATCAACACCTCTATTTTTGTATCCGGGTTAACTTTTTTCACTTCCCTGATGGTACGTGCCCATATCCCGGCCCCCTGGTCATCCAGGTCGTCCCGGTCGACAGAAGTAATTACACAATGTTTCACCCCCATAATGCGTACCGATTCTGCGATTTTCCCGGGTTCTTGTAAATCGGGAGACAATGGCCTGCCCGTTTTTACTGCACAAAACCTGCAACGCCGGGTACAAATATCCCCTAATATCATAAATGTGGCTGTGCCACGGTTCCAGCATTCCCCAATATTCGGGCAATTGCCACTGGTACATATTGTATGTAGGCCGTGTTTTGCAACCAGGTTTTTAACTTTTGAGTAACTTTCACCTTTTGGCATATTCATTTTCATCCAACGGGGAAGCCTTTCTCTTCCATTCAACTCATGTGCCATATCAAAGATTTCCCGCAAAATTAACTTAATTCAAAAAAATATTCGGGTTTTCAATATAAAATAAATAGTGGTTTTTAGAGATTCGCTTTAATAAGAGTGTTATTTTTGTGTCCGCCCAGTAATGATTTTAGATGAAAAAGAAGCTGTTCATATTAATTATAGCAATAATTGGTTCCCTTTATGGTTTCCCACAGGGGAAATTAAAACAGTTAAATTCGCAACTTGCCTTAAAATATTACAATAACAAGGATTATGAAAAGGCAGCACCACTGTTCAAAGAGCTTTTCGATATTTCGAGGAACAAATACTACTTTAAATATTATTTCACCAGCCTCCTTCAATTGAAAGACTATAAAACAGCAGAAAAAGTTGTTTTAAAGGAAATACGGAAATCAAATTCATCAATCCCTGATTATTTCATTCACTGGGGGCATTTATTAAAAGTACAGGGGGAAACTGGGGAGGCGAAAGAAAAATATAGTAAGGCTATTAAAATCATCCCGGGAAATAAAGCAGCCTATATAAATGCGGCTAATACATTTATGCAGTGGGGCGAGTATGAAATGGCTCAGGAGGTATATCTTAAAGGGAGGCGGAAATTAAGGAATGAGGAGTTCAATTATGAACTTGCCCGTGTTTATTTATACCTGCGCAACTACACCCTGATGATGGAAAAGTACCTTGATTTCATAAAAGAAAATGAAAAAAATTTAAACAGGGTACAGGGGAATCTATCATCTGTTTTATACCGCGATGTAAATAACAGCCTCAGAGATGAGTTCAGGAAAATAATTCTGAAACGCATACAGGAAGAGCCGCAGGTTATAAGCTATAACCGATTGTTGATATGGTTTTTCCTTCAGGGACGTAATTTTACCAGTGCCCTGAGGCAGGCCATTGCTATCGACCGGCGAACCGGAAATGAAGATGCCCAAATAGCCAACCTGGCAAAAATGGCACTCAACAACAGAAAATATACCGAAGCCCGTAATGCATTTGCGTATTTATTGAACAAGGGGGAAGGAAATCCGTATTATACGCAAAGTTATTTGCAGAATCTACATAGCTCCTATTTATATTTTATCCAGGAAGAAAGCCGTAATTTAGCTTTGGCAGAAGATCTGGTTCAGAAGTTTGAGGAAGGGATTGAAACCCTGGGGTACACTCCCACTATCTACCCACTTGTGATTGAATATGCCCATTTACTGGCGTTTTACCTGGGGCGGGAAGATAAGGCGATTGAAGTACTGCGAAAAGGACTGGCAATAAAAAACCTGAAAACCAATGAAATTGGAAAGTTAAAAACCAAACTGGCAGATGTTTATGTTTATGCCAACGACCCCTGGGAAGCCATGCTGATTTATTCGCAGGTTATCGATGCGTTTAAAAATAATACCCTTAGCGATGAGGTAAAGCTTAAAAAAGCCAGGTTGGGCTATTTCCTCGGTAATTTTCGCTGGGCACAGGCACAGTTGGATGTTTTAAAGGCCAGTACCTCAAAATTGACTTCCAATGATGCGTTCGAGCTTTCCCTGTTAATCAGCAGCAACTTAGACCTGGATACCACAGACCTTCCGTTACAACTTTTTGCCAAAGCCGACCTGCTCCTTTTCAGGAATCAGGATTCAATTGCCCTGGCTACCTTAGATACTATTGAAAATTTGTACCCTTACCACTCGTTGGCAGATGATATCTTATTCAGGAAGGCAAAAATCTATATCAAAAGGAATAACTACCCGGCTGCAGCTGCAAACCTGGAACAAATTATCAGTGATTTCCCGTACGATGTTTTGGCTGACGATGCATTGTTTTTGTTGGCCGGGCTAAACCAGTTTCATTTGAACCATCCGGAGAAAGCACAGGAGCTGTATAAACAGATGATGGTAAATTACCCCGGTAGCATTTATGTTGTTGAATCCAGGAAAAGGTTCAGGGAACTGAGAGGGGACAACATTGAAGAAGAAGTGGAGACGGGAGAGCCGGAATACGATGGTTTATTTTTCGAAGGCCTTGAGTACAAATAAAAACACCTATGCCTGAGACTAAAAATTTAAAAATATTAGGAATTGACCCGGGAACCCGGGTCACCGGATACGGATTGGTAGAGATACGTTCGAATAAACCGGTGATACTCAACACCGGGGTGATCCGCCCGGGGAAATTTGACGACCACTACCAACGCCTGAAATATTTGCATGAAAGGGCATTGCATATTATCGACCAGTACAAACCCGATGTAATGGCTCTGGAAGCCCCGTTTTACGGGAAAAATGTACAGTCGATGTTAAAACTTGGCAGGGCACAGGGAGTGATCATGGCTGCCGGGCTTTACCGTTCGTTAACGATTTATGAATATGCCCCCCTGCTGGTAAAACAATCCATTACAGGAATGGGGCGGGCTTCGAAAGAGCAGGTAGCTTATTTCCTGAAACAACTTTTCGACCTGGATGAAATCCCAAAAGACCTGGATGTTTCAGACTCGGTTGCCGTTGCTATTTGCCATTTCCTTCAACAAAATAAACCTGCCGGGAAAAAGGAATATAGAAACTGGAATGATTACATCAAAAAAAATCCCGGGAAAATAAAATAACTCAAAACACAAGGAACTATGAAACAAAAAAAGATACTACCTTATGCAATCGTATTATTAGTAGTTGCTATACTACTGCTCGTGGTTGGGAAAAAAGCAGGTTGGTTTGGCGACAGCGTTAAAGTAAAAGTGGTAACGCAGGTGGTTGAGAACAAGTCTATAACCGAGTTGATTACGGCAAATGGCAAGATACAACCTGAAACAGAGGTAAAGATCAGCCCTGATGTTTCAGGAGAGATTATTGAATTGTATGTTGAAGAAGGCGACCAGGTTACCCGGGGGCAATTACTGCTTGTTATTAAACCCGATATTTATATCTCGAGCCTTAACCGGATGGAGGCCTCGCTAAACTCATCAAAGGCACGGCTGGCTCAGGCAGAAGCCCAACTTACAAATAGTGAGTTGTCATATAAGCGGTCGAAACAGTTGTATGAAAAAGGGACGATCCCGGTTTCTGAATTTGAAACGGCTGAATCAAACTACAAAGTTGCCCTTTCAGAGGTTAAAGCATCTCAATATTCCATAAAAAGTGCTGAAGCTTCGGTTAACGAGGCAAAAGAACAGCTTACAAAAACAAAAATTTATGCTCCTATGCCGGGAACTGTGTCAAAGTTGAATGTTGAAAAAGGCGAACGTGTAGTGGGAACCAATATATATGCCGGGACAGATATGATGGTGATTGCCAACCTTGATAAGATGGAGGTGAAAGTTGAGGTGAATGAGAACGACATTGTAAAAGTTTCGAAGAATGACACTGCACTGGTTGAAGTAGACGCCTACCTGAACAGGAAATTTAAAGGTGTTGTTACCGAAATTGCCAACTCTGCAAATACAACAGGCACTACAGCCGACCAGGTCACCAATTTCGATGTTAAAGTTTTTCTGTTAAAAGAATCGTATAAAGACCTTATTGAAAAAAACACCAGCAACTTTTACCCATTTAGGCCAGGCATGTCAGCTACTGTCGAGATACAGACCGAAACACGCGAAAATGTAATATCAGTACCTATTCAGGCAGTTACAACAAGGATTGAAAAAGAGGGTTTCGGCGAAGGGGATGAAGATGGGCAGGCTTCGGATAAAAAACAGGAAGTTGTTTTTGTTTACAAAGACGGGATTGTAAGAAAAACTGTTGTCAAAACCGGGATTCAGGATAACAATAATATAGAAATAACCGAAGGACTAACTGTTGGAGACGAGGTAGTGACTGCACCATACAATGCTATAAACAGAATATTGAAGGACAGTATGGCAGTCAAAAAAGTAGATGAAAAAGACCTGTATTCAGTAAAAAAATAGAAGTTTATTGAGACAAATCTCAACAAACTCCTATAACTATTTAGCAGTAAAACAAATCTAAAATAAGGAATCAGCATTACAAACTCCTTCACTTTTGGAGGGCTTGGAGATTTATAAACTTTCTATCTCAGAAATCAATTTATCGGCTTTTGCCTGGATTCTTTCTGAATCTTCGCGTAGGCCTTTTACAAATTTATTATCCTCATAACTCCCCCGAATGGCATCAAAGTCAGCATTAGCAATTGTTTCATCGCCATCGTTGCCAAAACCTATCCGGCTGCTTTGGTTAAATTCCTTCTCAGCATCTTTCAGGATCATATTGTTCATCTTCAGATGGTTGCTTCTCCAATCTGCAATGATCTTTAAAAGTTGCTTTTGCGAGATGGCGGCAACATCTATACCCTGCCACTTTTTAATCAATCCGGCACACCAGGCATAAGCTTCATCTTCATATCCGGCAAAAATAGCTTTAAAGCTGTTGTGAAGGTCATCGACACTTTTAATTCCCCCTTTTCTCACTGAATCCATTAATCCTAAAACCGAGCGTTCAGATGCGACCATTCCCAGAAGGTCGACCCACTTACTGCCGTTTGGCCCTTTTGGTTTCAGAACCTCCCAAACCGATTCCATTGATGACAACTGCTGTAGGTTATCCAACCGTTTTACGATTTCATTCCCTATGTAAACATGAAGTGCTGTTTCATAGTACCTGCGCGATGTCTTCAGCATAAGCCGATTGATACTAACCCCCTTATGGGTAACAAACTCCCTGGTTTTTGAAGCAGTTTCGTACAAATCCGACAACAATTCAATCCCTTTCACAATTTTCCCAACAATAAAGGGGTTGAACAATTCGAAGTTTATTAAATCCAGTTTTTCAGGGTCTTTCCGTTTGTCACGGGCAGGCCATTTTACCGTATCGCGGGCAGTACCAACAGTAAATAGGTTCATTGCCGGGGTTACAACGCTTTTCCCTTTTTCAACAGTTATATAGGAGAAAGGCAGGTCGGTAGCATCAAAGTTCCCTGCATGTTTATCCATCAGCACCGAGTAGGCGCCCACCCTGCAAGGCCACATCATATAGGAGAAAGAACCTGTTTTAGAGCCTCTTTCAATAATCCCCTGGTGGACAGGCCCCAGTTTATACATGTGGTTGCTTTGGTTGGTGCCGCTTCCTGCATTAAAAAAGGAAACCATGCTGGCAATCAATAAGGTTGATTTATGGTG